>CAWULR010000001.1:0-61933 GCA_963923845.1 uncultured bacterium
GGACCCCGCCGCCGTGGATGAGGTGCGAGAAGGGCTGCTCGGTACCTAGACCCCCCTGGCCGTCAGGTTTTGTGCAGTTGCACGAATAAAACTCCTCTCTTCAAGGCGTTTTGCCCATATTTCCCACTTGTCGCCTCTCTGGACCGACCCTAGGTTGGTGATGACACGACGCGGGTCGCTTCGGCGGCCACTCCAGGCGGCGCGGAGGCTGTCCGGAGGTGGAGGTCCGGTCGGCCGACCGATCAGATCGGCCAAGGGGGAGGGTTACATGGCAAGCATTGCCAAGTACTTCGATCTCAAGAAGCGTGGGACGACGGTGGAGACAGAAGTCCGAGCCGGAGCAACCACGTTCCTTGTGATGGCGTACATCATCTTCGTCAACGCGAACTACGTGGGCGCGGGCGCAGCGGGCGGAGCGATCGGCGCGGCCGGCGCCCCGAGTGCCGAGGCGATCTTCGCCGTGACCGCACTCGGCGCGGGCCTGCTCACGATCCTCATGGGCGTCGTGGCGAACTATCCGTTTGCCCTCGCCGCGGGGATGGGACTCAACGCGGTTGTTGCGTTCCAGCTGATCCTCGGACTCGGCCTCAGCTGGGCCGAGGCGATGGCGGTCATCGTCTGGGAGGGAATCTTCATCACGATTCTGATGCTCACCGGATTCCGCAAGGCGATCCTCGAGGCGATCCCGCTCAACTTGAAGCGAGCGATCGCGGTGGGCATCGGACTCTTCTTGTTGCTGATCGGCCTCTTCGAGGCGAATGTGGTGGTGAAGTCGTTCGCCGGCACGGTGCCACTCGGCCTCTTCTCGGGCATCGGCTTCGGCGGCTCTGAGATCCCAGTTGCGGACATGCCGCACCTTGCGATCTTCGGCGCAGGCCTGCTCACCGCACTCGCCTTGATCCGCCGACCCGGCGGTCTCTTGATTTCCATCGGCGTTGGTACCTTGGTGGCGCTGGCGCTCGGCGTCTCGTCGATTCCCGCGAGCTTCATCAGCCCGCTCGACTCGTCGAACTTCGTCGGGATCGGTCAGGCGTTCGGTGCGATGTTCAGCGTCTGGTCGAGCGGTGCCGGCTTCCTCGCGGTGGCCCTCGCCGTCTTCTCGATCATGCTGAGCGACTTCTTCGACACAGCCGGAACGATGGTCGGCCTCGGCGCTCGCGCCGGTCTGTTGGACAGCAAGGGCCAGCTTCCCGGCTCGAATCGCGTGCTCCTCGTCGACTCGATTGCGGCGATGGCGGGCGGGGCGCTCGGCGTCTCCTCGAACACCACGTACATCGAGTCCGCGGCCGGAATCAAGGAGGGCGGCCGCACCGGGCTCACCAGCGTGGTGACCGGGGCGCTCTTCCTCGCCGCCGTGCTGCTCTCGCCGATCGCAGGGATCGTCCCGGCCGCAGCAACGGCGCCGGCACTCGTGATCATCGGCTATCTCATGTTCGAGGCGATCCGCGATGTCCAGTGGAAGGACGCCGTCGACGGCTTCCCGGTCCTGGCGACGCTGATCGTGATGCCGCTCTCGTATTCGATCACGGACGGCATCGGTGTCGGCTTCCTCACGTACGGAATCTTGAAGGTGACCTCGGGCAAGGCGAGCGACGTGAAGCCCCTCTTCTGGGTCTCGATCGCAGCGTTCGTCGTGTACTTCTTGGTCAAGCTCGGCATCATCGCGGTCTGACGTCGAGTTCTGGACGCAGAGCCAGAGAGGCCGGTCCCCTTGGGGACCGGCCTCTCTGCATGCTCGCGCCGAACGACGGTGCTACGAGATCTCGCCCGCCTCGCTCGGCGGCAGAGGGAGCCCGAGCCGCTCGATGATGGTGCGACTGGCGATGTACGCCGAGAGCATGACCAGGGGGATTCCGCCTCCGGGCTGCGTCCCGCCGCCGGCGAAGTAGGCGTTCGCGATGTCCGGCGAGGCGTTGGCGGGGCGGAAGTAGGCGCTCTGGAAGAAGCTCGCCGCAAGCGCGAAGATCGAGCCGTCGTGGCAGTGTTGCTCGCGTTCGAACTCGAGCGGAGTCCAGTCGGCCTGCTCCTCGATCTCGTCGGGGGCGAGGCCGGTTCGCTGGCAGACTCGTCGAATCGTCGCTGCGCGGTACTCGTCGCGGTGCTCCTCCCACCAGCGTCGGTCGCTGAGCGGCGGGACCGGGGTCAACACGTAGAGCGCGGTGCGCCCATCGAGCCGCGCGGTCGCATCGGTGGCGGCAACATGCTGGATGTAGAGCGTAGGGTCGCCGCTGGGAACCTTCGAACTGATGATCCGATCGAGTTCCTCCCCCGGGTGCTCGGGGTGCCACACCGTGTGATGGGCGAGGTCGGGGAAGGTTCGCCGGACACCGAGGTGCAGGATGTAGGCGCTCGACGACGGCGTGATGCGCGTGAAGCGCAGGCGGCTGAGACGTCCGAGGTGCTCATCGCCGATGAGGTCGCGATGGGCGTGGACGATATCGGTGTTGAACAGGACCGCATCGGCTTCGATTCGCTCCTCGCCCGGTTGATTCGGTGCAGCCGGCCCGGTTCCGAGCGTGCGGGGTTTCGAGCCCCGTGGCGCGACGCGGAGCGCCGTGATGCGCCGGTCGACGACGATGCTGCCGAGCGCATCGGTTCCGTAGCGGAACTCCACTCCGAGTCGACGGGCGAGCCGCTCCATGGCGAGCGGCGCCTCGTGCATGCCGCCCTGCGGGTGCCACGTGCCGAACTTGGCTTCGATGTATGGAATGGAGAGGAAGGCGCCGGGAACGCTCTGCGGTGTGGAGCCCAGGTAGATGGACTTGTAGCGCATCACGTGGCGGATCCGTTCGTCGTGGAACGTTCGGTCGATCCGGCGACTGTACGGCGTCGCCGCATCCAGGCGGAGGCCGGCGAGCCACGATCGTGGCGCGAGGAGATCGAGCGGCTTCAGCGTCGAGCGGAAGAAGGTTCGATCCAGTTCTCGCCAGAGCGCCGCGCCGCGACGCATGAACGAGGGGATCCCGGCGGCATCGCGTGGGTCGAGTGCGCCGAAGCTCGCCGCAAGCTTGACCAGGTCGCTCGATGTCTCGAGCACGCTGCCGTCGGCGAAGTGCGTGCGCGAGGCCGGTTCGACCTTGAGCAGCGTCAAGTCGTCGCGACGCGACGCGCCAGCCGCTCTCCAAAGCTGATCGAAGAGCTCGGGAAGGGTGAAGATCGTCGGACCGCTGTCCCAACGGTAGGGGCCGATCTCTCGGCGTCCCATCTTCCCACCCGGTCGTGTGCCGCGTTCGACGACGGTGACGCGGAGTCCTGCGGCGGCGAGTCGGATCGCGCTTGCGAGACCGGCCAGGCCTGCGCCGACGACGACGATGCGTGGCGTGCCGTTCACGCTCGGGTGCGTGCGCGGAGTGCGGAGCGGCCCACCGATGCGCCGAGCGCGATCGCCGTGCCGAAGATCGCCAGGGCGGCGGCGGCGACGGCGGAGGCGATCGGGGCGTTCAGCAAGACGATGATCGTGATGCCTGCGCCGAGGATCACGTTGGTGACCAAGAAGAGTCGATAGAGTCGTCGTCCCGCCTCGCCGGTCGCATCGCGGCCGATCACGGAGAGCGAAAGGTAGGGGAGTGCGACGGCGAAGGCGAGCGGCGTTCCTGTGATGGTTGCGGCCCCGACGCCGACGAGGACGAACCACGCGGCAGCGAACGCCGCCGTGGCGCGACGTCCGAGCAGAACGGCGATGGTGCGCACGCCGGCCGCTTCGTCTTCGTCGCGATCGGTGATGGTGGTGAGCGCATGGGCGCCGATCCCCCAGGCGGCGAAGATCATCACATGCGGCGAGAGCGGCTCTGTGCCGCCGGCGGCGTGGATGCCGACCTGCAGCGGGATGGCATAGAGCACGTTGGTCAGCGAATCCGCGATCGGCCGTCCCTTGAGGCGCGTCGGCGGAGCGTTGTAGGCGGCGGAGAGGAGCAGCAAGAGCCCGAGTGACGCGAGGGTGAGGGGCGGGAACCAGGCTGCCGTCACGAGGGCGAACGGAGCGAGCACGAGGCTGCTGACCGCCGCGTGCTTGGCCAGGAGCTCCTTCGGCGTGAGCGCGCCTTCGACTCCACCTTTGCGGGGATTGCGTCGATCTGTCTCGTAGTCGAAGTAGTCGTTCGGGGCGTGCAGAAAGTAGTTGTAGGGGAAGAGGAAGAAGAGAAACAACACCAGGTCGAGTGGCTGCAGTGATCCGCGCGTGGCGAGCGCTCCCCAGAGGAACGGCATCGAGGTGTTCAGCCAGAGGAGCGGTCGCGAGATCTCGATCGCCTTCGCAACGTTCTTCATCGGCTCATCGTAAGGGAGGAGGCTACACTTGGTGGTCATGGTGAGCGAGGGTCTGAGATGAGGCGCGGAGGGCGTCGTCCCCACGAAGTCCTCGGCCTGAAGCCGGGCGCGAGCGTCGAGGAGATTCGCGGCGCTCGGCGCCAGCTCGCTCGAACGCATCATCCAGACAACTTTTCCGGCGACCCAGCAGGGTCACGGCGGGCGACTCGAGAGATGGCGCTGATCAATGCCGCAGCCGAAGCGCTCATTGCCGAGGCGTGGGCCGCTGAGACCCCCTCTCCGGCAGCGGCACCGCGCGGCGGCCATCGACCAGAGGCGCCGATCACAGGTCGCGTCGAGCTCTCCGAGGAGCCGCGATTCAATGCGCGCACGAGCAGGCCGACGCAGGTGAACTGGCGTCCGGAGGCGCCATGGCCGGCGAGACCGGCTGCGCGACCGAGTGGGCCGCGCCCTGGGACACCGGCAGGTCCGGTGCGACGACGAGTGGACCCTTCAGTTGCGCAACGTTCGCGCATCCCGCTCGATGCCGCGCGGGCGCGCCCCTTTGCGTTCGGGCGCTACGCGGGCCTCAGCGTTGGAGAGGTCGGACTGCGCGACCCCGGCTATCTCGCCTGGTGCATCGACAACGTTCGTCGCGATCCAGAACTCGTCCAGGCGGCAGAGCGGGTGCTGACCCAGCTCATGGAAGAGTACGGCTTGGAGCGGCCACCCCGTGGCAGCCTGCGCCGACCGTCACCGGTCGGTTTCGACGGAGTCGGCGACTGATGAGGAGACATGTGCTGCTGCTCGTGGTTGCGCTGATCGGCGCCGGTGCCGTGGGCTGTACGGCAGCGCCACCACCCGATGGAAGCCTTCCGTGCGACCCGAGCATCGACGTTCAGCGCGCGCCCGGCTTCGACGCGGATCTCGAATCCACCGTGCCGACTGCGGCATTCGAGGGGAGTCCGATCACTCTCGACTCGGGTCGCGAATGTTCCGAGAAGCGGCTCGGTCCGCTCTGGGGGGCAGGCGTGCGCGAGCTGCGATCGGCAGGAGGAACCTTCGAGTTGGGGAACGAGACGGGATATTCGGTGGTCACCTACCGTGCGAATGCACTCACCATTGACGCGCTCGCCTATGCGTTCGAACGAGGGGCGGCCGCTGCACGGAAGACCCAGGACATCCAGGTGGAGCGAGTGAGCATCGGTTCATGGGCCGGGAGTCGCATGACTCTGCTGAACGGCGATCACCGCCAGGTCATCATCCTCTTCCAGGTTCCGGGAGAGATTGGACAGGTGCGCGGGCTGCTCACCTCGGATCTCTCGAACGCCGTCATCGAGGAGCTGCTGACGCGCTACGAGCAGGCGCTCGACTAGCGGTCGGTACGGTGGCCGTCCTCGGCCGTGGCCCAGAGCGCTACTTCGCGGCGAGCTCTTTGAGGCCGAAGCGCGACTCGAGTTGCTCGGCTGTCTGGAATCCGACCGCACCGACAGGCTGCGCGCCCGCGCCCTTGAAGAACGCGATGGTCGGGATCGACATGATGTTGAATGCACGTTGGAGGCTCGGGTTCTCGTCGACGTTCACCTTCACGATGTCGACCTTGCCGTCGTACTGCTCGGCCAGCTTCTCCAGCTCGGGGGCGACCAGCTTGCACGGTCCGCACCACGGAGCCCAGAAGTCCACGATGACCGGTCGCGGGGCGTTGGCGACATCCGCCTCGAATGACGCGTCGGTGGTGTGCTTGATCTCGGCCATGGACTCCCTCGTCTCCGCTATCGGCGGCCAGCGCCGCCTCTCTCCGCCATTCTACCGACGTTCGGTTCCTAAGGCAGCCGTGCACGGGTAGGATGCTCGTATGGTCGAACGAAGCGCCCCGATCCGTGTCCTGATCGCCAAGCCGGGCCTCGACGGCCACGATCGCGGCGCAAAGGTGCTCGCACGCGGGTTGCGCGACGAGGGCTTCGAGGTGATCTACACCGGGATCCGACGCACCACAGAGGCAATCGTCGCTGCCGCCATCGAAGAGGATGTCGACGTCGTCGGCTGCTCGATCCTTTCAGGTGCGCACGCCACGCTCCTGCCGAAGGTCGTCGCTGGACTTCGGGAGGCTGGCGCCTCGAACGTGCTCGTGGTGGCAGGGGGCATCATTCCAGAGGAGGATCGCGCCGATCTGCTGTCAGCGGGCATCGCGGCGGTCTTCGGTCCGGGAAGCACGATCGCGGAGATCGCCGCCTACCTGCGCTCCCATGTCCGAAGCGCCTGAGCGACTTCGCGCCGCGTTGCACACCACACGGGAGCTTGCCCAGGCGATCAGCAGCGTCGAGCGCGGTGGCGCCGCGGCAGACGAACTGATCCAAGCTGCGCTCACTCACCTCGCGCAGGCGCGCGGGCGAGGGGCCACCGTCATCGGAGTCACCGGGCCGCCTGGGGCGGGGAAGAGCACGCTCATCGGTGCTCTGACCGGTTTCGCGCGCGAGAGCGGTCGTCGTGTCGCGATCCTCGCCGTCGACCCCACTTCGGCGCAGAGCGGCGGTGCGTTGCTCGGCGATCGGGTGCGCGTCGACGAGAAGCCTGGAGACGACGGCCGCTTCGTCCGCTCCATCGCCACGAGAGGCAGCGGACGATCGCTTTCGCACACCACCGCCGCCGTGTCGCTGCTCGTCGAGGCGTCTGGCTTCGATCTGCTCTTCATCGAGACGGTCGGGTCCGGGCAGGCTGATCTCGGCATTGCGCGTCTCGCCGATGTCGTCGTGCTCGTCGAAGGGCCCGAAGGCGGCGACGAGGTGCAGGCGATGAAGGCGGGTCTGCTGGAGAGCGCGAACCTCGTTGTCGTGAACAAGTCCGACCGACCGGGCGCGAACGTTGCCGCCGATCGATTGCGATCTGGCTTGGCGCTCGGACACGATGCACCAGCGGTGCTCCTCGCCTCGGCCGTCGATGGCAGCGGCGTTCGGGAGCTCCTCGCTGCGATCGATGCGCTTACGGCGTCGCGACGCAGCGGCGGGATCGAACGACGCATCGCCGCCCACCTCGCCGCCGCGGTCGAAGCGCGCGCAGCGCAGAGACTCCTTGAAGCGGAGCACGACGGTCGACTCGCACGCCTGGCGGCGGGGATCGCGGCTGGGACGCGTCCGCTGAGCGGTGCGGTGGACGAGCTGCTCAAGGGATAGACCGCTCCCTGCCGATGATCAGGACGATCGCGACGGCGCTCGGTGGGTTGCTCCTTGCCTTCGTCGCCGGCGTCGGCGGCCCAGGGCTCAGCGTCGACGCTCCCGTTCCGCCAGCGCGTCGCGTCGGTTCCGCGCCCGAACAGGCGCGGCTCGTGCACCTGGTCGTGCTCGGCGACAGCTATGCCTCCGCGGCCGTGCCCTTCGATCGCGGAACCCTCGTCGTGCTCGGTTCGCCGAGCGTCTGTGCTCGTGGGCCGGCCTGGCCACGCCTGCTCGATCCGGTCTCGATTCGACTCTCGCTCACCCACGTGTCGTGCAGCGGGGCGGTGGTGTCGGATCTGATCGATCGCCGGATGCGCGCGGGCGAACCGATCCAGGCCCAGGCCCTCAACGAGACGACCGACCTCGTGATGCTCGGGATCGGTGGGAACGACACCGGCTTCAGCGAACTCTTCTCCGCCTGTCGCTTCGAACCCTCCGATCGGTGCCGCGCCGTCGCCGATCGGCTCGCGCCGCGGATCGACGGGCTCGGCGGCTCGCTGGTGCGACTCTATCGCGAGGTGCTCGGCGCGGCCCCCAACGCGCTGGTCGTTGTCGTCCTCTACGCCGACTCGCTCCCGTCGGCGGGTGACGTGGGACTGGACGGCTGCTCCGCGCTCCGCGCCGCAGGGGACGAACTTTCGGATGCAGACCTCCTGATCCTCGATGAGTGGGGGAGTGCGATCGGGGCTCAGGTACGGCGTGCGATCGAAACCGTCGCCGACCCCCGGGTTCGCGTGGCCGACTTGGCCGACGCGTTTGCGGGCCACAGGATCTGTTCCGCCGAGCCGTGGCAGTGGGGACGAGACGGCGAGATCCCGTTCCATCCGAATGCGGCTGGCCACGCTGCGCTCGCGGCGAGGCTGAGCCGCTTCTTGGACGAACTGGAAGCCGAAGGAGCGATTCCAGGGCGGCGCTAGCTGGAGATCGGCGCGGCGACGGGAGCGTGCGCGACGCCTGATGCGGCCAACGCCGCGCTCCTCTATCCTTCCGCGTGGGCCGGTAGCTCAGCGGTAGAGCAAGTGACTCTTAATCACTAGGTCGTGGGTTCGAATCCCACCCGGCTCACCAGGAGACTGGTGTCCTTTCGCGTCGATCCTGAGAGGTCGCAGGCGGTCCCGTGAGGCCGGAGAGGAGTGGACGAATGAGCGATGCGGCACGCAGAACGCTGGCCCCGTACCGTCGCTCTCTCATCCCGCTTCCAGAGTCGGCCTCCGTCGTCGACTCCCGCATCGGCGACCACGGCCCTGCCCTCCTCACACTCGAAGACGGCAGCGTGTTTCCGGGCGTCGCGTGGGGAGCTCCGCGTGCCGCCGGCGGCGATCTCGTGGTGAACACCAGCCAGTCCGGCTACCAGGAGATCTGCACCGATCCGAGCTACGCGGGGCAGGTGGTGCTGATGACCTATCCGCTGATCGGAAACTACGGCCGCCTGGTTTCGGACGATCAATCGTCGCAGCCCTGGTTGCGCGGACTCATCGTCGCAAGTGCGACGGCGGCGATCACGGAAGATGCGGCGCAGATCGCGGCGCTGCTCCGACAGCACGGAGTTCCCGCGATCGCGGGCGTCGAAACACGCAGCCTTGCCCGTCGCCTCCGCGAGACCGGCGCCCAGCGTGCACGCATCTCCGCTCCGTGGGAGGCCGACCACGATGCGGCGCTCGCAGCGACACTCGCGCTTCCCCGATGGGAGGATCAAGACTTCGTCGGACAGGTTTCGCCGACCGACGTGCAGACCTACGGTGACGCCGGCGAGCCGCTCGTCGCGGTGATCGACTTCGGGTTGAAGGCGAACATCGTTCGTGCGCTGCGCACTCGTGGCTTCCGCGTGCGCGTCCATCCGCACACGACGTCGGCCGACGAGGTGCTGGGTGGCGGCGCTCGCGGCGTGGTGCTCTCGCCGGGTCCCGGGGATCCCGCCAGACTCGACGGTCCGGTGGCGCTGGCACGGGCGCTCATCGCTGCGCGCGTGCCACTCCTCGGCATCTGCCTCGGCCACCAGATCATCGGCCGCGCGGCCGGCGCGTCGACGCGACGTCTCGCCTTCGGCCACCACGGAGCGAATCACCCGGTGCGCGACCTGCCGAGCGGAAGCGTCTATGTCACGGCGCAGAACCACGAGGTCGAGGTGGTTGGCGACACCATTCCAGCGTCATCGGGTTTCCACGTGAGCCAGATCAACCTGAACGACAGGTCCGTCGAAGGGCTGCGCCATGCGGAGCTTCCGATCGAAACCGTCCAGTACCACCCGGAGGGTTCGCCGGGTCCGCTCGACGCCACGCCGGTCTTCGATCGGTTCAGCCGCGCGATCGAGGCTCGACGGTGATGGGCACCGTGACCTCGATGCCGAAGAGCGTCCTGATCATCGGGTCCGGGCCTGTCGTGATCGGGCAGGCGGCGGAGTTCGACTACGCCGGCACGCAGGCCTGCCGCGCACTGAGGGCAGAGGGGATTCGCACCATCCTCGTGAATTCGAATCCGGCGACGATCATGACCGATCCCTCCGTTGCGGATGCGGTCTACCTGGAGCCGCTCACCGTGGAGGTGATCGAACGGATCATCGAACGCGAACAGCCGGACGGACTGCTCGCCGGACTCGGTGGCCAGACTGCGCTCAACCTCGCCGTCGCCCTCTCCGATGCTGGGGTCTTCGAACGCCACCCCATCCGCCTCCTGGGCACGCCGCTCACGGCGATCAAGGCGGCGGAGGATCGCGAGCTCTTCAGGGAGATGTGCGATCGGATCGGTCAGCCGACCGCTCCGAGCGCGATCGTGGAAGGCGACACGGCCGAGTCGCGCGACGCTGCCGCGGCGCTCGCACTCGAGCAGATCGGGCTCCCGGCGATCGTCCGTCCCGCCTTCACGCTCGGAGGAACCGGCGGCGGCATCGTGTCGACCGACGCCGAGTACTGGGAGCGCGTCCGCAGCGGACTTCGAGCGAGTCCGATCGGCCAGGTGATGGTGGAGCGCTGCCTCGTCGGCTGGCAGGAGATCGAGTATGAGGTGATGCGCGATGCGGAGGGGACCTGCATCGCGGTCTGTTCCATGGAGAACGTCGATCCGCTCGGCGTGCACACGGGAGACAGCATCGTGGTTGCACCCGTGCAGACCCTTCCCGACCCGGTGCACCAGCGCCTGCGCAGCGCCTCGCTCGACATCATCCGCGCGCTCGGCGTCGAGGGTGGCTGCAACGTGCAACTCGCCCTCTCGCCTGACTACCGCGATTACGTGGTGATCGAGGTGAACCCGCGCGTCAGTCGCAGCTCGGCGCTCGCAAGCAAGGCGACGGGGTACCCGATTGCGCGCGTGGCGGCGCAGATCGCCATCGGTCGGACCTTGCGCGAGATCCCGAATGCGGTGACAGGCAGCACGGTTGCGGCGTTCGAGCCGGCGCTCGACTACATCGTGGTGAAGCTGCCGCGATTCCCGTTCGACAAGTTTCCCGGTGCCGATCGACTGCTGGGGAGCCAGATGAAGGCAACGGGCGAAGTGATGGCGATCGACCGCACGTTCGGCGCCGCGCTCAACAAGGCGCTTCGCTCGATGGAGCAGAAGGGGAGTGGCCCCACGGCCGAGGAGCCGTCGTGGGCGGACGAGCTCGCGGCGATCGTCTCGCACGGAGGTGCGGGTCTGCGAGAGTTCCTGCGACCCTCCGATTCGCGTCTCTGGCGCCTGCTCGCGGCGTTGCGACGCGGCGTGAGCACCGACCAGATCCACGAGGCGACCGGGATCACTCGCTGGTTCCTTGCAGAGTTCGAACGCATCGTCTCCATCGAGGCGCGCGTGCGCGATTCTGGTCGCACGCTGATCGGTCCAGATCCGGACTCGGTCTCGCTCCTCGCCACGGCGAAGCGCCTGGCGATCGGTGACGAGGTCTTGGCCGGCGTGTCGGGCATCGAAGAGGGACGTATCACGATGCGTCGGGCGCAGCTCGGTCTCACGCCGGGGTATGCGATGGTCGACACCTGCGCCGCAGAGTTCGCGGCGGCGACCCCGTACTTCTACAGCACCTTCGCCGCCGCCGGCTCGCCCGCAGAAGCGCCACCCGTGTCGCGACCGGCCGCGTTGGTGATCGGTTCGGGCCCTGTTCGCATCGGACAGGGGATCGAGTTCGACTACTGTGCCGTCCGCGCCGCAGAGCGGTTGCGAGAGCGCGGCTGGTCGGCGGTGATGGTCAACAGCAATCCCGAGACGGTGTCCACCGACTTCGATGCATCGACGCGCCTCTACTTCGAGCCGCTCGATGCCGAGTCGATCATGGAGATCGTTCGCGCCGAGTCGCCGGAGGGCGTCGAGACGCTTCCGGCGTTCGTGCAGTTCGGCGGGCAGACTCCGTTGAATCTGGCTGCGCCGCTCGCCGCAGCCGGGGTCCCGCTGCTCGGCGCATCTCTCGAGGCGATCGACGAGACAGAGGATCGCGTCCGTTTCGCCGCCCTCCTGGATCGCCTCGGCATCCTGCAGCCGCAAGGTGGCCTCGCCCGCAGCCGCGCGGAGGCGCTGTCGCTCGCCGAGGAGATCGGCTATCCGGTCATCGTGCGTCCTTCGTATGTGATCGGGGGCCTGGCGATCGACTTCGCCTACACGCCTGCCGACCTGACGCGGCAGCTCGAGCGGATCGGAGAGATCGCGGCCTCTCGTCCGCTGCGCATCGATCGCTTCCTCGAGGGAATCGAGATCGACATCGACGCCGTGACCGACGGCGAGACGGTCGTGATCCCCGGCCTGCTCGAGCATGTCGAGCTTGCCGGCGTGCATTCGGGAGATTCGATCGCGGTCTATCCGCCGCAGCGGATCTCTGCGGAGCGCCAAGCAGAGGTTGCTTCTATCTTCACGCGCGTCGTCCGCGAGATCGGGGTACGGGGTCTGGTCAACGCACAGTTCATCGTGCGCGATGAGGGGATCTACCTGATCGAGGTGAATCCGCGCGCCAGCCGGACCGTGCCGTTCATGAGCAAGGTGACGGGGATTCCGATGGTGCCGCTCGCCGTCGACATCGCCCTTGGCGACTCGCTGGCGAACGGCGGCTACCGCAGCGGCATCGCGTCGGCGCCGAACGGCGTTGCGGTCAAGGCACCGGCATTCAGCACGGCGAAGCTTCGGGGCGTGGATCCCACGCTCGGCCCGTTCATGCAGAGCACCGGCGAGGTGATCGGGATCGGGGCGACCGCACGCGATGCGATCGGGAAGGCGTTGATTGCGGCGAACCTCCTGCCGTCGCTGCCACGCGACGGACAGCGGACGATCCTCCTCAGCATCGCGGATCGCGACAAGGCACTGCTGCCGCAGCTGGCGGGGCCGTTGGTGGAGGCTGGCTACGATCTCGCTGCGACGCCAGGAACGCGCGATGCGCTGGCCGCGATCGGCGTGGAGGCAGCCGTGGTGGCGCCGCTCGGCCGCGGCAGCGCGCGCGGCGCCCCCGAGATCGTCGAGCTGATTCGGTCGGGCTCGATCTGTGCGGTGGTGAACACGCCGTCGCCAGAGAGCGGCGTCCTGCGCGATGCCTTGGAGATCCGACTTGCCGCCGTGGAGGAGGGCGTGCTCTGTCTGACGACCGCGGAGACTGCAGTTGCCGTCGCCGAATCGCTCTCGGTGCGCCGCGCGCTCGCCTCGGTCGCGATCGGCTCGCTCGGCGGCGAGGGGCTCCGCGAGCCGCTACGATGACGACATGCAGCTCGAGTATGTCGCCGGGGCGTGCAACATCGGCCCTGAAGAGATCGCGCGGCGCCAACGGGCGGCTCAGGCTGGGCTGATCGCGACGATCGTGCTCGGCGGTGCGCTCATGGCACTCGGCGCGCCGAGCGGTATCGGTCCGCGCCTCTTGATCGCACTTCCGCTCACCGGTGCGGCGATCGGATGGATCCAGGCTCGTCGTCGCTTCTGCATGGCGTACGGTCTTGCCGGAACTTTCAACTTCGAAACGATCGGCAACATGTCGCGCGTGGCCGATCCCGCTGCGCTCGCCGCAGACCGACGCACCGCGCTGATCATCGCCGCACAAGGGCTGGCGGTCGGAATCGTCGGCGCCGCGCTCTTCGCACTCTTTCCGCTGAACTAGCTGCGGCGGACGGGCATGGCTGGTCCGCACCCGATTCCGCTGAAAGAGCACAGGCTCGCCAACGGGCTGCGTCTCATCACGGTGCTCGATCGGACCGCTCCGATTGCGACGGTGAACATCTGGTACCACGTCGGCTCAAAGGATGAGCGCCCAGGTCGGACGGGATTCGCGCATCTCTTCGAGCACCTGATGTTCCAGGGTTCTGCCAATGTGTCGAAGGCCGAGCACCTGTCGTTGATCGAATCGGTGGGCGGGAGCGCCAACGCCACGACCTGGCTCGATCGCACGAACTACTTCGCCACCGTTCCGGCCGAGTGGGTCGAGCTGGTGCTCTGGATGGAGGCCGATCGACTCGGAACGCTCCTTGCCGCACTCGACCAGGCCAATCTGGACAACCAGCGCGATGTGGTGAAGAACGAGAAGCGCTCGAGCTACGACAACCAGCCGTACGGGACCGCCTACCTCGAGCTGCTCGCGCTCGCGTACCCGCCCGGACACCCGTACCACCACCCGACGATCGGCTCGATGGAGGACCTCGACGCGGCGAGCCTGCAGGACGTCCGCGACTTCTTCGCCGCCTGGTATGCGCCGAACAACGCGGTGCTCACCGTGGTCGGCGACATCGACGAGGCGGGGATCGTCGCTGCCGTCGAACGGTTCTTCGGGGGCATCGCCGCCAACGAGGCGCTCCCGAACCACCCAGACCTCACGCTGGGCGCGCCACTCGGCGGCGAGGTGCGCAAGACGGTGAAGGACAGCGTCCCAGATCCGCGGCTCCATCTCGCCTATCGCGCACCTCTGCTCGGGAGCCCCGAGCTTCCCGCACTGGAGATCGCCTGTCAGATCCTGGCCGGTGGGCGCGGAAGCCGCTTGACTCGTCGCCTTGTGCGCCAGGAGCAGGTCGCGCAAGACGCAGGACTCTCGGTCCTGCCGTTCGTCGGCGGCGCGTCGCTCGTGGTCGGTTCGGCGACCCTCCGCCCTGGCGCGAACGCCGCGCGGCTCGAAGCGCTCTTCTTGGAGGAACTGGACGCACTCGCCGACCGCGGACCCACGGCAACGGAGATGGAGCGCGCTCGCGCGCTGATCGAATCCGAGGAGATGTCGCTGCGCTCGGATCCGGAGTCGATCGCCGATCAGATCGGCATGTATGCGACGCTCCTCGACGATCCTGGTCGAATCAATCGAGATCTTGCGATCTACCAGGGCGTCGGTGCCGACGAGGTCCAGCGCGCGGCACAGATCTTCTCTGCCCAGAATCGCGTCGTGCTCTGGTACGAGCCGATCGAGCACGGCGCCGAGGCGACAGCATGATCGGCGAGCGACCGGGCCCGGGCGCCGCTCGCGAGTACCGCTTCCCTCGATCCTTCGAACACACGGCGGCGGGCGGCCTGCGCGTCATCGTCGTGCCGATGCCGGCTCGACCTCTCGCCTCCGTTCAGCTCCTCCTTCCGGGTGGGGCGGCGGGGGAGCCTGCCGATGGTTCGGGGCTGACGGCCGCCCTCGCCCGGCTGTTGACCGAGGGGGGAGAGCGGCACGATGCGGACGGACTGGTCGAGGCGAGCGAGGTGCTCGGCGCGAAGATCGGAGCCGAAGCTGGATGGGAGAGCGTCGTCATCGGCGCGTCGCTTCCAGCGAGCCGCCTTGCCGGAATCCTCGAACTGATCGCGGAGATCGCGCTGGCACCGCGCCTACCGGAGCGCGAAATCGAGCGAGTCAAGGCGCTGCGGCTTGCTGCGATCGAGCAGGCGCATGCAAGTCCTCGATCACGCGCCAGCGAGGCGCTGATCGCCGAGATCTACGCTCCTTCCGCGGCGTATTCGCGCCCGATCGGGGGGACCCGCGAAAGCGTCTCGCGCATCAGTCGCGAGGCGCTGCTGGAGCGGCACCGGCAGCTTCTCGCCGGCGGTGTGCCGACGCTGGTGATCGCGGGCGAGGTGGACCCCGAGGCGGTTGCTCGCATCGTCGACTCGAGTCCGATTGCGGAGCTGCGCGCCGGCACGTGGCGAGACGGTGCGGCACCGGACACGCCGTCCGACGAGCGCACCCAACCGGACGAGGCGCCTCGACTCGTGCTGCTCGATCGACCCGGTTCGGTGCAGTCGGAACTGCGCATCGGCAAGGTCGGTCGATCCCGTCGCGATCCGCTCTTCTACGCCGCGCTGATCCACTCGGAGGTGCTCGGCGGACTCTTCGGATCGCGACTCAATCGCGTGCTGCGCGAGGAGAAGGGGTACACCTACGGTGCCGCCGCCGGATTCGAGTTCCGTCGCGGACGCGGACCCTTCACCGCGCGCACGGCGGTGGAGAGTTCGGTGACCGCCGCGGCGCTGGTGGAGGCACGAGCACAGATCTCGTCGATGATCGAGCGACCGGCATCCGTCGAAGAGCTCGCAGCGGCGCGACAGTATCTGCGCGGCACCTTCCCGTTGCGATTCGGCGCCGCCGCCCCGGTGGCGGCCGCGGTCGCCGGACTCGTCGCCGTCGGTCTCGAACCGGCCGAGCTCGACCGATTCCAGGCGTCGATCGACAGCGTCGACGACGCAGAGGTTGCTCGCGTCGCGCACGATCTCGACGGCGAGCCCGAACGCATCGTCGTGGTCGGCGATGCGTCGACGATCGCCTCACCGCTGCGCGATGCGGGGTTCTCCGTGGAGATTCGCGGCGAGGCGCTGTCGACATGAACGATCGTGGCGTCGTCGTCGTCGGAAGTCCTTCAGCGGCGCTCGGCGCCGGTGGCGCATACGAGGCCGTGGGACTCGGTGTGCGCGTGGCGACCGAACTTGTGCGTCGCGGCGAACAGGTGGAGCTGGTCGGTCGGGTCGGAGCGGACGCGGCGGGAGACCAGTCTGTCCTCTCGTTGGCGCTCCGTGGCATCGGCCACGTGGCCCTGCTTCGCGATCCGTCGCTCCAGACGCCGATCTCTGGCGGCGACCGCGGTGCTCCCGTCGATGCGGGAGATGTGCAGCTCGCCCTGCGCTACCTGGCCGACTACTCATCCGTGCTGTTGATCGATCCGCTCGACGACACCGTCGTTCGCCAGGCATCCGAGGATGCGGCATCGGTCGGCGCCGCACTCATCGTCGTGGCGAACGGTCCATCTCTCGACGCGGAGGCGACGACGCTCCCCGCGACCGGAACCGACACGCCGCCGCCCCTGTTCGTCCCGCGCCCCGAGGTCGAGGAGGCCGAGTTCGTGGCGCTTTTGGCGGGGCTCGCCGCAGGGGAGCGCGGCGCGAGGACGGGGGCCTAGCCGATCGCATACGCTCCCATCGTGGAGCGAGCGGCAGGACACGACGCGGACGCACTCGACAGCCGTGGAGACGCCGGCCGTCTGATCGACGCCGGCGCCGACGCGCTGGACGCCGGCGAAGTCGAGCGCGCGCTCGGGCTCTTCTCGCGTGCCGCGACTTCAGATCTGCCGTCGCTTGCAGGGCGTGGCGCCATCGGAGCCGCCGAAGCGCTCGTTCGGCTCGGACGCGACGGCGAAGCGGTCGGGCTGCTCGAAGGGGCAGCAGAGAGCGACGATCGCGAGATTCGATACGTTGCCCGGCGGCGACTCGCCGCGCTGCTCGTGACGACCGGCAGCCTCAAGCGAGCGTTGGGCGAGTATCGACGCGCAGAGCAGGATGCACCGACCGACGCGGCCCGCGCCGAGATCGCTGCCCGCATCGGGTGGCTGACGAAGGAGACGGGCGGCAGCAGACTGCGCTCGCGGCTCGCCTTCTCGAGAGCACGGGGTGGAGGACGAGAGCGAGCGCTGCCGCTCGCGATGGTCGGCGTGACGGCGCTCGTATCGGTCGCGGCGCTTGCCGCTCCGTCGCTGCTCGAGGCTCTCGCCTTGATCAAACTCGATCCAGGTCGAGGCGACCTGCTCACGCTCGAACCGTGGCGACTGCTCACCGCCGCGCTCGTCCACGGAAGCCCGCTGCACCTTCTCTTCAATCTCTTCGCGATGGACCTTGGGGCGAGGCTGGTGCAGCGCCTCTACGGTCCGCGGCGTCTGGTGCTCTGGTACCTGCTCGGCGTGGTCGCCGCGTCGCTCGCGAGTTCCATCTGGTCACCGTTTACGGCGTCGGTCGGAGCCTCGGGCGGCGTCTTCGCCCTCTTCGGGATCGCCCTCGGCGCAGAGTGGGCGCATCGTCCGCTCGTCGAGCGCGGCGTCCGGGCCGCGCTCGGCCAGATCGGTGGGTTGATCCTCGTCAACCTGCTCTTCGGATTGGGGACCAGCGTGGTCGGTGGCGGCATCGACAATGCGGCGCATCTCGGCGGTCTCGTCTTCGGCCTGCTACTCGGAGTCGGCGTCGCTCCGACTCGCGCGGAGTCGATGCGGAGCCGGTGGAGTTCGTTTGCTGCGAGTCCCGCCCGAGAGGGGATCGTGACGATCGCCGTGTGCGTACTCCTCGTGGTGATCTTCGCGAACTGGTTCAGTCTCGCGCAGCTCCGCGTCCAACTGCCGATCTAGCCGTGTTCGCCACGATCTTGGAGCCGGCCGCGTTCGCCGCCACCTTCGAAGATCGTCTCGCCCTGGTACAACGGCTCGGCGGACCCTACGTCTCGAGCGACGCGAGCGAAGTGCGCCGAGCGCGCGCCGTCGGCCTGCAGACGGCTCGCATGGTCGTCGAACGAGAGGGCGAGGACCTCGCTCTGGCCGTGCGCAGCGCCGTTCTCGATCAACCGGACATCATCGCGATTCGGACCGGCCGCCTCGGTGCCGCGTCGACATCGAGTGCCGACGAGCGGCGCGAACTCGTCGATGCACTCGCCGCTGCCGACGGCCGACATCGGATGATCGTTGCGGTCGATGCCCCGATCGCTCCGCTGAGCGCGGCGGAGTGGGGGCAACTGCCGGCGGAGAGCCTCATGTTCGATCCGATCGGCGATCCGGATGGCTGGCGCGCCGCCGCCACGCTGCCGGGAGATCGAGGCCTGGTGTTGGGGCTCGTTCCCGCCCCCGGTTCGGCCGATGCCGTCGAGCCGCGCGAAGTCCTCCTCTGGGCGCTTCGGTACGCCGCCTCGCTCGGTGGCCGAGGCGGAGCCCGCGTCGGCTTCACCGAGCGCCCACGTCGACGCTCTCACCCTGGCGTGGCCGAGGCGATCGACCGCACAGCGTCCGAACGGAGCGCAGCGTCACTCGAGGATCTGTTGCGACTCACCGGTGCGAGCGAGGCAACCCTTCGAGACGAGCTCGATCCTCGTTCGTTCAGCCCGGCGGCGCAGCGACTGAGGCAGCGTCGTGGCGGCTGAACTGCTCGTGCTCCCGATCGGTCCGCTCCGAACGAACGTTGCGTTGATCGGAGACGCGGCGCGACGGGAGGCGATCGTGATCGATCCTGCAATCCCGTCGCTCGCCGAACTGGTCGCGGCGCTGGCGAGCCGCGGATGGCGCTTGGTGCTGGCGCTTTCGACCCACGGGCACTGGGACCACACGGGAGAGCTCGCAGCGCTCGCCGACCATGTGCGCGCAAACGAAGGACGCGAGCTTGCGATCGGAGTCCATCCACTGGATCGGCATCGACTCGAGCGGCCCCGACCGATGGCGGCACCGTTTCCGATCCCTGCGGTGGTGCCCACGCGCGACCTCCAGGAAGGCGATCGGATCACTGCCGGCGAGATCAACCTCAGGGTGATGCACACGCCAGGGCACACCGAAGGGTCGATCTCGCTCCACGATGCGGGGGCGGGGATCCTCTACAGCGGCGACACGCTCTTCCAGGGGGCATGGGGGCGAACCGACCTGCCGGGCGGCGACGAGACGGCGATGATCTCCTCACTTGCGCGATTGGCGACGCTCGATCCATCGACGCGCGTGATCCCGGGTCACGGCAACGCGACTCGGATCGGGGACGAATCTGCCTGGATCGACGGCGTGGTCACCCGTGGCGTCCTGCGCATGGAGCCTCGGTGAGCGACGAGGCGAAACTCCTCGGCGATCTCGTCCGAAGCGGAGTGGTGAGCGACGCGATCGCCGCCCATGTCTCGCTTCTGATGGACGCAGGCGTTCCGCTCGTCGTCGTCAGCGAGGAGAGTCGGCTCGGTGCGCGTGTCGCCGACGCCTTCGCCGACGCCTCGCCGATTCCCGCGGCGGGCGGCGACGCGCGCGAGATCGTCGTCGAGCGCGGCGATCACTTCGAGTGGCTCGCCGACCCATCGGGGATCGGCTGCCTCGACCCGCGAGCGGGGAGCGCCCCGCGCAGCCCGAGAGCCAGTCGTCTTCGCATCGCCGGTCTCCCTGATGAGCTCGATCCGACAACGGCACGCACTGCGCTTCGGGCCCTGGGTCGTGGGTTTCCTGCGCTGATCCAGTCGCGCGGCACAGGCCTCGCCGAACTCTTACGCGCCCTGCGCGCAGATCCGCTTCGCGTCCCCGAAGACGATCTGCGTCGGCTGGGGGTCGTGCTCTGTTTCGATGGAACGCGCCTGGTTGCGGCCCACCTCATGCGCGTCGCCGATCTGGCGACTCGTCGGGCGCCGGCGCTGCTCGCCGTCTGGGACTCGGCGCGCGCCGCGTGGGACGACTTTGCCTGGGCCGCCGTGCCGGAGTTTGCCGAACGATGCGGCATCCCTCAGGCGGACTACGAGGCGCGTCACGCGGAGCGGATGCGGATCCTCCAGTGAGCACACGGCGCGCGATGACGAGAGTGCGGTGACGTCGGGCTATCATCGGTGCATGAGGGCGTTCCGATGAGCCGTTGTCGATGACCAGCGTCGCCACCTCTCCTGTCGACCTTCTCCAGCAGCTCCGAGATTCGATGCGCGTCGACCGAACGGGCGCGCTGACGATCCTGGACAAGGAGGCGCTGCGGCGGCGCGGCGCGGCCACCCTTGCCTGGAGCGCCGCCTTCTCGCCCGACGAGCCGACCGTCAGGTGTGCCCAGTGGCTCGCGCGTGCTGCCGCTCGTGCGAGCGGTGCCTACAGCGCGAGCATCGCTCCGCTCTATGCGGCGCGTGCCGCGGGCGCCTACGACGGGCTCACCGTCCCTGCGATCAACCTTCGAACCCAAGTCTTCGACACGGCCCGGAGCGCGCTGGAGTGCGCGGCGGAGATCGACGGCGCGGCGGTGATCTTCGAACTTGCCCGTTCCGAACAGACCTACACGTTCCAACGTCCGGTCGACTACGCCACGAGCCTGTACGCGGCCGCGATCGCCGCAGGCTGGCACGGCCCGCTCTTCATCCAAGGGGACCATTACCAGTTCGTCGCACGGAGGTACTCGGTCGACCCCGAGACGGTCCTCGAGGAGATCTCGCGTGCCTGCCGCCTCGCCCTGGACGCTGGATACCGGAACATCGACATCGATGCATCGACCCTGGTCGACCTCGACAGGGGGACCGTCGCGGAACAGCAGCACCTGAACATCGAGCGCACCGCCGACATGGCCGCGTTCATCCGGTCGATCGAGCCGAGCGGCATCGACGTTGCCATCGGCGGCGAGATCGGCGAGGTCGGCAGCAGCAATTCGACGGTCGAAGAGCTCTCGGCGTTCCTCGACGGTTTCGACGCAGGACTCGCTCGCCGCAGCCCAGGTGCGCGCGGTCTGAGCAAGGTCTCGGTACAGACCGGGACGAGCCATGGCGGCGTGCCGCTCCCGGGCGGCGGGGTCGCAGACGTCGCACTCGACTTCGGGGTCTTGGAACGCCTTGGCGCGTTGGCGCGCGAGCGCGGACTCGCGGGAGCGGTGCAGCACGGGGCTTCGACGCTTCCGGAGCGGCTCTTCCATCGCTTCCCCGAGGTGGGAACCGCCGAGGTCCATCTCGCCACCGGATTCCAGAACGCGCTCCTCGACCATCCTGCCTTCCCTGCGGAGCTGCGCAGCGAGATTGCCGCCTGGTTGCACGCGAACGCGGCCGATGAAGCGAAGCCCGGCGACAGCGAGGAGCAGTTCATCTATCGAACGCGGAAGAAGGCGCTCGGGCCGTTCAAGCGACAGCTGTGGGAGGTTGCGGGGAACGGCGAGATCATCGCGACCCAGCGGGAGCGCTTTGCGTCGCTCTTTGCGCAACTCGGCGTCGCGGGCACCCGTGCGCTCGTGGCCAGGTGGGTCCCTGAGCGCTCAGATCCTCTTCCCGACGCGCCGGTCGAACTGCTCGGAGCGGCGGACGTCTAGCTGCGCGTCACACCGGCCGCGTCGAGCGACTCCTCGAGGATCCCAAGGGCTAGCTCCACTTCGTCTGCCGTGGTGACGAGCGGAGGGATGATGCGGATCACCTGGGCGTAGGAGCCGGCGGAGAGGAGCAGCAACTTTCGTTTTGCCGCTTCGGCGATCACGCGCTTCACGGCATCGGGGTCTGGTGTGCGTCCGTCGCCGTCGTTCGGCTTGACGAACTCGAGGGCGAGCATCAGGCCGAGGCCGCGCACATCGCCGATCCCTGCGCGACCCGTCGCGATCCGACGGAGTCCGTCGAGCATCTGGGCGCCGCGCTCCGCCGCTCGCTCCACGAGGCGTTCTTCCTGGATGACATCGAGCGTTGCGAGGGCTGCGGCGCAGGCGACCACGTTGCCGCCATAGGTCCCGCCGTGCGTTCCGGGCGACCAGCTCTCGATCAGCTCCTTTCGCGCGATGATGCCCGAGAGCGGCAGGCCCGACGCGATCCCCTTCGCCATCACGAGGATGTCCGGCTCGACGCCGTGATGCTGGACGGCAAACATCTTCCCCGTGCGACCGAAGCCCGTCTGCACTTCGTCCGCGATGAGCAAGATGCCGAGCTCCTTGGTCAGCTGCCTGAGGCGGGGAAGGAAGCCGGACGGCGGCACGACATACCCGCCTTCGCCGAGGACCGGCTCGACGACGACGGCGGCGACGTCGTCAGCGCTCGCGAGCGTGTGGAGCGTGAGATCCCACTCTTCTTCCCAGCGACAGCTGCAGCCCGCACACGAACCAGAGGCGCCAGAACTGCGCGCATCGCGTGCGGCGACCGGTGCGCGATAGCAGTAGGGGTACGCGGTGCTGTAGACGGAACCGGGGAGCGGTTCGAAGTGCCCGCGGTAGACGTTCTTCGCCGTGGTCATGGCCATCGTCTGCGCCGTCCGACCGTGATACCCGCCTCGGAAGACGAGGATGACGCGGCGCTTCGTCGCGCGTCGGGCAAGCTTCACCGCGGCCTCGACCGCCTCGCTCCCGGAGTTGGAGAGGAAGACGCCCCACGGTCCGCCCGGAAGCAGCGTGCTCAGGCGCTCGTGGAGCCGCAGTCCAGGCTCGTGGTAGACGATGTTCTGCTGTCCGTGGATGAGCCTCTTCGCCTGATCCGCTATCGCCGCTGCCACCTTCGGATGTGCGTGTCCGGTGTTCACGACGCCGATTCCAGAGGTGTAGTCGAGCCAGCGATCGCCTGCGCGGTCGATCAGCCAGGCGCCCTCTCCGCGCTCCACGTCGACGTTGCCGGAACGACCCCAGACCGGGGCGATGACCTCGTGCCCGGGGATCGGCGTCGGCTTGCTCACGGCTTGAGGGTAGCGCGACGGCGCTGGAGGAGCGCACCGATCGCGACGAGGGAGACCGTTGCAACGAAGAAGAGCGTGGCGAACGCGTTCACCTGCGGCGGGATTCCCTTCTGGACCTTCAGGTAGATGTAGACGGGAAAGGTCTGCACCTGGCCGGCGTTGAAGCGGGTGATGACGAAGTCGTCGAGTGAGAGCCCGAAGGCGAGGACGGCACTCGCGGCGATCCCGGGAAGGATCAACGGGAAGGTGACCTTCCAGAAGGTCTGCCAGGGAGTGGCACCGAGATCGGCGGCCGCCTCCTCGAGTCGCATGTCGAATCCGGAGAGGCGGGCCTTCATCGTCACCACGACGTAGCTGACGTTGAACATGACGTGGGCCAGGATCAGCGTCAGCTCACCGAGCGGGATCTGCAGGGTCACGAAGAGCGTGAGGAGCGAGGCCCCGAGGACGATCTCGGGCGTTGCGAGCGGCAAGAAGACGAAGAGGTCGACCGCCCTGCGGAACCTGAAGGCGTAACGGACGAGCGCCATGGCCATCAGCGTGCCGATGGAGGTCGCGACGACGGTAGAGATGAGCGCGATCCGCAGCGACGTGCCGACCGCCTTCACGAGCGACGGATCGCGGAAGAGGGTGAGCCAGTTGTCGAGCGTGAACGAGGACCACGAGTAGTTGGATCGGCCGATCGGGTCGTTGAAGCTGAACATCGCAACCATGAAGATCGGCAGGAGCAGGTAGACCAGGGCCAGCACGGCGTAGACGGCGAGTGCCCGAGAGAGGATCGCTGCGCCGACCCGCTGCAGTGCCGACATCAGATCGCCTTGGAGGTGAGCTCGTCGGTGCCGAGGAGCCGTCCGTAGAGCGCCACGCCCGCGAGGATCAGCACCATCAGCATGAAGCTCAACGCGGCCGCGGTCGGATAGTCGCGCACCACCAGGAACTGCCGCTGGATGATGTTGCCGATCATCGTCGTCCCAGGGTTGCCGAGAAGCTCGGCATTGATGAAGTCGCCGATCGCGGGGATGAAGGTGAGCAGCGAGCCCGCGAAGATGCCGGGCACGGCAAGCGGCAGCGTGACCCGACGGAAGGCCCCCCAGCTGCTCGCGTAGAGGTCTTGGGCCGCCTCGAGCAGCCGACGGTCGATCTTCTCCAGGGAGACGTAGATCGGCAGGATCATGAAGGGTACGAAGTTGTAGGCGATCCCTGCGATCACGGAGTACGGCGTGTCCAGGATGCGCGCGGCCGGATCGATCAACCCGATCGCCTTGAGCGGCCCGAGGACGATCGAATCGTCGCCGAGGATCGTCCGCCAGCCGATGGTGCGGAGCAGGTACGAAGTGAAGAACGGCGCGACCACGAGGAAGAGCATGACGTTGCGTGCCCGCCCCGCCCTGAAGGCGATGAAGTAGGCGAGCGGAAAGGCGATTGCAAAGCAGAGCAGCGTCGCGGCGAAACCGTATTGGATCGAACGGAGATACTGCTCTTGGTACGTCCCCAGCGCGTTCGGGTAGTTCACCCAGTTCGCGAGGCTGAAGCTGAACCCTCCCTCGAGCGTTCCGCTCCAGAAGCTCGACGCGAACATCTGGACGTTCGGTGCGAGGTAGAACGAGGCGAGCCAGGCGAGACCCGGACCGAGAAGGAGGAGCGGGACGAGCGCCGGGTAGCGTCGAATCAAGCCCATGTGCTCGTCCCTGCTATCGGCAAGATCAGGCGCCGACGCCCTCGACGACCGCGCTGAACTGCTCGTCGAAGTACGCCTGATCCTCTGCGCTCACGTCACCCCAGACGCGCAGCCGCTTCTTTGTCTCGTCGTCTGGAAAGATCAGCGGGTTGGTGGCGAGCGCAGGATCGATCTTGGTGATCTCTTCCGCGGCACCCTTCACCGGGCAGATGTACTGGACATATGCCTCCACGACCGCCGCGATTTCGGGCTGGTAGTAGAAGTCGATCCAGAGCTCGGCCGTGTACTTGTTCTTTGCCCCCTTCGGGATCAGCATGTTGTCCGTTGCGTACATCCCGCCCTCGTCCGGAACGATGAACTCGAGCTCCGGTTTGTCCGCCTGGATGATGCCCACGTCGCCAGACCAGGCGATCGCCGCGTAGGCGGCATCGTTGATCAGGAGTTCGGTGTAGCCCTGGCCCGAGAGCTTGCGAACCTGTTCCGAGGCGATCGCGTCCTCGAGGGTCTTGATTGCCGCGTCGAACGTCGCTCTCGTCGGCATCGAGGGATCGGCGCCGTTTCCGAGCATCACCAGGCCCACGGTGTCGCGCAACTCGGTGAGCAGCACGACCTTCCCCTTGAGCGTGGCGTCCCAGAGGCCGCTGACGGTGGTGAAGCGAGCGGTCTTCTTGGTGTTCACCCCGAGCCCGGTCATCAGCGACTGCCATGGCGCGAGGTAGTCGTTTCCCGGATCGGCGGCGCGACCCTTGAACTCGTCGGCAAGGTTCGCCACGAAGTTCGGCATGTTCGCCTTGTCGAACTTCTCTGCCCATCCGAGATCGACGATCTTCTTCGCCATCCAGGTGGTCGGCGTGACGATGTCCCAGCCGGTGTCCTGGCCCGCTTCGAGCGGTGCCTTGATCGTGCCGAAGAACTCGTCGTTGTCCAAGAGCACCTCTTGGTAGTTGACCCTGGTGCCGTACTTCGCCTTGAAACGGCGCAGGCTCTCGGAGGTGTCTGCCGTGGCGGTGTCGACTCCCTCGTCGACGTCGATGTAGTAGGTCCAATTCGCAAAGTTGATCTCACTGCTCGGCGAGTCGGTTCCGTCGGTGCTTTCGGACGGCGCCGAGGAGCTGCCCGATGTGCCGCAGGCGGCCAGGAAGGCGGCGGCGCCCGCGATCGCACCCGCTTTGAGGACCGTTCTCCGGTCGAGTTCGGTTCCCAGGACCTTGTTCGTCTCCATTGCCGTGCCCCTTTCTGCGCCTCAGGCGCCTGCTGCGTCGCCGACGACGAAGCTGCTCTCCGGCTTCCAGGTGAGCGTGACGCTCTCGCCCGGTCGCCAGGTGTCGTTCCGCGTGGTGCGATCCCGATTCTGTTCGCTGACGAGCAGCCGAAGGCCGCCCTTCCCCTCCACAACATACTGTGTGATCACGCCGAGGTAGCTCGTGTCCACCACGGTCCCCTCCAGCGCGTTCCCCTTGGACTCTTGGCCCGGCTCGAGCAGCGTGAGCTTCTCGGGTCGAACGCCGATCGCTCCGCTGCCGCCGATGTCGCCGAGACTCTTCGGCGCGCGGACGACCGCACCGGATGGGAGCGTCACCGTCCAGTTCTCTCCGTCGCTGCCGATCCTCCCCTCGAGCAGGTTGCTGGCACCGACGAAACCGGCGACGAAGCGCGTCGCGGGGCGCTCGTAGAGGGTCTCGGGTCCCGCGAGCTGTTCGTAGCGTCCCTTGTTCATCACCGCGATCCGATCGGACATGGTCATCGCCTCCTCTTGGTCGTGCGTCACATAGATGAAGGTGATGCCGACCTCGCGCTGGATGCGCTTGAGCTCGATCCCCATCTGCTTGCGCAGCTTCAGGTCGAGCGCTCCGAGCGGTTCGTCGAGCAGGAGGACGGCCGGCTCGTTGACGAGGGCACGCGCGAGGGCGACGCGCTGCGCCTGCCCTCCTGAGAGCTGCGCGGGGACGCGCTTCTCGAAGCCAACGAGCTGGACGAGTTCCATCGCCTCGCCGACACGGCGCGTCAACTCGTCGCCCTTGACCCCGGACCGACGCAGGCCGAAGGCGACGTTTTCGTAGATCGTGAGGTGCGGAAAGAGCGCGTAGCTCTGGAAGACCGTGTTGACGTCGCGCTCGTGCGCAGGTTGGTAGGTGACGTCGACGCCTTTCAGCTCGATCAGCCCGCTGGTCGGCTGCTCGAAGCCGCCGATCATGCGCAACGTGGTCGTCTTGCCGCAGCCAGACGGGCCCAGCAGGGTGAAGAATTCGCCGTCGCTCACGTCGAGGGTGATCGAGTCGACGGCGACGTGATCCCCGAACCTCTTGGTCACGTTGACGAGACGAACGTCGACCTCAGCCACCCTTCGGGTCACCTCCACAGAACGCTCCGCGCGTCGTTCCTCAACGTGAGGACTGGTTGAGCGTATGACCCACAGGGGGCGTGGTCAAACGGCGTTGCGGGGTACGATGTGGGTCATCGGCCGGCCCCACCCCGAGCACGATCGCGCCGCGCTCCTCGGATGGGCCGACCGTAGGAGACGAGCCCGGCAGCAGCAAGGAGGGCACGTGCCCCAGATCGACGAGGCGACGGTGATGCAGGCGCTGCGCGCCGTCCAAGAGCCCGAGCTTGGGAAGGACATCGTCACCCTCGAGATGGTGAAGGAGCTTGCGCTCAGCGGTACGAGCGCCAGCCTGATGATCGAGTTGACCACGCCGGCCTGCCCGCTCAAAGACGTGATCGAGCGCGACGTCCGCGCCGCCCTCGACGGAATCGGCGTGCGCCTCGACGAGCTTCGCTGGGGGGCGAAGGTGCGGCGTGCCGCCGCGTCGAGCCAAGAGCGACTCCTGCCGAACATCCGGAACGTGGTCGCCGTCGCCTCGGGGAAGGGGGGCGTGGGGAAGAGCACGGTGTCGGTCAACCTCGCCGTGGCGCTGGCGCAGAGCGGCGCGCGTGTCGGCCTTCTCGACGCCGACATCACCGGACCGAATCTCCCCCAGATGCTCGGTGCAGCGGGCACGCCGAAGTCGAGCGCCGGCGGAAAGATCGAGCCGATCGAGCGCCATTCGGTGAAGCTGATCTCGATCCAGTTCTTCGTCCCCGAAGGTCAGCCGATCGTCTGGCGCGGTCCGCTGATCGGCGGCGCAATCCAGCAGTTCCTGCGCGATGTCGAGTGGGGCGAGCTCGACTATCTGGTGGTCGACCTTCCGCCCGGCACCTCCGACGCGCAGCTCACCCTTGCGCAGGCGGTGCCGCTCGCCGGCGCAGTCCTCGTGACCACCCCGCAAGATGTTGCGCTCTCAGATGTGGCGAAGGCGCTGGCGATGTTTCGTCGCATGAACGTGCCGATCCTCGGAGTCGTGGAGAACATGTCGTCGTTCGCCTGCCCTCACTGCGGTGAGCTGACGGAGATCTTCGGACGCGGCGGTGCGGAGCGGCTCGCCAAGGACGAAGGCCTTGACATGCTCGGTCGTGTGCCGCTCGAGATCTCGGTCCGACAAGGCGGCGACGCCGGGATCCCGGTCGTTGCACAGCGCGAACCGGGACCGGCGGCCCTGGCGCTCAAGGATGTTGCCGGTGCGGTCGCCGCGCGACTCGCGGTACGTGCTGCGAGCGAGAGCGGCACCACGTTGACCATCGCCTGATGAACGAGAAGGGTCGTGACGAGCCGAGCCTCGGCGAGTCGCTCGAGGCGCTCATCGGCGCGCTTCGGAGCCTCGTGCTCGGACACTGGGCGCTGCTTCGCGCCGAACTCGGCTCGATCGCGCGCGACGTTGCGACCACGATTCTCGGCGCTGCGCTAGTCGTCTCGCTGGTCGTCACCGCGCTCCTGGGCCTCCTGATCGCGCTCTTCATCGTCCTCGGTGAGGAGCTCTTCGGTTCGCCGCTCTGGGGCGCCGCGCAGATGACACTCGTCCTGCTGTCGCTGGCGGCGCACGTGACGTCGTCAATCCTGCGCATCGAGACGGGCCGGCGCCGACGATCGTACGTGGTCGGCGCGGCGCTCGGGGTCGCTGCGCTGCTGGTTGCGGTGGTGCCGCTCGGGTGGACTCCGGGACCCGCCTGCGGGCTCGCACTGACGCTGCTCCTTGCCGTCGTGCTGATCGACCTGCTGCTCGGGCTGCGCACATTCGAAATGCAGCGGTTCACGGATCGCTTCATGCCGCTCGCCAGCGAAGCCGAGTTCCGAGCGACCGTGCGCGCCGTCGAAGATCTGGGCGACGAAGCGATCGGCTCGGTGGTCGCGGATCTCGGCGACGCGCTCGGGCGCGCCGACGAGTCGATCGGAGCGGTGCGTCGCTCGATTTCACGTGCTGCTGACGTGCTCGCACGAGCTGCGGAGAGGATCCGCCCTGACAAAGGGGGAGACGCTTGACCGACGCGAGGAGCGGTGGGGGGGTCGGCCGAACGCGCGACGCGCGCGTCGAAGCGCTCCTTGCATCGCGTCCGAGCGTGGCGCGCGAGGTCGAACACGTGCGCAGCGCTCGCTCGGCCTCGATCGACGGTGCGCGCAGCGTCGCGCGTCGGATCCGACCGAGCGGAAACATCGTGAGCGAGCTTCGGGCGCACCCGCTGCGTGCTGTCGGGCTGCTCATCGCACTCTCCCTGCTCGGCGTGAGATGGCTCACCGGCCGCGGCAGCGCGGATGGCCGCGATGCGTCCGAGTCCCGATCGAACCGAAGCGGTATCGCCGGCTCGTTCGCCGCAGGACTCGCAGCCGCTGCCGCCGAACGGGGTGGTCGCGCCGTCATCGACGCGCTCCTGGACTCGCAGCAGAGCTCGGCGCGGACCCGGTCGGCGGTGGACGAAACCGCCCGCTCCACCGAAGATGAGTGAGGGCGAGTGGCGAAACGGTAGACGCGCCAGCCTTAGGAGCTGGTGTCGGCAACGACGTGTGAGTTCGAGTCTCACCTCGCCCACCAGCAGGGTCGGATGACTCCGCTATCGTTGAACGCATGAAGGTCACCAGCACACCCGGTCCGAAGAGCAGCGTGCAACTCGAGATCGTGATGCCTGTCGACGCCGTGGCGTCGGCGATCGGCAGCGCAGTGAAGCAGGTCGCGTCGCGCAGCCGTATCCCGGGCTTTCGACCCGGCAAGGCGCCGCGCGCCGTCGTCGAGCGATTCGCCGGGCTCGCGGGAATCCTCGACGAGGCGACGGAGATCCTGGTCGAGCGCGGCTACCGCGCCGCCATCGCCGAGTCGGAGACGATCCCGCTCGCGAGCCCGACGATCGAGGCGAAGACGCTGGTCGAAGGCGAGGACTACCGCTTCACTGCCACCGTCTCGGTGCCACCGGAGGTCGAGCTCGGCGACTACCGCGACTTCAGTTTCACTCCGTCATTCGAGGCGCCGGATCAGACGAAGGTCGACGCAGTCCTGGACGATCTTCGCGACAGCTACGCGGTCTTGACTCCCGTCGTCGATCGCGGGGCAGAAACCGGCGACTACGCGATCATCTCGTTCACGGGCTACCGCTCGGAAGACGGATCGCGGATCGACGGTGCCGCATCCGAGCGCATGCCCGTCGTGCTCGGCTCCGAGCGACTCATTCCCGGCTTCGAGACACAGCTTGTCGGGGCCAAGGTCGGCGATGCGACCACCGTCTCGGTGACCTTCCCCGACGACTACCAAGAGGCGACGCTCCGCGGCGTGCCCGCGCGGTTCGACGTGGTGATCCAAGAGCTGCGCGTGCGCGTCCCACCGCCGCTCGACGATGCGTTCGCCAAGCAGGTGGCCAACCTCGACAGCGTCGAAGGTCTCCGCGAAGAGGTCCTGTCGCGGTTGAAGGCGAGCGCGGCGGATCGAGGTCGCCATGAGTTTGCGGACAAGATCGTGGAACACGCCATCGAGAAATCCTCCGTCGAGATTCCCGATCCGTTGATCGAAGAGGAGATCGACGGGCTTGTCGACGAACTGGCTCGCTCGATCGCGCGTCAGGGGCTCACCTTCGAGCAGTACCTGACTGCGGCCGGGAAAGATGCCGCGGCGATCCGTGCCGAGCTGCGCGATCGCGGTGAGCGTCGTGCGCGCACGCTGCTCGTCCTCTCCGCGGTCGCCGGGGCCGAGGGGATCCAGGTGCCGGAAGAGCTCATCGATGCGGAGGTGCGCCGGGCTCAGCCGCAGGTTCAGGGGCAGCGGAAGCTCGAGGCGTACCTCTCGTCGGAACGCGGTCGTCGGGCCATCCGCGCCTCGCTCCGCCGCTCGCTCGTGGTGGAGAAGATCGTGGAGGACTGGTTCGACGCGAACCCGCACGCGTGGCCGAGCTGGGCACCGGAGCGACCGCCTCGACCCGCCGCTGCGCCGTCGAGTGCCGCCGCCGAGGCCGCCGCAGTGCGTGGAGGAACTGGAGCGAAGGCGAACTCCCCATCCGCCAAGGCGAAGCGCTCCCCCGCGAAGCGGTCCGCCAAGTAAACTCACCTCCCCACGACGCGTTGAGGACGCAGTCGGGCAGGAGAGGCGAAGCGAGAGGAGCCGGCAATGCTCGTACCGATGGTGATCGAATCGTCCAGCAAGGGCGAACGCGCCTACGACATCTGGTCACGCCTTCTCAAAGAGCGCATCATCTTCCTCGGCTCGGGCGTCGAAGACGACGTGGCGAACCTGGTCATCGCCCAGCTGCTCTTCCTCGATGCGGAAGATCCCGAAAAGGAGATCTTCCTCTACATCAACAGCCCTGGCGGAGTGATCACCTCCGGACTCGCGATCTACGACACGATGCAGTACGTGCGCGCGCCCGTGAGCACGATCTGCACGGGGATCGCCATGTCGATGGGGGCCGTCCTGCTGGCCGCCGGTGCTCCTGGACGGCGATTCGCGCTGCCGCACAGCCGCATCATGATCCATCAGGGTTCGGGCGGATTCCGTGGCAACACTCCGGATGTGTTCATCCAGGTGAAGGAGATGGAGAAGCTCGTCAAGTCGACACAGGAGATCCTTGCCGCGCACACCGGCCAGCCGCTGGACAAGGTGGTGAAGGACACCGATCGCGACCTCTTCCTGTCGCCTGAGGAGGCGGTCGACTACGGGATCATCGACGAGGTCTACAAGCTCCCGGCGATCGTTCCGCCGAAGAGGAAGTAAGGGCAGGCGATGGCGGGCGCGGACGACGGTGTGACCGGCGGCGGACCACGCGACGGATCGCGCACCGGTGGGCGTCGGGTTCGGTCGAGCGGGACGCGCGGTGGATCGTATCGCTGCTCGTTCTGCCGCAAGACACAGGAGCAGGTCCGCAAGCTGATCGCGGGCCAGGGCGTGTACATCTGCGACGAGTGCATCGCCCTCTGCGCCGAAATCGCCGTGGATCCCTCTCCGAGCGCGCCGACGCCGACCAGTCCGTGGGGCGCCACCACACCGACACCCCGTGAGATCCACGAAGCACTCAACGAGCATGTGGTGAGCCAAGAGCGGGCGAAGCGCTCGCTCGCCGTCGCGGTGCACAACCACTACCAGCGCATCGCCGCCCCCACGTCGACCGATGGAGTCGAGATCGCGAAGTCGAACATCCTCCTCGTCGGCCCGACCGGCTCCGGCAAGACGCTGCTCGCCCAGACGCTCGCCCGGTTCCTCGATGTTCCCTTCTGCATCGCCGATGCCACGAGCCTCACCGAGGCGGGCTATGTCGGAGAGGACGTGGAGAACATCCTGCTGCGCCTGATCCAGGCGGCGGACGGCGATATCGAGCGCGCGCAGCGCGGCATCATCTACATCGACGAGATCGACAAGATCACGCGGAAGGCCGAGAACCCCTCGATCACGCGCGACGTGTCGGGCGAGGGGGTGCAGCAGGCACTCCTCAAGATCATCGAGGGGACCGTCGCCAACGTGCCGCCGCAGGGCGGGCGGAAGCACCCGCATCAGGAGTACCTGCAGATCGACACCACCAACATCCTGTTCGTCTGCGGCGGCGCATTCGAAGGGCTCGACAAGATCGTCGCGGATCGCGTCGGTCGACGCGGGATCGGGTTCGGCTCGGATGCTCCGAAGGGGAGCGCGGAGCGAGATCGAGTCCTGGAGCAGCTGATGCCGGACGACCTGCTTCGATACGGACTCATCCCCGAGTTCATCGGGCGACTCCCGATGATCGTGGCACTCGATCGCCTGACGCTCGACGATCTGGTGGCGATCCTCGTGCAGCCGAAGAGCGCGCTCGTCAAGCAGTATCAGCGCCTCTTCGAACTCCACTCCGTCGAGCTGCAGTTCACCGCAGGTGCGCTTCGCGCGACGGCGGAGAAGGCCCTGGCGCGGAAGACCGGTGCGCGCGCCCTGCGCGCGGTATTGGAAGAGACGCTCCTGGACACGATGTACGAGCTGCCTGATCGGCGCGACGTTCGACGCTGCGTGGTGACCGAAGAGTCCGTCAGAGACGGGGCGCCGCCCCTCCTGCTCAGCCAATCCGAACTCGGCGGCACGGCACTCGGCGGGTCGCAGGGGGCGGGCTCGCTGCGGCGGCCGCGCACCTCGACTCCGCGCGCTTCGGCGTGAGCGCAACCCGCGAACTCGGCACGTCCTACACGCCGAGCGAGATCGAGCCGCATGTTGCGGCGCGCTGGGCGGCAAGCGACTACGGCAGTCCAGACGGCGAGGAGCGCGCGGCGAGGTCCGATCTACCGCCGTTCACGATCATCATGCCGCCACCGAACGTCACCGGCGGCCTGCACGTGGGACATGCGCTTTTCGTCACGCTCGAAGATCTGCTGACGCGTCGGGCACGGATGGGCGGGCGGCCCACGCTCTGGCTCCCGGGCGTCGACCACGCCTCCATCGCGGCGCAGTTCGTATTGGACAAGATCATCGCCGACGAGGGGGAGAGCCGGAGCAGCCTGGGTCGAGAACGCTACCTGCAGCGAATGGATCGATTCATGGAGGAGACGCGCGGCGTGATCCTCGCGCAGTTTCGTCGTCTCGGCGCCTCGGCTGACTGGGGTCGAACGCGATTCACGATGGACGAGGTGTCCAGTCGTGCCGTGAGGACGGCATTCGCCACTCTGTACGAACGCGGTCTCGCATATCGCACGGAGGCACTCGTCAACTGGTGTCCCGGCTGCAAGACGAGCGTGTCGGACCTCGAATCGATCGCTGTCGAAGAGCGCGGGAGCATCTGGGAGATCCGCTACCCCTTGGAGGGCGGCGGTCCGGACGAGGGGATCGTCGTCGCGACGACGCGTCCCGAGACCATGTTGGGAGACACCGCCGTGGCGGTGCACCCTGGCGATCCGCGCTACGCCCACCTGATCGGCCGCCGGGTCGTCGTTCCGTTCGTGGATCGCGCGGTTCCGATCGTCGGCGACGACTTCGTCGACCCTGCATTCGGCACCGGCGCAGTGAAGGTGACGCCGGCACACGACCCGAACGATCGTGAGGTCGGCCTTCGCCACAACCTTCCCGCACCGACGATCCTCGACGAAGCGGCGCGGATCGTCGCCGATTCGCCGACCCCGTTTGCCGGAATGGACCGATTCGCCGCGCGGTCGGCGATCGTGGCCGCGCTGGACGACCGCGGGCTCCTGGTTTCGTCCAGGCCGCACGCGTCGAATCCGGCGCGCTGCCAGCGCAGCAACGACATCCTCGAGCCTCGACTGCGCACGCAGTGGTTCATCAAGGCGAAGCCGCTCGCCGAGAAGGCACTTGCGGCCACGCGTTCGGGGAAGACCAGGATCGTTCCCTCGCACTTCGAGAAGACCTGGGAGCACTGGCTGACCGACATCCGCGACTGGAACGTCAGTCGCCAGCTCTGGTGGGGACATCGCATCCCCGCGTGGTACTGCGACGACGGCCACATCACCGTCAGCGATCGCGCCGAGGGGCCGAGCGGATGTTCGGAGTGCGGTGCGCTCGCCGAGAGCCTGGTGCAAGAGAGCGACATCTTCGACACCTGGTTCAGCTCCGGACTCTGGCCGTTCAGCACGCTCGGCTGGCCAGACCAGACGAGCGACCTCAAGCGCTTCTACCCATCGCAGGTGATGGAGACGGGCCACGACATCCTCTTCTTCTGGGTGGCGCGGATGATGATGCTCGGGATCGAGTTGATGGGCGAGCCGCCGTTCGAGACGATCTTCCTGCACGGGATGGTCCGCGATCCCGAGGGGCAGAAGATGTCGAAGACCAAGGGCAACGTCGTCGATCCGCTCTCCGTGATCGACGAGATCGGTGCCGACGCGTTGCGATTCGCACTCGTTGCCGGCACCTCTGCCGGTGCCGACCAGCGACTCTCTCCGGAGAAGCTCGAGAACGCGCGCAACTTCATGAACAAGCTGTGGAACGCGGCGCGTTACGTGCTCGGCGCGCGTCCCCCCGAGGCGAGCGGCGAGCGACCAGACGCGGCGAGCGTGCGCTCCGCCGCAGGAGAGTTCGGCGCCTGGTTCGCCTCGCGGATCGACGCAGCGGTCGAGGATGTCGACCGAAACCTCGCCGGATTCGGGTTCTCCGAGGCCGCGCAGCGGATCTACGATGCGATCTGGGCCGAGTACTGCGACCAGGCGATCGAACTCGCCAAAGTCACGCTTGCGGACGCATCGCGACCGGCGGCCGAGCGCGTCGCCGTCTGGTGGACGCTCGTCGACGGTCTCGACACGCTCCTTCGGCTGCTGCACCCGATCGCGCCGTTCATCACCGAGGGGATCTGGGAGGTCCTCCCGCGTGGCGATGGAGATGGCCGGCTGCTCGCCACCGCTTCGTGGCCCGAGCGTCCGTCGGACGGCGCACGACCGGAGCACAACGCGATCGACCAGTGGCTCGACCTCGTGCGCGAGGTCCGCGCGGCGCGAACGACGGCGAAGATCCCCGCCGGCGCATGGATGCCGTTCACGGTATCCGCCAGCGCAGCTCTCGCTGCGTCCGGCGAGCGGATGCGGCCGGCGATCGAACGTCTCGCTCGCGTGCGTCCGATGACCATCGTCGATGCGCTGCCGGCGGGCGAGGGCGGCTTGCTCGTCGTCTCCAACGCCCTCTCCGGCCGACTGATTCCGCCGCATGCGGATGCGGCGACGGTCGACGCGGACCGGGCACGGCGCGAACGAGACCTGGCCGCGGCGAGGGCACAGCTCGCCGCAACGGAGGCGCGCCTGGCCGATCAGGCCTTCGTCGGCAAGGCACCGGCAGCGGTCGTGGCCGGCACCGAACGCCGTGTGGCTGAGCTGCGCGACGAGATCCGACGACTGGAGGGGGAGGGCTGATGCCGTTCTACGACTACCAGTGCACCACGTGCGGAGCGACCCTCGAACTGTTCCACGGCATCGAGGATCAGGCGCAGCGAGCGCACGAAGGGTGCGGCGGCGCGCTCGAGCGGCGCTTCACCGCCGCGAGCGTGCACTTCAAGGGGAGCGGCTGGGCGAAGCTCGAACGCCGTGGCGACAGCGGGACCGCGTCGACCGCAACGTCTCCGACGTCGACCCCGACCGCGGGGTCGACCTCAGGTTCGGCCGACCGATCGTCGTCGATGTCGCCCGGTCCGACGAAGGCGGGCGGCGAGTAGCTCAGGCGGACTAGCGGCGGCTCGCGGCGAAGAACTCGACGATCTGTCGCGCAACCTCGACCGAAACCGCAACCTGCGCATCCACCGTCTGTGCACCGAGGTGCGGGGCGAGGACGGTGTTCGGTGCCTCGAGGAGCGGAGAGTCGACGGGGGGCTCGACGGCGAAGACATCGATTCCCGCTCCTGCCAGCCGGCCCGAGCGAAGCGCCGCTGCGAGCGCGGCCTCGTCGACCAGGCTTCCGCGGGCGACGTTGAGAAGGATGGCGCCTGGCTTCATCGAGGAAATCTCAGCCGCTCCGATCAGCGGCCTGCCATCGAGGGCAGGGACGTGCAGGCTGACGATGTCTGACGCTGAGAGGAGTTCGTCGAGCGGAAGCAGGCGGACGCCGAGCGACGCAGCCTGGTGCGCCGTCACGAACGGATCGCTGGCCGACACCTGCATCTCGAACGCCGCCGCACGATGGGCGACCGCCTGGCCGATGCGACCGAATCCGACGATGCCCAGCCGCTTGCCGCGCAGCTCGAACCCTTTCAGTTCGCCTCGGGCCCAAGCACCGGTTCGCACCGAGGCATCGCCACGAGGGATGTGGCGCGCCACGGCGAGCAGGAGTGCGAAGGTGTGCTCTGCGGCGGCGATCGTGTTCCCGTTCGGTGCGTTGACCACGCGGATCTGCGCGCGCTCGGCGGCGACCGCATCGATGTTGTCGATGCCGACTCCGGCCCGCCCGATGATCTTCAGCGAGGTTCCGGCTGCGATCAGCGTGGCGTCGACTTGGACCTGTGATCGGACGATGAGGGCATCGGCGCCGGCGAGCGCAGCGAGGAGCTTCTCTCGCGGGGCTCCGACGAGATCGACGATCTCATGCCCCGCCGCGGAGATCTCGTCGAGTCCGGCAGCGGCGACCGCCTCGGCAACGACGACGCGCGCCATGGTTCCGGGCGACTAGGCGCTGAGGAGACCGGTCAGCGTCGCGACGACCCAGATCCCAGCGAGGAGCGCAAGCAGTGCGCCATACGTCATGAGAATGCGCCGTAGATCGCGACGGACCACCGGCAGTTCGGCGCTGATCTCGGCGGCAAGGCGCTGGGTCGACGCGGTGCGGCTGCCGATGGTCAGCGGCGCGCTCGGGGCCTGTGTGACGCGCGGTGCGTTGAGTGAAGCCTCGTACGAAGCTGCTGCCGCCTCTTCCGCCGCAGTCAGGCCGCGTTTCGCCGGTGTGGGTCGAACCGTCTTCGGGCGCTGGTCGGGCCGAAAGCGCTTCTCAGGTCTTCCCATGGATCCTCCTGTCGACGGTCGACGTGTTGACGGAGTCTGGCTCGCCGTCTCGTGCAGGATAGCGGAGATCGCGTGACGGTTAGGTGGCACAGGGGGGCTGATACGATCTGGGGGATGGATGCAGAGACCGCCTCGCTGATCGCCGGTGCAGCCGCACTGCTCGTCGCGGTCGTCTTCGTGATGTCCCTCGTGGCGCTGCTTCGCGCTCGAGCCGTGCGGCGTGCCTTGCACGAGCTGACTGGCGAGGGGGAGGCGGCCGCGGAGGGAGCGCAACTCGTTCGAGCGCTCGCCGCGATCGCCGATCAGTCGAAGCGCCTTGCGCAGAGCGAGGCGCGACTCGTCGAACTCGAGGCCGCCGCAGACCGAGCGGTGAGTCGCATCGGGCACGTGCAATTCCAGGCCTACGACGATGCGGGCGTCGGACAGAGCAGCTCGCTCGCTCTCTTGGACGATGGAGGGAGCGGCGTCGTGATCACGACACTCCATGCACGAGTCGGCACGCGGATCTACGTGAAACGGGTGATCGACGGGACGAGCGAGACCACGCTCGGTGAAGAGGAGCGCGCAGCGATCGAGGCGGCAACCGCCCAGCCAGGCGGGGCGCGCCGAGACCGGTGACCTCGCGCGCACGGCGTCGCGCGGCTCCGCAGCAGAGCGAACCCTCCGGAGCCGACCAGATCCCGGTTTGGACGGGAGTCTCCGTCCGGTCGCCGCGGGCGTTTCGCGACGGCGTCGCGCACCTGCTGAGCGACCTGAACGACGAACAGCATGCGGCCGTCACCTACGGCGAGGGCCCGCTGCTCGTGGTCGCCGGCGCTGGCACCGGGAAGACACAGGTGATCACGAGGCGCGTTGCATGGCTCATCGCGGAGCAGCACGCCCTCCCCGAAGAGATCCTTGCGTTGACGTTCACCGATCGAGCCGCCGAAGAGATGCAGGCGCGCGTCGATCGCCTCGTGCCGTACGGTTACGCCACCACGCCGATCAAGACCTTCCATGCATGGGGCGATGAGCTGCTGCGCGAGAACGCGCACCGCCTCGGCATCGCGGGCGAGCTCCGAGTCCTCGGTCGCGCCGAGGTGGTCCTCCTGTTGCGCGAACATCTCTTCGAGCTCGGGCTCTCGCGCTTTGCCCCGCTCGGCGACCCAACGCGTTTCCTTGGCGACGTCGCCGGGTACATCTCGCGTGCGAAGGAGGAGGCAGTCACTCCCGATCAGGTCGATGCATTTGCGGCAGCGCTTCGCTCGAAGGCTGCCGCAGTCGAGTCCGATGACAACGCGACGGAGAAGGAGCGCAGCACGAGCGCCGAGTATGCGGCGGCGCTGAGGCGTCTCGGCGAAGAGCAGGCCGAGCTCGCCGCAGTCTATCGGTCGTATCGCAGCATCCTTGCGAAGCGAGGACTGCTCGACTTCGGCGACCAGGTGCTCTTGTCGCACGAGCTTCTTCAGAGCGATCCACTTGTCGCCGCACGGGTGCGCGAGCGTCATCGATGGTTGCTGGTCGACGAGTACCAGGACACGAATCGACTGCAGGGCGCGCTGGTGGACTTGATCACGCAGGGGAACGGCAACCTTACCGCCGTCGGCGACGACGACCAGTCGATCTATCGATTCCGCGGCGCAGCCATCGGCAACATCCTCGGTTTCGTCGATCGGTATCCGTCGGCAGGGAAGGTCGTGCTGACGAAGAACTATCGCAGCACCACGCCGATCTTGAACGCCGCACGGCGCCTCATCAGGTTCAACGATCCAGATCGGCTGGAGACTCGGCTCGGCATCTCGAAGGAGTTGAGCGCGGAAACCGATCGAGGCGACGCTGCGCCGGTCGGCTTTCGACGATTCCGCACCACCGCCGACGAGGCGGACTGGATCGCGCAGGAGATCCGAGCCTCGATCGAGGCGGGCGCGCGTCCGAGAGACATTGCGGTGCTCGTGCGCGCAAACGCAGACACGGTGGAGATCGGGCGCAGCTTGAACATGGCGGGGATTCCCTGGCGCGCGAGCGGTGCCGCCGGCCTCTACGACCGCCCGGAGGTTCGGCTGCTCCTTGCGGGCCTGCGGCACGCTGCAGACCCCGACGCCTCCGCCCCCCTCTTCCTGATCGCCGCCGATCGGCGCTTCAAGGTCCCGGCGGAGATCCTCGCCTCGGCGGTCGGCAAGGCGCGTCGCGAACACCGTTCGCTCCGCGAGTGCCTGGCACTGGTTGGCGCCGCGCATCCAGGGACCGACAGCCTGATGGCACGACTGAGCGACCTCGTGAAGGAGAGCGCCGAGCGGACCAGCGGCGAGGTGCTCTATCGCTGGCTTCGCGAGAGTGGCCTGCTCGCCGAGTTGACGCGCGAGGCGAGTCCCGAAGCGGACGAACAGATTCGAAACATCGGTCGCCTGTTCGATGTCGTGCGTTCTCGCAGCAGGCTTCTCGAGCTCGACCGGGCCGCCTATCTGGTGCGCTACCTGGAAGAGCTCGGCGAAGCGGGCGACGATCCGTCCGCCGCCGACGTCGATCCCGATCTGGATGCCGTCTCGTTGCTGACGGTGCACCAGGCCAAGGGGCTCGAGTTTCCCGTGGTCTTCGTTGCGAACATGGTCGAAACCCGGTTTCCCGCACGAGGGCGGCCGCCACGGCTCGGACTCGCCGTCGAGCTCGGCGGCAGCGACGAGATCGTGCCGCGAGACCCGCGCGACCAGGAGGGTTCCAGTGCGGTGGACGACGAGGCGCTGCGCGAAGAGCGCCGCCTCGCCTACGTGGCGCTGACTCGAGCGAGGAGACGTCTCTACCTCAGCGCCGCCGAGCGCGCGACCGGCGGGGTGCGCGTTCGGAAGGTGAGTCGCTTTGTCTCCGAAGCGCTCGACTTGGCGCGCACGCAGCTCGAAGAGGTGTCGTTCACCGGCGAACGAAGCAGCGCCGTCGGAGCACTCGAGGTCGTCGCTCCGGTCCCACCGGTCGTCGCGGTCCGCGAGGCCGGCGCCTCGGAGCAGGGGCCGCTGACGCTGAGCTACACCGCGATCGAAGCGTATCTTGCATGTCCGCTCCGCTACCACTACCAGCAGCGCCTCCGGATTCCGCTTCCACCGCACCATGCGGCGATCTACGGCTCGGCGCTCCATGCTGCAGTCGCCGAGTTCCACCGCGGTCAGATCAGCGGCAACACGCCGGACCTCTCCACGCTTACGGCCGCGCTCGACCGCAGCTGGCAGAGTGCCGGGTTCGTCTCGCGCGCGCACGAAGAGGCGCGGCACACGGCCGCCATCCGCGTGATCGAGCGATTCCGCGAGGAGGAGATCGCGAGCGGCGTCGTGCCGGCGTACGTCGAGAAGGATTTCGTGTTCGAGGTCGACGGACACAAGGTTCGAGGCCGTTGGGATCGTGTCGACGTCCGACCGCTTGCACCGGGCGAGCGCGTGACGGCCGTTCCCGTCATGGACGAGTCTGCGGACACGATTCGCCCGACCCTGCCGCTCTCCGATGAGTGGGTGGTGATCTCCGACTACAAGAGCGGCGGCAAAGACGACGACGAGGTGGGTGTGGCACGCGCGCGAGAGGCGCTGCAGCTCCAGATCTACGCGCTGGCGTGGCGCGCCGCCACGGGACGACTCCCAGACGAGGTGAGTCTTCGCTTCCTCGATACCGACAAGGTCGCGACTGTTCCTGTCGATCCGAAGAGGGTCGCGAAGGCGCGCGAGAAGATCGTCGAGGCGGCACGCGGTATCCAGGCGGGCTCGATCGAGGCGAGACCCGACCGTATGAACTGCACCTACTGCGCGTACCGGGAACTCTGTCCGTCCTCCAAGGCCCCCGCAGGACGCCCTGGATGAGATCCGCCGCGCCGACCGAGCGGACACTCGAGGGACCTGATCGCGATGCGCCTCCACGCATTCCGATCACCGATCAGCGCCTGGTGAAGGTCTCCGCGGCCGCGGCCGTTCTCGGTGTTGTGCTCTCCTCCTGGGCACTGGTCAACGTCGATCCGAGCCGCGATCCCGTGGCCGGGCTGCTTGCGTCGCTCGTGTTCGGCTGCACCGTCGGCCTCGGCCTCGCGCCGATCCTCCTCGTGGAGTCGTATCGCCGCCATCCCGGTCAGTGGCGCGGACGGCGACACCGCGCTCTGCGTCGCAGCTTCGTCGTCGGAGCGCTCGTCGGCGGCTATAGCGCCTTCCGTGTGGTGGGGCTCGGCAGCCCGAGCGGACTCCTCGTCGCAGTCTTGATCGCGGCCGCGGTCGAAGCGGCACTCACTCGAGCCGACGACGACAGCGTCTGAGGGTGTAGGATCCACTCGCGCCCAGCTGGACGTTGGCTCGAACCGGCGGCGCTTGGAAGCTTCGGTGGGAACACATGAGCGCAGCCAAGCCCCCGTTTGCCGACTCCCTTGCCACCCTCGGGTGGGGTGGACCCCAAGAGCACCGCGACCGAAACGATCGGCCGTCGTACGTGGGTCCGGTCTCCTTTTCGCAGCTCCCCTGGATCGAAGACGCGACCGAGATCCGGCGCATGGGGGCGGATGTGGCGATCATCGGCGCGCCGTTCGACGATGCGGTCACCCATCGACCGGGGACGCGCTTCGGCCCACGCGCCATTCGCGAGGCGCAGTATCAGACTGGCGTGTTGCACTCGCTGCAGGTTGGAGTCGACCCGTTCCGCATCCTTACCGCGGTCGATGCGGGCGATGCGGCGGTTGTTCCCGGTCGCGTCGAGCACGGGCACGGCGAGATCTTCAGGAAGGTTCGTGAGGTGGCCGCGACCGGCGCGATCCCGATCGTGCTCGGAGGAGACCACTCCATCACATGGCCGAATGCGACGGCGATCGCCGATCTCCGCTGGCCGCAGAGCATCGGCATCGTGCACTTCGACGCACACGCCGACACGTCGCCAGACGGCTACGGATCGCTGCACAGCCACGGCTCGCCGATGCGTCGCCTGATCGAGTCGGGCGCGGTCAAGGGGAAGAACTTCGTGCAGGTCGGTCTCCGTGGATACTTTCCGGACCGCGAGACGCTCGCGTGGATGAGCGCCCAGGGGATGCGAACCCACTTCATGACCGAGATCGAAGAGCGGGGCGCCGAGGCGGTGATCCGGGATGCGATCGCCGAGGCGCTCGACGGTCCGGATGCGATCTGGATCAGCGTCGACATCGACGTTGTCGATCCGGGACTTGCACCCGGCACAGGGACACCGGAACCGGGTGGACTGCTCACTCGTGAGCTCCTCCGCGCCCTTCGACAGATCGCGGAGCGCGTCCCAGTTGCAGGGATGGACATCCTCGAGGTGGCTCCGCCGTACGACTGGGCCGAGTCCACGGCGATGATCGCCAACCGCGCCGCGCTCGAGGTGATCAGCGCCCTGGCCAAGCGAAAGGCCGCAGGAGAGTCGATCCGTTGGGAGCCGAGGCGCTGACCTCGCGTCGAACACTCCGCGTACTGGACGACGAGGGCGATCTCGAATCCGGCGGCGACGACGATCTGAGCTTCTGGAGCGATGCCTGCGCCGACACCAGCGGTCCGATCTTCGAGTTCGGCTGCGGTGGAGGGCGAATCCTCGCACACCTTGCGACGGTCGGTCGCGAACTGATCGGCATCGACATCGATCCGGTTGCGCTCGACCTCGCGCGACGGAGACTCCCCACGGCGACACTGATCCACGACGACCTGCTGTCGTGGACGCCACCAGAGAGGTTGCGACGCTCGGTCGGTCTCGTCATCGCCGGCGGCGACCTCCTGCCGCTGTTCACGGAGTCCGACGATCTCCGGCGGCTCTTCGACCAGGCGGCCGCCCTGCTCCAACCGAGCGGGCTCTTCGGTATCGATGCAACGCTCATCGACCGGGCGCTGCTGCGCGATGCCGTGAACGACCCCGAGTGGAGCGAGGATGCGCGGTGGAGCAGCGATGGGAGAGGGGTGGTGCGTCGCGAGAGCCGCCTCCTGCCGGATCCGGCACGGCGCCCCGGTCACGCGCAGCTGCAGATACGGCACTGGCACGACGGCGACAGCGTTCCAGACCAGCGCGATCCGTTTCCGATTCGTGCCTGGCAGCCGGCGGAGATCGCGCGAATCGCGGAACGTGCGGGGCTGCGCCTCTCCCGTCCTGCCGCGCACGATCGCCTGAGGTGGCTGCTACGGTCTGGGCATGTCTGATTCTCGGCCGATCGGCTTCTTCGATTCGGGTGTCGGCGGACTCACCGTCCTTCGCGAGGCGCAGCGACGGCTGCCCGGAGAGTCGACGCTCTACATCGGGGATAGCGCTCGGCATCCGTATGGGACGCGCAGCGACGCGGAGGTGCTCGCCTTCGCCGTTCAGCTCGCCGACGAACTGGTGTCGCGAGACGTGAAGGCGATCGTCATCGCCTGCAACACGGCCACATCGGTGGCCCTCGCGCACCTTCGCCAACGGCACCCCACCATCCCGTTCATCGGCGTGGTGCGACCGGGGGCGGCGGCGGCGGTCCTTGCGACGCGGACCGGGCGAATCGGTGTGCTCGCGACAGAGGCCACCGTGCGGTCCGGCGCATATTTCGCTGCGATCAAGGACGAGAACCCTGCCGTGCAGGTCGAGGCGCGCGCGGCGTCGTCGCTCGTCCCGTTGATCGAGGCGGGCGATCTCACCTCAGACCGTCTCGTCGACGCGGTCCGCCGCACCCTCGCCGAACTGAAGGAGAGGACGACGGAGTCGAAGATCGACACCCTCCTTCTCGGCTGCACCCACTTCCCCTTGATTCGGCACCTGATCGCCGCGGAGCTCGGCGAGAGCGTGGCGGTCGTCGATTCGGCCGCCGCCGCAGCTGCGACCCTTCAAGAAGTGATCTCGGTGAACCACCTGGATGCACCGGGGTCGACGCGTGGCACGGCGGCAGACGCCGGGGCAGAGGGTCATCGCTCGCCGCCGCGGACGTCGGTGCGTCCGCAGCACCTCCTCTTCACGACAGGAGAGGTGGGCGGGTTCAGCGCTCTCGCCGATCGGCTCTTCGGCGACCGTGCGATGGAGGCGACGCAGATCTCCCTGAAACGCTAGCAGCCGGTCAGGGGAGCAGCGGAAGGGTCGCGCGGACGATCGCGGCGGCGTTCGCCGAGGCTCGCGCCAGATGCTCGTCGAACGATGGTGCGGCGCTGTCGTCACCCGAGTCGCTGATGCTGCGGATCACGATCCACGGCAGGCCGAACCGTTGCGCGACGTAGGCGATCGCCGCACCCTCCATCTCCACGAGGTCCGCGTCGGTTCGCGCTGCGATTGCATCGCGTGTCGACACGTCGTTGACGAACCAGTCGCCCGTTGCGATGCGACCGGTGCTGACCTTGAAGCCGCGGGCCGAACCGACGCGGCGGGCGGCCGCTGCGGCGATCTCGGCGATGTCGGGCGGCGTCCGCAGGAGCGGATCACCTGATGACGGCGCGCTGCCTCCGTACCCGAAGAGGAAGAATCCGGACGCAGTGACCGCGGCGAAGTCGTGCTGCAGGACTTCCGTGCTGATCACCACGTCGCCGATCGAGCGGCCGGGCTGCAGCGATCCGGCCGAGCCGACTGAGATGACGCACCGCGGATTCAGCGCGAGCGCCGCGGTGACGGACGTGGCGGAGGCGACCTTTCCCACGCCGCAGCAGAGCAGGGCGACAGACGTTCCGTCGATCTCCCCCACGAGCAGATCGCCCTGCCCGAGTCCCGGAAGCGTCCGCGCCTCGAGAGGACCGGCGATCGCCTCGACGGCGGCGCGCTCCGTTGCGAGTGCGGCGGCGATCAAGATCGGTGGCCGAGCGGTCATCTGGCGCCCCGCGGCGTTCCGGCCCTAGCCCGTGGACTCTTCGGACCGGTCCAGCTCGACGACGGCAGAGCGAAGCGCTCGAGGCTCTCGGCCAGAGAGGAGGTCTTCGGCGTCGCGGAGATCGAGATCGGGCTCTTCGTCGGCGCCGCTGTGATTCCGCGCCGAAAGATCGTTGCCGGGGATCAAGGCGGTGCCGCCCTCGTCCGCTGAGGCGCGAACGGCGGCCTGCAGGCGATGGTCGAGTGCGGCGTAGAACCCGTGGCTGCGCTCGAGTTCACGAGCGATCGCCTCGACGAGCGAATCCTCCTCGAACGACTCGACAATCCGACCGCGCGCCTCCTCGACCATCGCGAGGAAGTCGTGCGCATCGATGCGATCTTCGTGGGCGAGGGTGACGCCGAGCGCCATCTCGTCGTCCGCCTCGTGGATCTCGTAGAAGAACATGCGGCGGAGGCTAGCACTGCCGCCATGCGGTCGCGCGCTGTCCTCGCTTGACGCGGCGGTGCGGCCAGGGCGACACTCCTGCCATGAGGGCACGGATCATTCGGGCGCTCCCGTCCACCGGCGATCGTCTTCGCGCCGCGGTCGGGCTCGTGGTGCTCGCCGTCTTCCTGGTCGCCCTGGCGCGGAACCTGGTCGGTGCAATCCAGGCGAGCGCAGAGATCTCACGACTGCAAGAGGAGAATGCCGCGCTCGCCGCTCGCGCCGAAGCGCTGACCGCCGAGCGAATCCTCCTGGACGATGCCGCGTTTCTCGACCTGGTGGCGCGTGGCTACAGCCTCGGTTCTCCCGTCGAACGACCGTTTGTCCTTGCCGCGGACGCTCCGGAGCTTCCGGACGATGCCCCCGGATCGGCGTCGAGGCGTTACGTCGCCGGCACGGCAGATCGTTCGCCGATCGACGTGTGGCTGGAGATCCTCTTCGGCGGTTGAGGGCTAGCGCTTCGGGTCGCCGAGGACGGTCCAGTGCCAGGGCTTCTCGTGGGCGCCGCTCAGTTCGATCGCCACGTGCTTGACCTGCGTGTACTCCTCGAACGAGTAGTGGCTGAGGTCCTTGCCGAAGCCCGACTGCTTGAACCCTCCGTGTGGCATCTCACTCATGAACGGGAGGTGGTCGTTGACGAGCACCGCTCCGAATCGCAGCGCTGCCGCAACGCGGTGCGCCCGCTGCACGTTCGACGTCCAGACGCTTGCCGCGAGTCCGTATGGCGTGTCGTTTGCGAGCCTGATGCCCTCCGCTTCGCCGGAGAACGGCAACGCGACGAGCACCGGTCCGAAGACCTCCTGCTGCACGATCTCGCTCGACTGCGGCGCGCCGGTGATCAGCGTCGGCGCATAGAAGGCCCCTCCCTCGCATCCGATCGGCGATGCCTCGCTGCCGCCGACCACGATCTCTGCCCCGCTCGAGCGGGCGCGCTCCACGTAGCCCGCCACGCGCTCTCGCTGTGCCAACGAGATGAGCGAACCCATGTCGGTTGTCGTGGCGAACGGGTCGCCGAGGCGGACGCCCTGCATCAGCTCGGCGACGCGGGCGACGACGCGATCGAAGATCCGCGTCTCCGCGTAGAGTCGCGTCGCGGCTGTGCAGTCTTGGCCCGAGTTGACGATCGCACCCACGACGGCCCCGCGCGCAACGCTCTCGACGTCGGCATCGTCGAAGACCACGAGCGGTGCCTTGCCACCGAGCTCGAGATGCAGTCGCTTGAGGGTCGGCGCGCTTGCTGCCATCAGCTGGCGGCCGGTCGCCGAATCGCCGGTCAGAGTGATCATGTCGATGCGAGGATCGGCGGCGAACTGTGCGCCGATCTGCGGGCCCGGACCGGTGACCACGTTCACGACGCCGTCCGGAAAGCCGACCTCGCGCGCGAGTTCGGCGAGTCGGATCGCGGTGAGCGGCGTCGCGCTCGCCGGCTTCATGATCACCGTGTTTCCCGCGGCGAGCGCAGGCGCCGCCTGCCAGATCGCCATCGCCAACGGATAGTTCCACGGGGCGATGAGCGCCGCAACGCCGACCGGTTCGCGTCGGATCATCGAAGTGTGGCTGCCGCTGAACTCCGACGCGGCGCGACCCTCGGGGCTGCGCAGGACGCCGGCGAAGAAACGCAGATGATCTACCGCCGCGGGAATATCGCCTTCCCGACGGAGCTTGCGCGCCGTTCCCGTCTGCCAGACCTCCGCGTCCGCGATGTCGTCGGCTTCGCCCGCCAAAGCATCGGCGAGCCGGATGAGGAGCAGCGCGCGATCGGCCGGCGTCACCTGTCGCCACGGGCCGTCGTCGAACGCGGTGCGTGCCGCAGCGATGGCCGCATCGACGTCCGCCGGCCCTGCAAGCGGAATCTTGCCGATCTGCGCACCGGTCGCCGGGTGACGAAGGTCGAAGGTCTCGCCGCTCAGGGCGGCGCGCGACGTGCCGTCGATCAGCAGGTGCGGCGTGAAGTTCGGTCCAGCCTTCGCCATCGCTTCAGGGTAGGGGATCGCCGTTCGGGATGTGGCAATCGTCGCGCTAGGATGGCGGCATGAAGAGCGAGCGGCCCTCGACGCGTCCCGACCGAACGGCGAAGCTCGCAGAGAAGCGCGCGGCATCAGGCGTCGTCCCCGGCGGCGGAGCCGAGGGCGGCCAGCATGTCGCGTCGGCACTCGCAGCAACCAGCCCGTGGGCCTACGCGTCGGCGCCAGAGTCGAGAGAGCTCGCCCTGATTCGGCCGCGCTACGGCCTCTTCATCGACGGTGAAGAGCGGGCGCCTGCGGACGGCGAGACGGTGGTCACCTACAACCCTGCCACGGAGGAGCCGCTGGCCGAAGTCGCGAAGGGGAGCGCTGCCGATGCCGATCGCGCCATCGCCGCGGCCGATCGTTCGCATCGGAAGATCTGGTCGCGGCTCGAACCCCGCGAGCGAGCGAAGTACCTCTATCGCATCAGCCGAATCCTGCAGGAGCGCAGCCGAGAGTTCGCCGTGACGGAGACGCTCGACTCCGGGAAGCCGATTCGCGAATCGCGTGACGTGGATGTGCCGCTCGCAGCGGCGCACTTCTGGTACTACGCGGGCTGGGCGGACAAGCTGCAGTACGCCGTTCCCGGGCGTCGCCCCGAAGCGCACGGCGTGGTCGGCCAGGTGATCCCGTGGAACTTTCCGCTGCTGATGCTCGCCTGGAAGATCGCGCCGGCGCTCGCCGCAGGGAACACGGTCGTGCTCAAGCCGGCGAGCACGACGCCGCTCACGGCGCTCCTCTTCGCCGAGGTGTGCCAGCAGGCCGATCTCCCCCCGGGAGTCGTGAACATCGTCACGGGCCCCGGAGAGATGGGGATGGCGATCGTCACCGACCCGCGGGTGGCGAAGGTCGCCTTCACCGGGAGCACGTCCGTCGGCGTGAAGATCGCCCAGGGGATCGCGGGGCACGGCAAGGCGCTGACCTTGGAGCTCGGCGGCAAGGCGGCGAACATCGTCTTCGAGGATGCGGCGCTCGACCAGGCGGTGGAGGGCGTGATCAACGGGATCTTCTTCAATCAGGGAGAGGTCTGCTGTGCGGGGAGTCGCCTCCTGGTGCAGGAGTCGATCGCGGAGGAGTTCATCGCGCGACTGAAAGACCGCATGGCCACGCTTCGCGTCGGCGATCCGATGGACAAGAACACCGATGTCGGTGCGATCAACTCGCGCGCTCAGATCGAGACGATCGGCGAACTCGTTGCGAGCGGCGTCGCCGAGGGGGCGGAGCTCTGGCAGCCCGAGTGCGTCCTGCCGACGCGCGGCTGGTTCTTCAAGCCGAGCCTCTTCACCAACGTCGCCCAAAGCCATCGCATCGCGCGCGAAGAGATCTTCGGCCCAGTCCTGTCCACGATCACCTTCCGTACGGTCGACGAGGCGATCGAGAAGGCGAACAACACCGCCTACGGTCTCTCCGCCGGAATCTGGACCGAAAAGGGGAGCCGCATCCTCCAGGTTGCCGCTCAGCTGAAGGCCGGCGTCGTCTGGGCCAACACGTTCAACCGCTTCGATCCGACCTCGCCGTTCGGCGGCTACAAGGAATCCGGGTACGGCCGCGAAGGCGGGTTGCAGGGCCTGCACGCGTACTTGAGGAGTTCGTGATGGGGAAGAAGCGCAGCAAGGGGTCAGACGGCCGCCGCGACGGTCAGCGCACCGCCGGCGAGAGCGCGCTCGCCGCGGCGCTTTCGCCGTCCGATGCCGCGCGCGTGCAGGTTCGCCGAACGCCGAAGCTGTATATCGGGGGCGCATTCCCGCGGAGCGAGTCGGGTCGCACCGACCTCCTGCAGCGCGCTCGTGGCGGGAGCACCAACATTGCGCGGGCATCGCGCAAAGACCTTCGGGAGGCGGTGAAGGCGGCGCGCGTCGCAGCGCCAGGGTGGGCGGCGCGCAACGCATCGCTTCGCGGACAGATCCTCTATCGCGTGGCAGAGCTGATGGAGGGTCGCGCAGCCCAGTTCCGCGACGACCTGATCGCTCACGGCTACGACAAGGACGAAGCGGTCGAGGAGGTGGCGGCGAGCATCGATCGAGTCGTCTGGTTCGCCGGTTGGCCGGACAAGATCGCCGCGGTGCTCGGCGGCACGAACCCCGTCGCATCGTCGCACTTCGTCTTCACGATTCCAGAGCCGACCGGCGTCGTTGCCATCGTCGCGCCCGAGCGCTCTCCGTTGCTCGGCCTCGTGACTCGACTTGCTGGCGTCTTGGCCGGCGGCAACGTCGCGGTGCTTCTTGCGAGCGAGGGCGCGCCGCTCCCCGCCATCACCCTCGCCGAAACGCTCGCGGTGAGCGACGTGCCGGGAGGCGTGGTCAATATCCTGACCGGTCGTCGATCCGAGCTGATGCCGCACCTGGTCCGCCACGCCGACGTCGACGGCTTCGATCTCTGGGGTTGCCCAGACGACCTGATCGTCGACGCGGAGCGCGGAGCGGCCGAGCACGTGGCGCGTGTCGCTCGGCGTCCGCGCGGCGAGAAGGACCGGGCCAGCGCGTTCCACGGCGAGCGCGGCGAGCGCATCGACGGGATGACGGCCTTCCTCGAGATGAAGAGCGTGTGGCACCCGATCGGAACCTGACGCGCGGGGGAGGGAGCGCGTCGCGCATCGCGCGCCGGCGATCGGACGGTCAGTCGAGCGTGAAGTCGTCGGGGTCGGCGTAGGCGCCGGTCGCCTCTTTCTCGAGCTGCATCAGTAGGTCGTTGACGAGGCTCGACGCGCCGAAGCGGAAGCGGCCTGGCGTCAGCCACTCGGGACCGAGCGTCTCGTGGACGACCACGAGGTACTGGATCGCCTCCTTCGCGCTCCGAATGCCGCCCGCCGGCTTCATGCCCACGACGCGTCCGGTGCGATTCCAGTGTTCGCGGATCGCCTCGAGCATGACCAGGGTGACGGGGAGCGTCGCCGCTGGCGTCACCTTGCCCGTCGAGGTCTTGATGAAGTCGGCACCGGCGGCGATCGCGAGTGCCGAGGCGCGGCGCACGTCGTCGTAGCTTCCCAACTCTCCGGTCTCGAGGATCACCTTCAGGTGCGCGGGACCACAGGCGTCTTTGACGGCGACGATCTCGTTCCAAACCTTCGCGAAGTCTCCGGCAAGGAACGCGCCTCGGTCGATCACCATGTCGATCTCATCCGCGCCTGCGGCGACCGCGTGCTTCGTCTCGGCCACCTTGAGATCGAGCCACGAGCGTCCGCTCGGGAAGGCGGTGGCAACCGATGCGACCTTCACCGAGCTTCCAGCGAGCGCCTCTTTGGCGACGGCAACCAAGTCCGGATAGCAGCAGAGCGCGGCAACCGACGGCGTGTCGGGGTTGCCCGGATCGGGTCGCATCGCCTTGGCAGCAAGCTGGCGGATCTTGCCCGGGGTGTCCCTCCCCTCCAGGGTCGTCAGGTCGCACATGCTGATCGCGAGCCGCAGTGCCCAGACCTTGGTCGATCTCTTGATCGAACGCGTCTTCAGCGCCGCGACGCGCTCCTCGACGCCGACGCGATCGACCGGAGTGACCTCTCGCAGCCACCCGGCCAGCGCGCGCGAATCGGTTGCAACGGGGAGAGAGAGGCTCATGGGGAGAGTATCCTCTGCGCATGACGATGAAGCAAGCGGAGCGGTGACGCGATGACCGTTCGTGATCGCAGTGGAACGGAACCCCGCGTCGCGCGAGCCGAACCGCACTTCGCGCGCGCGGACGACGACCTTCGTCTCTTGGCGGATATGCCGAAGCCAGAGCTGCACCTTCATCTCGACGGCTCGCTCGATCCGGAGCTGGCGCTCGAGCTGGCCAGGACTCGCGGCGTCGACGCCCCGCGCGATTGGAGTGGCATGCGTGCGGCGCTCGTCGCTCCAGAACGATGCGCCGACCAGGCGGACCTGCTGCGCGCGTTCGACCTGCCGATCGCCTTGCTGCAGGATGCGGAGGCGTTGGAGCGGGCAGCGGACCGCCTCGTCCGCGAGAAGGCGGCGGAACGGGTGACCTACATGGAGCTGCGCTGGGGTCCGCATCTGCACACGGCGAAGGGGCTGACGCAGCGCCAGGTGATCGCCGCCGTTGCCACGGGGGCGAGCAACGCCGCAGCGGCGTGCGGCGTCGACGTCCGCTTGATCGTCACGGCGCTCCGCTCGCACGGTGTCGAGGAGAATCGCGCGCTCGCCGCCGCCGCCGTTGCGGCCCAGGATCTCGGCGTCGTCGCCTTCGATCTCGCGGGGCGCGAGGCCGAAGTTCCGGATCCGCTCATCTTCGCGAGCGCGTTCGATACGGCGCGCGACGGTGGCCTCGCGATCACGTTGCACGCGGGCGAGTGGGGCGGGGCGGCCCAGGTGCGACGCGCGCTCGCCGTCGATCCTGCGCGGATCGCGCACGGTGCCGTCGCCGCGGAGGATCCGGCGCTCTGCGAGGAGCTCATCGCCCGCAACGTCGTGCTCGACCTCTGCCCGACGAGCAACGTGCAGGCGGCCATCGTTCCCGGATACGGCGACTTCCCGGTCCTTGCCCTCCACCGTCGGGGCGTTCGCATCACCCTGAACACCGACGACCGCGTGGTCAGCGACCTCACCCTGAGCGAGGAGTACGGACGTGTCCGACGCCGGCTCGGTGCCCCTGTAACAGAACTCCTCGAGATCGCTCGGTCGGGCTATCTCGCCTCGTTTGCGCCCCCGCCGCTCCGCGACGCCCTCCTGCAGCGCTTCGACGGTTGGGTAGAGGCGCACCTCCCGGCCCAGAAGTAGCTCCCGCGCCCCTTGCGGTCGACGAACGAGGGGAACCTGAGCGCAAGTCAGGGGGGAATGAGGCAGAATGCCGCCAGAGGCCAGCACAGTGCTGGCCCGCCTGTGGTGCGCTGCGCCAGGGCAAGCAGTAATAGCGGAGGGCAACTAAGAGATGAAGACGCGATTGTTCGCGATCCTCACCGTGTTGATGCTCGTCGCCGCCGCCTGCGGTGGATCGACGGCCTCAACAGCACCGTCGGCCTCTGTGGACGCTGGCAAGAGCGACTACAAGGCCTGCCTCGCACTCGACGTGGGAGGCATCGGTGACAAGAGCTTCAACGACTCGGCCTACGAAGGCCTGCTTGAGGCGCAGAAGGCCGGATACGCAACGCAGTACAGCGAGGCGAAGACCGGTGCCGACTACGCCGCCAACATCCAGCTCCTGATCGACGAAGGGTGCAAGAGCATCATCGTCGTCGGGTTCAGCCAGGGTGAGGCAGTGGTCGCCGCGACGACGGCAAACCCGGACATTGCGTTTGCATGGGTCGACTCGACCTGGGCCGACGCCAACGTGCCGGCCAACTTCACCGGTCTCGACTTCCAGATCGACCAGGGCTCGATGCTCGCCGGCTATCTCGCCGCGACGATCTCGACCTCGAAGAAGCTCGGAGTCTTCGGTGGACAGCCGTTCGCCGGCGTGACGCGCTTCATGGATGGTTGGGTCGCCGGTGCGAACTACTACGCGCAGGAGACCGGCACGGCAGTCGAAGTGCTCGGATGGGATGCGGTCAAGCAGACCGGTACCTTCGCTCCGAGCGATAACCCGTGGGGGAACAAGGAGTTCGGCAAGTCGACTGCCGAGCAGTTCATGAGCCAGGGTGCCGATGTCGTGCATCCGGTCGCCGGCCAGACTGGCGAGGGTACGTATGAGGCGATGCTCGCAGCGGGCAAGTACTCGGTTGGCGTGGACGCCGACCAGTGCCTGACGCTGCCGGACTATTGCGGCACGCTCCTGACCTCGGCGATGAAGCTGATCGGGCCAGTCGTGTTCGCAACGATCGAGAAGAACTATTCGGGTGACCTGGGTGGCGAGAACCTCACGGGTACGCTCGAGAACGGCGGCGTGGGCATTGCTCCGCTCGACCGCACCGAGGAGGCCTGGACGGCAACGTTCGGCAGCCTGGTGACCGCAGACGTCATCGCGAAGGTCGACGCCCTCAAGGCGAAGATCATCAGCGGCGAAGTCAAGGTTTCGGACTACTTCACGAGCAAGTAGTCGCACGTCCTGGTGCCGTCTGGCAGCAGGACACCTGTGGTTGGCCCCGGCGAGCGATCGCCGGGGCCGATCGCAGGCGATCGTCACGACGTCCGTCCGCACCGCTGAGAGACAGGAGCTGCACGTGTCGTTGCGCTTGGAGCTACGGGAGATCACCAAACAGTTCCCCGGTGTGCTCGCAAACGACCGCGTCTCGATCCAGGTCGAGCGCGGAAAGGTGCTCGGGCTGCTCGGCGAAAACGGCGCGGGCAAGTCGACGCTGATGAACATCCTTTCGGGGATCTATCGACCGGACAGCGGCAGCATCATCGTCGACGGCGAACGTCGCACCTTCAAGGATCCTGCCGAAGCGATCGGCGCCGGCATCGGCATGGTCCACCAGCACTTCATGCTAGTCCCCGTATTCGACGTCGTGGAGTCGGTCGCGCTCGGCGCCGAGACCTCGCGCGGCCCGCTCGGCACCTTCGATCGCGCCGCCGCTCGCGCCAAGATCGTCGACCTCTCCAAGCGCTACGGGCTGAGTGTCGACCCCGACGCCAAGATCGAATCGCTCCCGGTCGGTGTGCGCCAGCGCGTGGAGATCCTCAAAGCGCTCTATCGACAGAGCGACGTGCTCGTCTTGGACGAACCGTCGGCGGTCCTCACTCCCCAGGAGACCGAAGAGCTCTTCGAGATCATCCGCGGCCTTGCCGCGGCCGGGACGTCGATCATCTTCATCACCCACAAGCTCCACGAGGTGCTCGAGGTCGCCGACACGATTACCGTACTGCGACGCGGGAAGGTCGTCGGCACGGTGAAGCCCAAGGAGACCGATCCGAAGGGTCTCGCGGAGATGATGGTTGGACGCGAAGTCCAACTCACCGTCGAACGCGGCAAGGCGAAGGTGGGAGCGGTGGCGCTCAGCCTGGAGAAGGTCAACGTCCTGAACGCTGTCGGCGAAGCCGCCGTCACCAACGTCGATCTGGACATTCGCGCCGGCGAGATCGTGGCGGTCGCTGGCGTTCAAGGCAACGGGCAGACGGAACTCGTGGAAGCGATCACCGGTCTTCGGCCGGTGGACAGCGGCGCGATGACGCTGCTCGGCGAGAGCATCGTCGGCGCGACGCCGCGGCAGATCGCAGATGCCGGCGTGGCGCACATTCCGGAGGACCGCAGCCGAGACGGCATGATCAAGGGGATGACCGTCGCGGAGAACCTGATGCTGAACTCCTATCACCGCGCACCCAACAGCTCAGGCATCACGCTGAACAGGTCTGCAATCGAGGCGTCGGCGGAGAAGATCGTGAAAGATTTCGATGTGCGTACGCCCTCGATCCACACGGACATCGCCAGCCTCTCGGGTGGAAACCAGCAGAAGGTCATCGTCGGACGGGAATTCTCTCGCAGCGTCAAGCTCGTCGTTGCCGCGCAACCGACGCGCGGACTCGACGTCGGATCGATCGAGTACATCCACAAGCGCATCGTCGAACAGCGCGATGCCGGCGCCGCCGTGCTCATCGTCAGCACGGAACTCGACGAGGTCTTGGCGCTCGGCGATCGGATCGCGGTGATGTTCGAGGGACGGATCGTCGGAGTCCTCGACGCCAAGGAGGCGACGCGCGAGCGGGTCGGCCTCTTGATGGGCGGAGCATCCGCATGAAGCGAATCAGCGGGCTGCTCTCCGCCGCACGGCTCCCTGCGCTGTCGATCGTCGTTGCACTGCTCGTGGGCGGCGTGGTCATCATCTTGAGCGATCTCGAGGTTCTGGCGATGCTGCCGACCAACCCCATCGGCGCGCTCGGCGAGGGAATCGGGCGCGTCGGTGCCGCGTATTCCGCGCTGCTGCGCGGTGCGTTCGGCAATCCGGAGCGCATCGCCGAAGCGCTGAGCTCTGGGAGCGCGGCCGAACTGGCGCGCGCCGCTCGTCCGATCACCGAGAGCCTCTTGAAGTCGATCCCGCTCATGTTCGTCGGACTCGGGGTCTCCGTGGCCTTCCGGTCGGGTGTCTTCAACATCGGAGGCGAGGGTCAGTTCCTCATGGGGGGACTCGGTGCGACGACCGCAGCGATCGTGCTCGGTGGGGCCGGACTCCCGGCGCCGATCGTCATCGTCGGCACGATCGCGGCGGGGGCGCTGCTCGGTGCAGCGTGGGGCTTCATCCCCGGGTTCCTCAAGGTCCGAGCGGGTTCGAGCGAAGTGATCACGACGATCATGCTCAACTACATCGCCGGACTCTTCATCTTCTTCCTGTTGTCGAACTGGACCCTGATCCAACGCGAGGACGGCACGCAACCGATCTCCAAGGCGCTCGCCGACTACATCGTGATCCCCGGGATCTTGCCGATTCCCGAACTTCGACTGCATCTCGGCTTCATCGTGGCGCTCGTCGCCGCCGGCGTCGTCAGCTGGTTCCTCTTCCGGACGACACGCGGGTTCGAGCTGCGCGCCGCAGGGCTGAATGTCGACGCGGCCCGCTATGCGGGCATGGGCGCATCGAGCTCGATCATGGCGGCGATGGCCATTTCGGGTGCGCTCGCCGGGATGGGCGGCGCGTTCGAGGTGACGGGCACGATCAAGCAGTTCTCCACCGTCGTCTCCGGCGGCGTCGGGTTCACGGCGATCGCCATCGCGCTCGTCGGCGGCACGCGTCCGAGCGGTGTCGTCGTCACGGCGCTCGTCTTCGGAGCGCTGCGCAACGGTGGCGGGTTGATGGGGCTCGAGACCTCGATTCCGATCGATCTCCTCTTCTTCATCCAGGCCCTCGTGATCATGTTCATCGCGGCCCCGAACCTGACCGCACGCATCATCCGCATGCCGTTCAGGCGGCAGACGAAGGGAGCACCGTCATGACCAAGCGATCTGCCGCTGCCGAGACGTCGGTGCGTGCGATGGGCGCCGAGGAGCTCAAGGCGCTCCGGGGCGCGCGGATTCGAGCCGTCCTATTCGCGCTCTTCTCGCTGGCGGCGTTCGCCGCCGCGTCGGCCAACGGCGCCACGGTAGCCAACCTGTCGCTCTGGCTCGACAAGATCGGCGGCACAGACCTTCTCATCGCCTTCCCGGTCTCGATTGTCTGGATCGCTGCCGGCCTCGTGCTCGGTGCCGTGGCGGCCATCCAGTACCGACGAGGCGGCGGCTATCGCTGGCGCATCGGATTCGCGGCAGCGTCACCGCTGCTCGTGTTGGCGATCTTCACCACGCTCCTCTCTGGCACTCCGGCGAACCTGACCGTGCTCTTCACCGGGACGTTCAACTACGCGGGTCCTGTCGCCATCGGCGCGCTCGCCGGGATCATCTCCGAGCGCAGCGGAATCTTGAACATCGCGATCGAAGGGAAGTTCCTCCTCGGTGCGCTCGCAGGGGCGGTGGCCTCGAGCATCTTCGGCGTGGCGGTCGCCGGCCCGATTGCCGGTGCGCTGCTCGGCGCGTTGGTCGGACTGCTGCTCGCACTGCTCGGCCTCCGCTACAAGGTCGATCAGATCGTGGCGGGGACGGTGATCAATCTCGGCGCGGCCGGCATCACGACCTTCATCTATCTGCGAGTGCTGCAGGTGCACAGCGAGTTCAACAACCCCGTGAGCATCCTCCCGCTGAAGATCCCGCTCCTCGGCGACATTCCGATCATCGGCAACATCTTCTTCACGCTGAGTCCGTATGCCTATGCCGCGGTCATCTTGATCGCCTTCTTCACCTACATGCTCTTCCGTACGAGATGGGGTCTCCGCCTGCGTGCCAGCGGTGAGATGCCCGCGGCTGCGGGCACCGTCGGCGTCGATGTCATGAAGCTCCGCTATCGGGCGATGATCCTCGCCGGTGCGCTCGCAGGCTTCGCGGGTTCGTATCTTGCGCTCGGCGGAACCGGCGGATTCGGCATGGGAATCTCGGCGGGTCGCGGATTCATCGCGTTGGCGGCCCTGATCTTCGGAGCGTGGAAGCCGTGGAACGCGCTCGGAGCGGCCCTGATCTTCGGATTCGCTGAGGCGGCGTCGACGCTGCTTTCGATCCTCGGCGTCGGCCTTCCACCCCAGGTGCTGCTCGCCGTCCCGTATGTGATGACGATCATCGTCGTTGCCGGCCTCATCGGCCGAGTGCGCGGGCCGGCATCTGCAGGGCGTCCGTACGAACAAGGGTAGGCGCGTGATCGCGCTCGCAGTGCCGAGATGAGCGGGGAGACCCCGCGAATCGGCTGGCCGACCTTCCACCACGCCGAGCTTTCGCCGCGTCGGGCGCCGTACGGCACCGTCGACGCGCCGCTGCCGATCATCGTCGACAGCGACCCCGGACTTGATGATGCGCTCGCGATCGCGCTGGCCGTCGCACGTCCTGAGCTTCGCCTGCTTGCGGTGACGAGCGTCGGCGGGAACGCGGACGTGCACCACTGCACGGAAAACGCGCTCCGGCTGCTCCACCTCTACGGAGACGACGACACTCCCGTGGCCGAAGGGGCGGTCGGTCCGCTCGCCGGACCGCTCGAACGGGCTACGGAGGTGCACGGTGAGAACGGGCTTGGCAGGACGAAGTTGGCACCGGCGCGCCGTGCCGCCGAACCGGAGGGCGCGGTCAGCCTGATGGCCCGCCTCATCGCCGAATCTCCAGAGCCTGTCGCCCTCGTGCCGATCGGGCCGTTGACGAACATCGCGCTCCTGATTCGCGGGTTTCCGCACCTCGCACCGAAGATCGCGCACATCTGCCTGATGGGCGGTTCGATCGGCGAAGGGAACTCATCGGCGTCGGCAGAGTTCAACATCTACGCCGATCCCACGGCGGCCGATGTGGTGTTCAACAGCGGCCTTCCCATCACGATGATCGGACTCGATGTGACGCACCACGCAACGTTGGACCGCCGCATCCTGAAGAGGCTCGCGGCCCTGCCTGGAGCCTCGGCGAAGGTTGCCGCCGAGGTGCTCGAGTTTGCATTCGAACGTTCGGCGGCATGGGGTCAAGGGGAGAGGATGGCGATCCACGACGCCGTCGCCGTGTTGCACCTTGCGCTGCCCGACCTCGTCGGCGTTGCGCGATACCACGTGACCGTCGACGCAACGTCGGGCCCAGCGCGCGGGCGAACGATCGGCGATGCCAGCCCCTATCGTCTCGCGCGCGATCGGCGCGAGGCCGCCTGCGATGTCGGACTCACCATCGATCCGGTTCGCTTTGCCGACCTCATCGTGGAGGCGTACGCCGAGCTCCCCTAAGTCGCGACGGCGCCGTGGCGGTTACGGCGTCGTCGGCTGCGACGGCACCATCGTCCGGCGAGAGAGCACCCGCCGGCGCAGGTCGTCGAGGATGCCGGGGATCGCCGTGGAGATCTCCTGCTCCGTGCGTTCGTATGCAGAGATCGGATGCCCCCACGGGTCGGCCAGGTCGCTGCCCGTCGACGCCGGATCGAAGTCGCGAATCAGGCAGATCTCGGTGTGGCCTTGGTCGTTTCCGATAAGCGCTCGAGCGTCTCGTAGGTTCCAGCGATCGGCGGCGAGGATCAGATCCTGTGCGCGTGCGATCGCCTCGGTGAGCTGGCGTGCGCGGTGCGCGGTCCGGAGCCCGCGGCGGGACAGGAGGCTGGCACTGTGTTCGTGCATCCCTTCGCCCTCGTGCTCGTCGGATGTGCCTGCGCTCGTGACGGCCACCTGCGATGCGAGCTGCGGGTCCGAGCGGACCGCCGCCTCGAGGAGCACCTCGGCGAGCGGGGAGCGGCAGATGTTTCCGTGGCAGAGCAGCAGCACCTGGAGCATGAAGTGAGACTACCTGAGCAGCGCTGCGGCACAGCGAGCGGCGGTGCGCCAGAGGCGTGAGTTCGGTATCCTGTGGGCAGCGTTCTCGGCGGGGTAGCTCACCGGTAGAGCAGGGGATTCATAAGCCCTTGGTAGCAGGTTCGATTCCTGCCCTCGCTACCAACGCCCTTCGCGATCGAAGAGCAGAGGAGGTTCCGGGTGGTCCCACGGTCGCTCCGCAACGGTGCCGTGATGCTGATGCTCCTCTTGGGGACCGTGCTCCTCCTCGGCAGCGTGCTCCTCTCGCCGACTCCTGCCCCGAGCAAGGGCTATTCGGAGTTCCTCGGCGATGTGAAGGCGGGTCGCGTCGACAGCGTCGTGCAGCAGGACCAGACCCTCTCCATTACCTTGGCCGGGACGCCGCCCGAGACCTACCAGGTCCAGGTTCCGACGCAGCTCACCGATGTCTACGGCGACCTGCTCGCCGCGGCGACCGCAGGGGGGCGCAACCCCGAGAGCATCGCCTTCAGCGCGAAGGCGCCGGACGACTCCGGCCAGCTGTTCAGCCTGTTGATCAGCGCCTTCCTTCCCGTGCTGTTGATCGGCGGACTCTTCATCTTCATGATGCGCAGCGCGCAGGGGCAGAACAACCAGGCGATGAGCTTCGGCAAGAGCAAGGCGAAGATGTTCGTCGCGAACAAGACTCCGGTCACCTTCGCCGAGGTCGCCGGCGTGGAAGAGGCGAAGGCCGAGCTGGCCGAAGTGGTCGAATTCCTCAAGTTCCCAGAGCGCTTCGAGGCGCTCGGCGCAAAGATTCCGAAGGGCGTCTTGCTCATCGGCTCGCCGGGCACGGGGAAGACGCTGCTCGCGCGCGCCGTCGCCGGAGAGGCGGGCGTGCCATTCTTCAGCATCTCCGGATCCGAATTCGTGGAGATGTTCGTCGGTGTCGGTGCGTCGCGGGTCCGCGACCTGTTCGAGCAGGCGAAGCGCAACGCACCGTGCATCGTCTTCATCGACGAGATCGATGCGGTCGGCCGCCAGCGTGGCGCCGGACTCGGCGGCTCGCACGACGAGCGCGAACAGACGTTGAACCAGATCCTCGTGGAGATGGATGGCTTCGAGACGGGAACGAACATCATCATCGTCGCCGCAACGAACCGTCCGGACGTCTTGGATCCTGCGTTGCTGCGACCGGGTCGATTCGATCGACAGGTCATCCTCGACCGACCAGACCTGAAGGGTCGCCTCGCCATCCTGAAGGTGCACGTGAAAGGGAAGCCGCTCGACAAGACGGTCAACCTCGAGGAGATCGCACGCCGTTCACCGGGGTTCTCCGGTGCCGACCTCGCCAATCTCATGAACGAGGCGGCAATCTTGGCGGCGAGACGCAGCAAGCGCGTGGTCGGCATGGACGAGTTCGCCGAGGCACTCGATCGCGTCATGGCCGGACCGCAGCGGAAGAGTCGCCTGATCACGGAGCCGGAGAAGCAGATCATCGCGTATCACGAGGGTGGCCATGCGGTGGTCGGGCGCATCCTCGAGAAGTGCGATCCGGTGAGCAAGGTCACCATCATCAGCCGTGGCATGGCACTCGGCTACACGATGAACCTCCCGACGGAGGATCGCTACCTGCAGAGCAAGAGCGAGTTCGAGGACAAGATCGCCGCGATGCTCGGGGGCAACGTGGCCGAGCAGCTCGTCTTCGGCGATACCACGACTGGCGCGTCGAACGACATCGAGAAGGCGACGGATCTCGCTCGGAAGATGGTGACCCGCTTCGGCATGTCGGAGAAGCTCGGTACCGTCACGCTCGGTCGTCAGGACGAGATGATCTTCCTCGGGCGCGAGATGTCAGAGCAGAAGAACTACTCTGATGCCGTCGCGAAGCAGATCGACGAAGAGGTTCGCGCCATCATCGACCGAGGCGCTGCGAGGGCGCGCGAGGTGCTCACCGCGCACCGTGGTCGCCTCGATGCGCTGGCTGCGAAGCTGATCGCGGAGGAGACGGTGGAAGGCGAGGCGTTCGAAGCGCTCTTCTCGGACCTTCCGGCGAAGCCTGCTGCCTATTCGGACCTCATCGAGCGCCTCCGCTCCGCCGGCGTTGCCATCCCCGATCCCGAACAGGGAGAGGCCGCGGGGAGTGCTGCGACGAAGGGTGCAACGCCGACCACGGGAGGGGCCGCCGCAGGGCAGCCCGCCTGATGCCCTACGCTCCGTCGCTCAACTGGGCGCCGCTCGGTGGCCCGGAAGAGGCCCAGATCGTTGCCGCCCATGGCGCACGAATGAAGCGCTACGCAGACTTCCTGAGCATCCCGAGCGTCTCGGCGGAGCCGAATCATGCAGCGGACTGCCGAACGGCGGCCGAGTGGCTCGCTGGAGAGCTGCGTCGGATCGGTGCACAGCGCGTCGAGGTGAGCGAGACCGGCGGCCACCCGATCGTCGTCGGTGAGCGAATCGAGGACCCGACCCTCCCCACAATCGTCGTGTACGGACACTACGACGTCCAGCCAGGCGATCCGCTCGATCTCTGGAAGACGAGCCCGTTCGAGCCGATCGTGCGCGACGGGCGAATGCTGGGTCGCGGCTCTGCGGACGACAAGGGACAGATCGTGATCCACCTTGCGGCGCTGGAGGCGCTCCTGAGCACGCGAGGTCGGCTCCCAGTCAACGTGAAGTATCTCTTCGAAGGCGAAGAG
>CAWULR010000002.1:0-36814 GCA_963923845.1 uncultured bacterium
ACTGCCACGGATCGCTGGGGAGCGCGTCGGCAACCTTCGGGAAGAGTTCGAGGCGCTGCTGCAGCGGCGTCCAATCGACAGACCCCGCCCAGCGGGTGCCGAGATAGTTGCGGATGTCGGGGAGCACTTCGGCGTGCGGAAGCTGGTCGGGGACGCGCACGCCCTCGTTCGGATGGCGCAGCAGCCAGCCGACTGCGCCGATGACGGCGCCGGCGACCTGCAGCGTGGTTGCCGAATGCCCAGGGAGGATCGCGCGCGCTTCGGCGATCGAGAGGAGCGAGCCGCTCCACCACGCCTTGAGCGGATGGCCGAGGAGCAGCACGCCGAGTCGGTCCTCGCCCGTGGTGATCTCGTTGTTCAGCAGGCGGAAGCGCTCTGGGTGCTCCCAGTTGCGTCCGCGCAGCTCGTGGACGGAGGCGATCGCCGAATCAGATGGACAGTACGCGTAGTAGACCGTCGGTCGATAGCGCGCCGCTCCGTCGTCGCCGTGCACCGTGAGGTGTTCGCTCATCGTGAAGGCCTCGCCGTGGCGGATCAACATGCCGACGGATTCGCTCCCGCCGCTGATCGCCGTCGCCGGCGTCGCACCCGGGACCCAGGTGCGCACCTGGGTCTCCATCCCCGCGCGCTGGATCAGGATCTGGTTGCGCGGTCCGTCGTCGCTGTGCGCCACGGCACGCGCCGGCATTTCGCGCTCGTGCGTCCCCCAGCCGAGCTCGGCCGGCGCAATCCCCTCCTCGTAGAAGCCTTCGCCCGACCAGGTGTTGACGAACTCGCCGACCTCTTTCGGTCGATCCGTCAACTGCGTGTCGCGCTCGGCGATCTGGATGATCTTCGTGCCACTCGCCTCGGCGATGCGCGCGTGCGCGCCGTCGGCGAGTGCCCGCTCGAGATCGCCCTTTGCAGCGCCGGAGACCAGGTTTCGCTTCAACAGCTCTGCGCCGAGCTGCTCGAGCGCGAACTTCGCCTCGTGGCTCACCCACCCGGGATTGGCGCCGTGCTCCAGGATCGCACTCGGTCCGTTGTTGTCGCCCCACGATCGCATCGCCGCGCGGAGCGCCATGTGACGGTGGTAGAGCGTGCGCGATGCCGGTGGTTGGTGTTCCACATCCGCATACGGCTCCCAGACCTCGACGCTCGTGTTGAGGTAGCGCACGCCGGCGCTGCGGCACCATCCGATGATGGCAATCGCATCGATGTTCCAGGCGAGGTCGAGCAGGATGTCGCCCGCAGAGAGTCGTTCGCCGAGGAACGCGGCGAGGTTCTCGCGCGTCACCGCCGCCTGTTCGTAGACAACGCCGGCGGCGATCGAGTCGGCGATGCGGTGTCGCGTGTCCGTCATCTCGACGACGCGGATGCTCGACGGCGCGATCTTGACGTCGCGGATCAACAGCGGGACGACCGCCTGACCGATCGAGCCGCAGCCGAGCACCACCACCCGCGCGGGGCGGGCGGCGCCGGGAGCGATGAGCGGGTCGTCTGCGGTCACGAGGGGGCGATAGTAGCGCCTCGGCTCCTCGCGTGCGGCGCTCGGACTGGTTGCCGCTATCGTGGCGCCATGGACAACGCCTTCCTCGTCTCCGCCGCGCTGATCTTCGTGGCGGAGCTCGGCGACAAGAGCCAGCTCATGGCGCTCGCCTTCGCCACGCGCTATCGATTCTGGCCGACGATCCTCGGCATCTTCCTCGCCACGCTCCTCGTCCACGCCGGCTCCGTGGCGATCGGGCGAATCGCCGCCGCAGCGCTCCCCGTCGGCCCGATCAACATCGCCGCGGGGCTGGCGTATCTCGCCTTCGCCGCCTGGACGATCCGCGGCGACGAACTCGGGGAGGAGCACCAGGCGCGCGCGCAGCGCGACGGGCGCTGGGCGGTGCTCGCGATCGGCACCGCGTTCTTCCTTGCGGAGCTCGGCGACAAGACGATGCTCGCCACGGTGACCCTTGCAACGAACCACGAACCGATCGGCACCTGGCTCGGCTCGACGGTGGGGATGGTGACGGCCGATGCGCTCGCCGTCGGCGCCGGCGCGATCCTCGCATCGCGACTCTCCGGTCGCTGGATCAAGGTCTTCGCTGCAGGCTCGTTTGTGATCTTCGGCCTCCTCCTCATCCGCGAGGGGCTCGGTCAGATCTAGGTCGCTACGACCCTTCGTAGGCGGCGCGGAGCTCCGCGACGACGAGCTTCTCCATCTTCATCATCGCGGCCATCGCGCGCGCCGCACCCTCTGGATTCGGCCCGCCGATGTATTTGTTCATCTCACGAGGATTCACCTGCCATGAGAGGCCGAAGCGATCCTTCAACCAACCGCAGCGGCCGTGTTCGCCGCCGCCTGCGACGAGGCCCTCCCAGTAGTGGTCGACCTCGGCCTGATCGGCGCAGTCGATCTGGAACGAGACCGCTTCGCTGAACTTGAAATCCGGACCGCCGTTGAGTCCAAGGTACGGAACACCCGAGAGGTTGAAGCGCACGGCCAGCACGCTCCCCGCCTCTCCTGCGTGATAGTCGCCGGGGGCGCGCACGACTTCGTCGATCGAACTGTTCGGAAAGAGCGACACGTAGAGCTGCGCCGCCTCTTCGGCTCTGCCGTCGAACCAGAGGCACGCGTTGGTCGTCGTCATCGCGCGATCGTACCGCAGCGCGCAGCGCGTCGTGCGCTACGCTGGCGCGATGCTGCTCGTCGTGGATGCCCAGGTGAATCAGTTCGAACCGCCGATGGCGGTCCACGACGGACCAGCGATCCTTCGTCGTCTCAAAGAGCTCGTTTCGCGCGCGCGTGCGGCCGGCGTGCCGGTGGCGTTCGTCCAGAACGACGGCGGCGAGATCGATCCCGACTTCCCCGGAACGCCGGGCTGGGCGCTGCACCCAGACCTGCTCCCCACCGACGGCGAGAGGGTCTATCGCAAGACGACCACGGACTCATTCCACGAGACCGGACTGCTCGAGGATCTGCGCGCCGCGGGCATCACCGAGCTCGTCATCGCCGGAATGCAGTCGAACCACTGCATCGACGCCACGACTCGCCGCGCTGCGAGCGAAGGCTTCGCCGTGACGCTGGTCTCGGATGCGCACAGCACCTTCTCGTTCACCGACGAGCCGGCCGCCTCGATCATCGCGCGGCAGAACGCCGCGCTCGGCGCCCTCGTGTCGCTCGCCACCACGGCCGAGGTGACCTTCCGATGAGCGAACGGAACGAGACGCTCGACCAGCTCATGCGCCACATGGCCTGGGCGAACGCAGACCTTTTCGGGCGCCTCGCTGCGCTCCCAGATGCGGCGCTCGGCCACACAGCGCCCGGCAGCGAGTGGAGCGTCGGCGCGATTGCCCACCACCTGGTGACGGCGGCGGAGAACTACGCGCAGCGGCTGCACGGCGAGCCTCGCGCACCAGAACGCGAGGTGCCGACGACGAGCGCACAAGTGCGCGACCTGCAGGCCATCCTGGCCACCGCCGATGCGCGGCTTCGCAGCGCGGCGCAGCTCCCCGGCGACGAGGTGCTGCACTGGATCTCCTTCAACGGCGAGCCGATGAGCTTCCCGCGCTGGGTACTCGTCAATCAATCGGTCCATCACGCCACGGAACACCGTGCGCAGATCGCCGGCGCCCTCGCGGCGAACGGGATCACGAGCGTAGATCTGGATGCGATCGACGTTTGGTCCCTCAGCGACGAGGATTCTTCCTCGCGCTAGGCCGTCGCCGCGCGCAGCGCGGGCAAGAGCGCGCCGATCTCGCGCACCGAGCGCTCGTTGATCGGATTCGCGATCACGATGATCTCGTCGGCGCCCGCCGCGGCGAACGTTGCCAGCTGTCGCACGATCTCCGCCGCATCACCCTGGACGGGCGGCAGCTCCGTGCCGAGCGGACGCTCCGTCGATGAGGGATCTGTACGCACGAGCACGCAAGCACTGCGACGCAACGTTCGCGGATCGCGTCCGACGGCGAGCGCCGCTGCGCTGATCTCGGCGTTGAGCGCGGCGAGGCGCGCGGGGCTGTTGCCGTAGCTGTCGTACCAGGTGTTCCATGAGGTCACGTCTCGCAGCGTGATCGAGAGCATGCGCGGACCGTTGCTGCCGATCATGAGCGGGATCGGACTCAGCGGTGTCGGCAGCAGCACCGCATCGTCGACCGAGAAGTACTCGCCCGTGTACGTGACGCGCTCGCCGCGCACGAGCGGCGCGATGATCGCGAAGGCCTCTTCGAATCGGCTGATGCGCTTCTCATAGGGGAGGCCGAACGCGTCGTAGTCCGGCCTGTTCCACCCCGCGCCGAGGCCGAGCATCAGTCGCCCGCCGGAGATCTCGTGGACGGCGGCCGCCTGCTTGGCGAGCACGGCGGGTGGATGGAACGAGGCACAGGCGACGAGCGGTCCGATCTCGACGCGACTCGTCACCGCCGCCACCGCGGCGAGCGTTGCCCAACACTCGTGCGGGCCGCGTTCCGGCCGGCCGTCGTTGCGGTAGAGGAGATGGTCGCCGACCCAGAGCGAGTCGAAACCGGACTCTTCCGCAGCCGTTGCGATCGCACGCAGCTCCGGCCAGCGCACGACGCGTTCGACTTCGGGGAGCTGGATGCCGATGCGCAGCGGCTCGCCGGTCGTGCCCATCGAACTGCCTAGGGACGGAACGCGTCGTCGTCCGGGTAGGGGAACCACTCCGGGTCCGGCTCGGCGTCGGGGGCGATCATCACCATCTTCGAGCGACGGAACTGGTCGAGCCCTTCGGTGCCGAGCTCGCGGCCGGAACCGGTGAACTTGCGTCCGCCGAACGGGATCGCATCGTTGTCGTTGAGCGGCGTGTTGACCCAGACGATCCCCGTCTCGATCTCGCGCACCGCGCGCGCCGACTCTGCAAGGTCGTTCGTGTAGATGTTTGCGCCGAGCCCGAGGTCGGAGTCGTTCGCACAGCGGATCGCCTCGTCGAGGCTCGCCACGCGCGCGACCGGTGCGAGCGGACCGAAGCACTCGCCGTGCATGATCTCCATCGAGTGATCTACGCGCAGCACCGTCGGTTCGTAGAACCAGCCTGTCGATCGGTGCGGCGGTCGCCTGCCGCCGGTCTCGATTCGCGCCCCCTGCTCGACGGCACGCGCCACGATGCGCTCGACGCGGAGCAGCTCGCGCTCGGATGCCATCGGTCCGATGTCGATCGGCTCGAGTCCGCTGCCGACGCGCAGCGCCGCCGCCGCTGCCGCGAGACGCGCAACGAACGGCTCGTAGACCGACTCGTGAACATAGAAGCGCTCCGCCGACGTGCACACCTGCCCGCAGTTGAGGAACGCGGCGAACGCCGCACCGCGCGCCGCGATCTCGATGTCGGCGGACGGCATCACGATGAAGGCGTCGTTGCCGGAGGCCTCGATGAGCGTCGGCTTGAAGCGTTCGGCCGCAGACGCAGCGACGTGCTGCGCGGCACGGACGCTGCCGGTGAAGGCGACGGCGTGGGTCTGCGGATGCGAGACGAGTGCCTGTCCGGTGGCGGCGCCGCCGGTGAGGACCTGCACGAGCCCGCGCGGCAGGTGGTCGAAGGCTTCCATCCACATCAGCAACGTGACGGGCGTCAGCTCGGATGGCTTGATGATGACCGCGTTCCCTGCGGCGAGCGCCGCCGCCGCCTGCCAGCCCGCGAGCAGCATCGGGAAGTTGTACGGGACGATGGAGACAACGACGCCGAGCGGCTCCTTGAGCACCATCTGCAGCTGGCCCGCGATCGCCGGTCCCGCGACGCGACCCGCCTCGCTGCGCGCGATCTCCGCGTAGTAGCGGAACGACGACGCCGCGGCTCCGCCCTCCCAGTTCGATTCACGGAACGGCTTCCCCATCTCGCGGGTGAGGCACTCGCCGGTACGCGGCGAACGCTCCACCATCTTCGACGCAACCTCGTGCAGTGCGTTTGCGCGGTCGAGCGCGCTCATCTGCCACCAGATGCGCTGCGCTTCGTTCGCCGCGGCAACGGCGCGGTCCACCTCTTCGCCCGTGGCGTCGGCGTAGCTCGAGGCGCGTTCCGTGGTCGCCGGGTCGATCACGTCATGACGATCACCCACGCTCGGCACCCACTCGCCGGCCAGGTAGATCGTGTTCGAGAGCTCCGCCATGCGACGCTGGACTTCGGTCACCGCGCCACCTCCTTCATCACGACCTTACGGCATCGCCCCCGCGCTTCCAACACCGGATGCGACCAGCGACACGAGCGCGATGCGACCACCCGAGTGGTCGAGCGCCCGCAGACAACGCCGCTTCGCTACAATCCCCCTCCGGCGCCGATGTAGCTCAGTGGTAGAGCAGCTGTTTCGTAAACATCGGCAAGCGCGATATTCCGCCGTTTTGAGCACAGAAACAGCAGGTCTGGGACCTATTTCTGCCCAACGTACCCAACATGTAGCCCGACGAGTCGAGAGCCGACACTCTGGTAGCAGCGTGCGTCGCTCGTTGAGTCACTACGGGGAGATTTCCAGCGTGCAAGAGCCGCGCATCTCGCTGAACTGATCTTTCCCGACCACGAGCGTTGCTTCCCACGTACCTGCGACAGGGAATACAGTTCCGCCTTGCCACGCGCCCGATGAAGCCTCCATTTCGGCTGCAAGTCGCTCGCTCTTGGGCCGAAGCGAGGTTTCAAGTCGCACGCGCTCGGCTTGCGCGACACCGGAGATGAGGACGCGGTTCGCACCGATCGTTCCAGGACTCAACGTGATACTGACGGTCGCACCTTCGATCGTGGTGACGCAAGCCCGCGAATGGCCCGCATGACCCGCGTGCGGCGACCCGAGCGTCAGACCGGCAGAGAGCGCCGCGATAACCACTACCGTGGCGGTGTCAATCGCGAAGAGTCGGGCGGCCGCCTTACGGCTCGCAGTTTTGGCGCGCAACTGACGCCGCATCCACGCGCCACCGAAGAGGGCAACGACCGCGAGCAGCAACTTCGCGCACAGGAGCAGCACGTACGTAGAGAGGCCGCCCGCAAGTCCATCGGTGAGAATCCACCCGAGCACGATGCCACCTCCGAATACGAACGAAATCGCTGCGGCCGAGTTTCGCGAGAACCGCAGGATCGTCTCGAGCATCGAGAGGTCATCCACGGATCGATCTGAATACGCAACAACGAGAGCCGGGGCAGCGCCGATCCAGAGCGCGGCCGAAACGAGATGAGCAACTAAGAGCGCAGAGGTTGTTGCGGCCGCACCTGGGTGGCCGCCGACGGCGAGTGTCGCAAGTGCCGCGACCGCAAGTCCAACGGCGACGCGAGGCATTCGCATCGAGGCGACTGAAGCTCCGCTCAGAAGCAGGACCCGCGCGATGCCGCCAAGCGCGTTCCCCGTAGTCAGCCATGCCGCTCCGCCAATCAGTACCTGCATCACTACCCAGAGGAGCGACGCGAACGCAGCGAGGGTGACCGCGCCGATGGCAAACCGTCGCACCTCGCGGCCCTTGGCACGCAATGCAGCGCAGGCATAGAGTGCGCCGACTGCGACGAGGAGCGAGAGATCGGCGGCGAATCGTGCAGCCCAGAGCAATGGGGCCTCAGAGCTGCGGAGGGCGAGCACCGCCTTTCTGGACGCCTCATCCGCAGATCCGACGCCAAACGACGCCGCCGACTCCACCACATGTCCGTCGGATGAGATCACCCGCCATGTGGCGAGATACCACCCCGACGGGAGCGGGTCGAGCGTCTGCGTCAACGTGGTGCCGGCGACAGATTCAGCAGTGGAGTCGACTTGGCGACCAGCTGCGTTGTAGATCTTGACGCTATCGCTCTCCACGCCCACCGCCTCGTTGAAGGTGATAGAAAATGCGGAGGGCGGAGCCGTGACCACCGTTCCGTCACCCGGGCTCGTGTCGATTACCTCTGCGTGTGCGAGAACGGGTGCGGCGAACGAGAGCGACCAACATGCAGCTGCGAGCAGTGCGGTGAGGAGGCCGAAAGGCCTCCTCACCGTCTGTCGATCTTGACGGTCGCCCGTCATGGATTTCGAGTGTGCAGCCGGCTCAGCGCTTCGCGGCGTTGCTTCGTCGCGAGGAGACGCTTACACCGAGGGCGACGAGTGCGGCCACGATAGCGACGTAGGCCAGCGGATCCGTCGAAGTCGACGAACCGTTTGACGCACCGCCGCTGCCACTCGTGTCACCACCCATGCTTCCATCGCCAGCGGCGGCGACGACAGTGATCGTCGGAGCAGGGTGCTCAAGATCGTCCTCCGTCTGGCCGGCCCCTGGGATCTCGATCCAGGCGATGGTGTCCGCTCCGCACTTCTGCGTCACCGGCACCGTGTACTCACCTGGCTCCATCGTGAAGATCGCGCTGATGCCGAAATCAAGGTATTGATCTGCTGGAAGCGAGCCGCCGCTCCAGGTCACCACGCCGACTCGATCGGTGTAGGTGGTTCCCCAGAGGGTGTAGGGCGCCGATGTGACTCGTTCAGTCGCAACCTTCCATCCCGCGAGCGCCTCTGGCTTGGCGTTCACGACCCCATCGGGGAGCTGTACAGAGACCGTATCGGTCGGTGCGCCATTGCACCCGTGCGGGATCCTGACATGGATCACGGCACCATCACCGCCCTGCGGGATGTCTGAGCCGTCGGGAACCGTCGCATGTGCCGCAACTGGCATCGCCGAGACGAGCAACAGCGCGAGCACGGCAAGAGCGCTCGCCGCACGGCGAGCAATCGTCTGATTCATCTTTCACTCCTTACTTCACGATAAGCGCCGATCACATGGATCGACGCGCAACAGGTCAAGCGAGAAGCGGTGGCCCTCGTACTGGCTGCAGCAACAGTGCACGTACGCTACGTCGCGGGTCGCTCGCAGGGAGCAGTCGCTCGACTCTCTGACACACGGCCAAACGCGCCGCTCGAAGGAGATATCGGGCTGCGCTGGCAATGCCTCGCGAGAGGAGGACGACGCCGAGCGCGGTTGCCACTTGCATGAGCAATCCGACGAAGAAGAGAAGCGCTCCTTGTCGCGAAGCGATCTCGGCGAACAGGTCGGAAGGTAGCGCTCCGTGGGCAAGCCGTTCGACGATCTCGATCGCCACATAAGCAACCAACTGAACAACGATGAGTGCCGCCGCTCGATGACGGAACGATGACGAATCGTCACGCGTGTTGATGGTCTGCACCAGCGAGATCGCCAACGCAAGCCCGCCGAAGATCGGGAGCAGGGCCAGCCACGTGTGCCCTGTATCTGCGAGTGCATGCGCGAGGACCCGCGGGTCGCGGAAGACGAACGCGTAGGCAAGCTGGTGTCCCACGAGGAGGCCAACGATGGACGAAGAGATGATTCCTGGGAGGCTTCTGAGGTGGCGCATCTATGTGCGATTATAGTGCTCTTATCGCTCAGAGGGTTTGGGCTCGCAGGCAAAGCGCGCACACTTGACGCTCCGCTACAATCCCCCTCCGGCGCCGATGTAGCTCAGTGGTAGAGCAGCTGTTTCGTAAACAGCAGGCCGTGAGTTCAATCCTCACCATCGGCTCCACCTCCCGTCGGCCTGGGTACGCACCCTCCGCTACCATCTGAGCACGGCACCTTCGTTGCCGAGAGCCTGAGGAGGAACGGTGGGCGAGAACGAGCTCTTCACGCCGCTCGGCCTCGGGTTCGGGATCTTCCTCATCGGCGCCCTGGCGATCGACTTCGGCATCCTCAGGCGGAAGGGGACCCACATCGTCCCCGTGAAGGAGGCGGCGGCCTGGACCCTGGTCTGGATCGTGCTCGCCATCCTGTTCGGCATCGGCATGCAGATCTACTGGCAGGACGGCACGAAGACCACCGAGTACTTCGTCGGCTACCTGGTGGAGAAGTCGCTCTCGGTGGACAATATCTTCGTCTTCACGATCATCTTCGCTTCGCTGAAGACTCCGAAGAAGCTTCAGCAGCTGGCGCTGATGTGGGGCATCATGATCGCGCTGATCCTGCGCGGCATCATGATCTTGATCGGCGCGGCGCTCATCGAACAGTTCGAGTGGATCATCTGGGTGTTCGGCGCCTTCCTCCTCTGGACCGGCGTCGCGATGTTGCGCTCGGGCGGGCACGCAGGCGAGGGTGAGCCGTCGGCGATCCGATTCGCAAAGCGCTTCATCCGCGTCACCGATGACTACGACGAGGAGCGCTTCCGCGTGTCGGTGGGCGGCGTGAAGAAGTTCACGCCGATCTTCCTCACGATCGTGGTGATCGGCATCATCGACCTGATCTTCGCCGTGGACAGCATCCCTGCCATCTTCGGCATCACGCTCGACCCGTTCATCGTCTTCACATCCAACGCCTTCGCGATCCTCGGCCTCAGGAACATGTACTTCCTGCTTGCGAACGCGCGAGACCAGTTCCACTACCTCGGCACCGGACTCGCCTTCGTGCTGATGTGGATCGGCATCAAGATGATCCTGCCCGCGATCAACCACGACTGGAAGATTCCGCCGCTGATCAGCCTCGTTGTCGTGATCGGCATCCTCACCGTGTCGATCGTCGCCTCCGTCGTGCACTCACGACGACACGCGAACCGATCGTAGGGTTCCGCCACGCCGCTTCGGCTGACGGACGGCGGACGATGATTCGGATGCGCACGACGCTACTGGCACTCACCGTTGCGGCCACGATGGTCGGCACAACCTGGGCTTCGCCACGGGCGGTCAGCGCGGCTGATGAGGCGATCCCCGAACCTCCGAGCTGCGCGTCGCTCTTGGCGCGCAAGGTGATCCTCACTCCGACCGGAGCCTCGATCGAGGGCGAGGAGATCACCAAGGAGCACCGCCGCAAACAGTGGGCGACCTCGGTCCTCGATCCGATGTATCGGCTGCCGGCCAGCTACGTACCGACGACGCTCACCTGGATCACGGACCAGGCGGTCGCCTCGCCGACCACGGGCGTCTTCCTGCTTCGCCGAGAGGCGGCGACCGCGCTGCGCAGCATGTTCGTCGCCGCGCGCGAAGCTGATGTTCGACTGCGCATCATCTCCGCGTATCGCTCGTACAAGACCCAGATCACGACGTTCTCCTACTGGGTGGAGCAGTCGGGCCTGCAGCTCGCGCGAAGGTTCAGCGCGGTCCCCGGTCACTCCGAACATCAGCTCGGGACGGCGGTGGACCTTGGGACCGTGGGCGCCGGCGCGCCATGGGGGAGCGCCCGATTCGCCACCTCGCCGACGGCGGTGTGGCTTGGAGAGAACGCCTACCGATTCGGATTCATCCGTTCGTATCCGTCTGGCGCAAAGCGCGTCGCGCTGAGCTGCTACGGAAGCGAACCGTGGCACTGGCGCTACGTGGGACTCGACCTCGCCTATGAGATCGCCTGCAGCGAGCAGGTGCCGCGCATCTTCCTCTGGAACCGGCAGTGGGGCGGTGAGCGCGCGATCGGCGAGAACTGCGGCGAGCTCCAGCCGCCGCTCGGCTACGCGGTGGAGGGCGACGCGGACGGCGACCGCGTGGCAGACGAGGTCGACAACTGTCCAGACCTGCTCAACCCCGACCAGCTCGACAGCGATGCGAACGGAGTCGGCGACGCCTGCGAGCCGACGCCCGCGCCGTAGGAGTCCGACTCAGCGACGGGTGCGGCGGTAGTACGCAACCGCGCCGATCGTCACGGCGCCAAAGAGCAGCTCCGCGCCGACGATCCCGAGCGCTGGGAGGAAGAGCACGGCGCTGAGATTCGCCACGGTGTGCAGCGCGATCGGCAGGACCAGTCGAGCGGCAAGGTCCCCGCGACCGCCGGCGCCCTGCACCGCGCGGAGGACCATCAGCGTCAAGACGATGTGCAGCACGGTGGCGAAGAGGCGCTCCACCACGGCGAGGGCGGCAACGGCGAAGCTCTGTCCCGAAAGGAAGGCGACGGCGGTGTCGAGCGACTCCCTCGAGCCGGGCGGCAGGTTGGAGTAGATGCTCCCGTCGGCGGCACCGCCGAGCAGGGCGATCGCCGCAAGCGACGGAAGGAGCGTGAAGATGAGCGCTTCGATCCCGGCGTGTCCGAACCCGAAGGCGATCCCCTCCGATTCGTTGCGCAGCCTCCGTGCCGCGGTGGAGAGGATCAGCGCCCGACTCGCCTCTTCGAAGAGGCCCGCCGTGAACGAGGCGACGACGACCGAGAGGGTCCACGATGCGCTCCCGACCTCCGGTGCGGCGCTGCCGATCAACAGTGCGCTCACCAGCGTCAGCACCGGGAGTCGCGCCGCTTGGCTCAAGACGAAGGCAACGCCGCCCCACGCCCACGGCGCGAAGCTGCCGCTGAGCCTGCGCGCCACCACGACGCCGCCGACGAGGAGCGTGATGAGCGCGCCTGCGATGAAGGTGTACGCGCCCTGGGCGGCGGCGAGTTCCGCCGCGTCGATCACCTCGACCGCCGAGGTCGCGTCGATCGAGAACGCGGCCGGCGACTCGATCGTCGTCGCTCGGCGCTGAAGGTGGTGTAGGCGACGTAGGTCGTGGAGACGAGCGAGGCGGCCAGACCGACGAAGAAGACGACGAGCGGCGCAGCGCCGAGGTCGACGAGGTCATCGGGGATGGCGCCGAGCAGCAGGGTCACCGCGCCCGTCAGGATCCACGCGCGTCCAATCGTGGCGTGTGCCGCATCCCACGCCGCGACGCTCTCCAGCGTCCACGGGAGGCGCACGCCGACGGTGTAGTTCTGCCTGATCTGGGGGGCGGCGTATCCGAGCAGGACGAAGAGGGCACCGACGACGATCGGCACTGCGTGATCGAGTCGCGCCGCCTCGCCGTATCCGGAGTTGATGATCGCCGACTGCGTCACGGCGAAGAGCAGCACGAGCCCCATGCCGACATAGCCGAGCGACTCGGCGCTGCGGACGATGTTCGCGCGCTTCGGATCGAATCGGATGGCGAGCGCGATGAGGAGGGCCGAGGCGGCGAAGATCGCCGGCAACAGGAGCAGCGCCTCGCGTCCGGCGAAGCCGTCCGCACGGCCCTCTACGTTCCAGTGGACTGCGAGCTGTGCATCGGCGGGGAGCGTTTGAAACGCGTAGATGGTGAAGAAGCCGGTGGCGGCGAGCGCAACCGTCGAGACGACGCGCGCGACCGGATTCACCTAGAGCCCCTTGATCTCGGAGACCACCTGGGAGAGGACGCTCTTCGCATCGCCGAAGAGCATCGAAGTCTTGTCGAGATAGAAGAGCTCGTTTTCGATGCCGGCGAAGCCGGTGGCCATGCCGCGCTTCACCACGATGACCTGCTCCGCATCCTGCACGTTCAGGATCGGCATGCCGTAGATCGGGGAGGCAGGATCGTTCTTCGCCGCCGGGTTCGTGACGTCGTTCGCGCCGATGACGAGGGCGACGTCGCAGGCGCCGAACTCCTCGTTGATCTCGTCGAGGTCGAAGAGGTGATCGTATGGGACGTTCGCCTCGGCCAAGAGCACGTTCATGTGTCCCGGCATGCGGCCGGCCACGGGATGGATCGCGAAGCGCACGCGTCCGCCTCGCTTCTCGATCAGCTCGGCGAGTTCGCGCACGGCGTGCTGCGCCTGCGCCACCGCCATGCCGTACCCCGGAACGACGATGACGTTGCGCGCGTAGCCGATGCGCATCGCGGCATCTTCCGCCGAGAGGCTCCGCGTCGTGAGGCCCTCGGCGCTCTTCGTGGATGCGGCCGCCTTCTCGCCGCCGAAGGCGCCGAAGAGCACGTTGCCGAAGCTGCGGTTCATCGCCTTCGACATGAGGATCGAGAGGATGAAGCCGCTCGCGCCGTCGAGCGCGCCGGCGACGATGAGGATGTTGTTTCCGATCGCGAACCCGGTGGCGCTGGCGGCGAGTCCCGCATACGAGTTGAGGAGCGAGACGACGACCGGCATGTCGGCGCCGCCGATCGGGAGCACGAGTGTCACGCCGATCACGAGGGCGAGGAGCGTCATGACTCCGAAGAGGAGCACGCCCGCATCGCCGCCTGCGGCAGGACCACCGGACTGCGTCGCCACCAGGAAGATCCAGAGTCCGATCGCGCCGGCGAAGATCGCCGCGTTGATGACCTTCTGACCCGGGAAGGTGATCGGACGTCCGGAGATGAAGCCCTGCAGCTTGCCGAAGGCCATGAAGGAGCCGGTGATCGTGAGGGCGCCGAAGATCGTCTCGAATCCGAGCGCAACCATCTTGATCGCACCGGGGCCGCCCGGGACCTCGCGATAGTGCAGGAACTCGGCGGCTCCGACCAGGGTGACAGCGAGGGCGCCGAACATGTGGCTCACGGCGATGCGCTGCGGCATGGCGGTCATCGGGACGAGGAGCCCCATCGGGAGGCCGAGCGCGGTACCGACGACGAGTCCGATGATGATCAGCTCGTAGCTGATGATCTGATGATTGAGCAGCGTGCCGACGATGGCGAGGAGCATGCCCGCGGCGGCGAGCTGCATGCCGCGCCGCGCGGTGTCCGGCTTGGTGAGTCCGCGAAGGCCCAGGATGAACGCCGCCGAGGCGGCGATATAGGCGACCTGGACGAAGAGCGCGCCGATCTCCGGGTTCACTTCGGCGCCTCGGTCTTCTTGAACATCTTCAGCATGCGGTCCGTGATCACGAATCCGCCGACCACGTTGATGGTGGCCGCCGCAACGGCAACCGCGCCGAGGATGTTGATGTAGAGCGGCCGCTCGGCGCCTGCGATGACGAGGCTCGCCACGAGGCTGATCGCGGAGATCGCGTTGGTGGCCGCCATCAGCGGCGTGTGCAGGAGCGGCGGAACCTTGGTGATGATCTGGTAGCCGGTGAACGCGGCGAGGAGGAAGACGTAGACCTCCACGATCTGGGCGTCGATCAGCGTCCCGCCCACGGCCGAAGTCTCCGACGTCGGAGCAGAGCCGGCGAGCAGCGTGATCGCCACCGTGGCGACTCCGAGTGCCGTTGCGACTGCGCTGATCATCTCCTCACTCCTATCGCTTCACCGGTTCGCCGGCGCTGGTGATCATCATCGGCCCCGCGATCTCGTCGGTTGCGTCGATCCGAAGGCTCTTGTCGTCCGCGGTGAGGTGCGCGATCAGCGTCCGCACGTTCGTGGCGAACATCTGCGACGCATGCAGCGGGACGCTCGCCGGCAGGTTCGCCGCACCGATCAGTTGCACGCCGTGTCGGACGACCGTCTCGCCGGCCACGACGCCCTCGACGTTGCCGCCCGATTCGGCGGCGATGTCGACGACGACCGAGCCCGGCCGCATCGTCGCAAGCATCGCGTCGGTCACGAGGATCGGGGCCTTGCGACCGGGGATGAGCGCGGTGGTGATCACGAGATCCTGGCTGCCGATGTGCGCGGCGATGATCTTCGCGTTCTGCGCCGTCTCGTCGTCGGTCTGCGCCCGCGCGTAGCCGCCGGTCCCCTCGGCCTTCGCCGCCGGCTCCACGAATTGGGCACCGAGCGAGCGCACCTGCTCGCCCGCCGCTCCGCGCACGTCGAACGCCGAGACGACTGCGCCGAGCCGGCGCGCCGTGGCGATCGCCTGAAGTCCGGCGACGCCGGCGCCCAAGACGAAGGTCTTCGCCGGCGCGATGGATCCGGCGGCGGTCGTGAGCATCGGGAGGAACTTGTCGAGCGCAGCGGCGCCGATGAGCGCCGCCTTGTATCCGGCCACGCCGCTCTGCGACGAGAGGACGTCCATCGACTGCGCACGAGTGATGCGCGGGACGAGCTCCAACGCGAGCGCGGTGATCTTGGCGCTCTTCAGTGCCGGAAGAATCTCGTCGTTGGCCCCCGGGGTGAGGAGTGCGATGAGTGCGCACCCGGCGGGAAGTGCGGCGACCTCCTCGGCGCTCGGCTTGCGCACCTTCACGACGAGCTGCGGCGCGGCGGCGCTCAACGCGGCAACATCGGCGACGATCGTGGCGCCGGCCTTCTCGTAGGCGCTGTCCGGATGGCCGGCTGCGGCACCGGCGCCGCGCTCGACGAAGAGCTGATGGCCCGCGCCGATCAGCTTGGCGACGGCGTCGGGCACGAGCGCAACACGGCGCTCGCCCGAGACCCGTTCGCGTACGACGCCGATCTTCATCTCGTCATCCTATCGTGCGCCCACGCTCATGCAGGGAGATACGGACGGTACGCGGGGCTCCACATTGCCGCGTCCACAAGTTCGGGGACGCGATCCGCTGCAACGGCGGGGGCCCAGCCGGCCGCAGCGCCCGCCTCGATCACGGCGATGGCAACGCTTCGACTGATGGAGCGAAGCTGCGCGATCGGCGGATAGATCGAGGCGCGGGCGGGCGGCGTGAGCGACGCGAGCGTCTTCGCGGCAACGAGGAAGGCGTCGTCTGGAATCTGCGAGAGCCGACCGGCGACCGCAGCGAGGCCGACGCCCGGGAAGATGTAGACGTTGTTCGCCTGGCTGATCGCTTCAGTCTTTCCGTCGAGCGTGACCGGCTCGAACGGCGAACCGGTGGCGACGACCGCGCGACCGCCGCTCCAGGCGAGGATGTCGGTCGGCGTCGCCTCTGCGCAGGAGGTGGGATTGGAGAGCGGCCAGATGAGCGGGGCGGGCGCCGCCGCGGCGGCGGCGCGAATCGCCGACTCCGTGAATGCACCGGCCTGACCGCTCGTCCCGAGGAGTGCGGTCGGTCGCGCGGCGGCGATGATCGCGTCGAGCGACGCGCTGCCGCCGAGTCCGTCGAGCCCCACCGCGCGCAGCGCCGCGGCCGAGAGTGCAAGTTCGCTCTTCCCGTCGGTGAGATCGGTCCGGCCGTCGTGGACGACGCCCTTCGAGTCCATCGCGATGATGGCGCACGCGCGCTCGTCGGCGCCCATGCCGACGCTCTCGAGATAGCGTCGCAGCAGGCGCACGATGCCGAGCGTCGCCGCGCCCGCGCCGTAGAAGAGGAAGCGCTGATCCTTCATCTTCGTGCTCCCCGAGCCGCCGCCGGCGTTGATCGCGGCGATGATGCCGGCGAGCGCCACGGCGCCGGTTCCCTGGATGTCGTCGTTGAACGACGGAACGGTGCCGCGGTAGCGCTCGAGGATCTTGATCGCGTTCCCCTGCTTGAAGTCCTCCCACTGCACCACGCAGCCCGGGAGCGCCCCGGCCACGGCGGCGACGAACTTCTCGACGAAGGCGTCGTAGGCCGCGCCGCGAAGTCGGGGCTTCCTCCAACCGAGATAGGTCGGATCGTCGAGCAGCTCCTTGTTGTCCGTCCCGACGTCGAGCGAGACCGGGAGCGCCCAGGCCGGCTGGATCCCGGCGGCCGCGATGTAGAGGGAGAGCTTGCCGATCGGAATGCCCATCCCTCCGACGCCGAGGTCGCCGAGGCCGAGGATCCGTTCGTTGTCGGTCACCACGATGAGTCGCGTCTCGCCACCGCCGGCGGCGTTGTGGAGCAGCTCGGGGATGCGATCCTGGTCGTCCGGCGTGATCCACGCACCGCGCGCACGTCGCCAGATCTGGCTCCAGCGCTTGCACGCTTCGCCCACCGTCGGCGTGTACACGACGGGAAGAAACTCCTCCATGTTCTCGGCGATCAGCCGGTAGAAGAGCGTCTCGTTGCGATCTTGCAGCGCCGCGAGTCCGATATAGCGTTCGAGCGGATCCTGCTTGCGCCGAATCTTCTGCAGCTCCACGGCAACCTGCTCCTCGAGTGTGAGCACCGTGGCGGGGAGGAGACCGTCCAGGCCGAGCAGTCGCCGCTCCTCGCGAGTGAACGCCGTGTCCTTGTTCAGGGTGGGCCGACTCAGCAGCGCCTTGCCGCGCTCTTTGACCGCGATGGGAGGAAGGGGTGTCGCCATTGGAGGCTCAGGATAGCCGTGCGACGGGGGTATAGTTCTGAGCATGGCCGCGTCGATCCTCGTCGTCGAAGACGATCCAGCCGTCGCCCTCGCGCTCGAAGTGGCGCTGAAGGGCGAAGGGTATCTCCCCCTGCTCGCCGCCACGGGCGACAAGGGCCTGGAGATCGGACTGGCGCAGGCACCGGACCTGCTCATCCTGGACGTGCGGCTTCCCGGCATCGACGGGTTCGAACTCCTCCGTCGGCTTCGTGCCGGCGGTTCGAAGGCGCCGGTGATCGTCCTCACCGCGCGAGACGAGGAGGTGGACACGATCCTCGGACTCGAGCTCGGTGCCGACGACTACATGACCAAGCCCTTCCGCGTCCGTGAGCTGCTCAGCCGGGTCAAGTCGCAGCTCCGCCGTGCCTACGGCGACCTCGCCGACGCGCTCGGCGGTCGCATCATCCGCGCCGACGAGCTGCTGATCGATCTCGAGCGACGGCGCGTCAGCCGGGGCGGAAAGCGGATCTCGCTCACGCCAACGGAGTTCGAGATCCTGCGCCTGCTCGCCGAGAAGCCGGGGCGCGTGTTCAGCCGGCGCGACCTCCTCGAGCGCGTGCGCGACTACGACGCCGCCATCTCGGGCGACGAGAAGACGATCAACGTGCACGTGAGCCATCTCCGCGACAAGGTGGAGGAGGATCCGTCGAATCCTCGCTATGTCACGACGGTCCGCGGCGTGGGCTACGCATTTGCTGATAGGAGCGAGCGCGGCGAGCGGAGCGGATCCTGAACCGTCTCCTCACTCGCCTCTACGGCCTCCCGCCGCGCGGACTCCGCGCACGGCTCACCGTCGCGTTCCTGGGCATCGTCGCGATCGCCCTCTCTGCCTCCGGCGTCGTCGTCGTCGACCGGATGAGCACCGAACTCGAGACGCAGGAGTTCGCCTCGCTCCAGGTTCGCCGCATGGCGGTGGCGAGCTCGGCCCGCAGCATCGCGATCGCCGCGGCCGGCGAACAGGCGATCGTCACGAAGTCCGGCGAGCTCTCCGCCGCCGTCAAGGAGCGTTTCCTCCTCCAAGATCCAGAGTTGCAGGGCCTCGCCACGTCGATCGCGCGCGCCGACGTGCGGATCCAGTTCGGATCGTGGGACGAGGCGCAGCAGCTCTTCACGCCGCTCACCGACGCCGAGTTCACGATCGATTCGTCTGGCGTCGAGCCGACCGCCGGCGAGCGACGCGATCCGATCAGCAGCGGCTCCGAAGTGGTGATCCTCGGCGGAACTTCGACCATCGGCGCGATGGAGGTCACGCTCCTCCAGCCGCTCTCCACGCGCGTGACGCGCGTCACGCAGGTAACCAACCTGGTCGTGCTCGTCGGCGTCGTGGCGATGCTGCTCACCATCTTCTTCGCGTCGCTCGCCGCGCAGCGTTTCGCCAACCCGGTCCGCCTCCTCTCGGAGACGGCGACGAAGATCGGCGACGGCGACCTGTCGGCTCGCGTGCCGACCGGAGCCGACGTTGCCGCGAACGTCGAGATGGCGGCGCTCATCGACCAGTTCAACCGCATGGCGGGGCGACTCGAGGCGACGGTGGCGGCGCTGCGACGCGAACGCGACCGCGGCCAAGAGCATCTCGCGGACGTCTCGCACGAGCTGCGCACGCCGCTCGCCGCGCTCCGTGCGTTCGTCGACCTGCTCGACGAGAGCGGAACGACCGATGCCGCCACGCGCAAGCGACTCTTGACCGAGGCGGGGCACCAACTCGAGCGCATGGATGCCCTCACGGCGAACATCCTCGAGCTCTCCCGTTTCGACGCCGGCATCGCCCGCCCGCACTTCACGGAGGGAGATCTTCGCTCCAGCGTGCGCGCGGCGATCGAGCAGGCGGCGGTCGGCGCGCGACGTCGCGGCGTGGCGCTCGACGAGCGGCTGCCGGCGCGACGGGTGATGGTGCGACACGACGCAACGCTCGTCGGCCAGGCGGTGGCGAACCTCGTGGGCAACGCGCTGAAGTTCACGCCGCGCGGCGGCAGTGTCTCCGTTGCGGTACGTCCGCTCTCGACGGGGGCTGCAACGATCACCGTTTCGGACAACGGCGTCGGCATCTCGGCAGACGAGTTGCCGCGCATCTTCGATCGCTTCTATCGCGGCACCGAGGGACTTGCCGCAGCGCGCAAGGCGACACGCGCCTCGGGCTCGGGCCTCGGCCTTGCGATCGTGAAGTCGATCGTGGACATGCACGCGGGCCGGATCGTCGTGGAGAGCCTGGTTGGAAGCGGAACAAGTTTCACGTTGACGCTGCCGGCGGATCCCGAGCTGATCGCCGACGAGACGGTCGAACCGGCGCCGACACCGCAGGAACCGTCGTCGCTGATCAGCGTCGGACGCCGAGCGGCGGCGCTCCTCGGAGAGGTTGCGAAAACTTCACTGCGTCTTCGGCAGGTTCTTCGCGCAGAAGCGGCATCCTCTACCCTTGAAGAGCAGAGCGCATCGCCTGATGCTGCCGCTTCCGCTGATGGCGCGACCAAGCCGACAAAGGAGAGAGCGTGAGCAAGTCCTCCGATTCGATCGAAGAGTCCGCACAGGAGCCCCTGAGATTCGAACCAGAACCGGCGGAGAACGCCCAGCCGTGGGTGGAGAAACTCGACGACGGGTATCCGAAGCCCGAACCGCTGATCGGCGCGGAAGAGGAGGCACCAGTCGAGCGAACGGCGGGCGGTGTTGGACGTCGTCTGGTTCTCGGACTCCTCGCCCTCTCCCTGATCTTCGGCGCGGCGGGCGGCGCAGGCGCGACGTTCTTGGTGCTCGGCGGACTCAGCGGAGAGAGCGAGCTCGGGACACAGATCCGCCAGACGCTCATCTCAGAACAGTCTGCAACGGTCAACGTCGCAGAGCGCATCTCGCCCGCCATCGTCACCATCGAGGTGACGAGCGCGAGCGGCAACTCCGTCGGCTCCGGCGTGATCTATTCGGCCGACGGGTGGATCGTGACGAACCGCCACGTGGTGGACGGCGAGAGCTCGATGACCGTCCACCTGAAAGACGGGCGCGACTTCCCGGGAAGCGTCTACGGCATCGACACGCTCACCGACCTCGCCATCGTCAAGATCGATGCGACGGGTCTCACCGCCGCCACGCTCGGTCGCTCCGGCACCATCCAGGTCGGACAGACGGCGATCGCGATCGGGTCGCCGCTCGGCGTCTACACCAACTCCGTGACGGCCGGGATCATCTCCGCCATCGGCCGCGAGATCACCACCGAATCCGGTCGCCTCGACGGCCTGCTGCAGACCGATGCCGCGATCAACCCGGGCAACTCGGGCGGCGCGCTCGTGGACTCGAGCGGCGCGGTGATCGGCATCAACACCGCCATCTCCACCGAAGGGGCAGGGATCGGCTTCGCGATCCCGATCGACATCGCGCGCCCGATCATGGAGCAGGCGCTCGCCGGCGTCGAACTCTCGCGCCCGTGGATCGGCATCCGCTACGTTGCGCTGAACCGCCGCACCGCTGCGGAGAACAACCTGACGGTCTTCCAAGGCGCGTGGATCTCCGGCGGAACCGAGTCGGGGATCGTGGCCGGGAGTCCAGCCGAAACGGCCGGTCTCGCCGACGGCGACATCATCACCAAGGTTCAGGGCGTGGAGATCGACGAGCTGCATCCGCTCCAGGACCTGCTCGTTCAGTACTCTCCGGGTGCGGTGATCGTCTTGGACGTGCTGCGCGCCGGATCCACGGTGCAGATCTCGGTCACGCTCGGGATTCGGCCGAGCCAGTAGTCGCCTCTGGATCGAGGCTCCCGTCGTCTGGGAGCCGCCCCTGGCGCATGAGTCGCTCGCGCACCGCACCGACCAGGTAGAGCGATCCGGCGACGATCACCGGGCCGCGATCGCGCGCCGCGCCGTCGAGCGCGCGCTGTGGGTCCGCCGCGATCTCGACCGCCGCACCGAGCCCCGCGCGACGCGCCGCGTCGGCGAGCGCCTCTGGCGTAGACGAGCGCTCCTCCCCCACGGTGGTGCAGATCAGCCGCGCGGCGCGGAGCACCGGCGACGTCGCGAGCTCGCCGAAGATCCTGTCGATCGCCTTGTCCGACATCGCGGCGACGATCAGCGTTGCGCGGTTCGATCGAGACTCGCCGCCCATGCGACACTCGCCGTCGGCATCGCGCAGGTGCGGCGCAAGATCGTCGACCGCGGCGGCGAGCGCCGCCGCGCCGTCCTCGTTGTGCGCACCGTCGAGGAGCAGGTCGCGTCGGTCATCCGAACCGAACGCGTGGTCGATCAGCTCCAGGCGACCGGGCCACCGTGCTGCGGCGAAGCCGGCGACGATGCGATCGTCGCTCACGTCGACGATGCCCGCCTCCCGCATCGCATCGAGCGTTGCGAGCGCCACGGCGGCGTTCTGGGCCTGGTGTCGGCCGATCAGTCCCACCCTCACCGCACCGAGTCGCGGGAGGTCCACCTCGATGCCGTCGCGTCCACGCGATCGAACGGCTCCGTGGGTTGCAATCGTCAGCGGCGCACCCACGCTCGCGGCGGCGCGCTTGATCACGTTCAGCGCGTCGCCTCGATCGGTTGCGCCGGTCACCGCTCGGTTGCCGCGCACGATGATCGCCGCCTTCTCGCCGGCGATCTCCCGAATCGTCTCGCCGAGATACTCCTGGTGGTCGAGACCGACGTTGGTGACCACGGCAACGCCGCCGTCCCATGCGTGCATCGCGTCGAGTCGACCGCCGAGTCCGACCTCCACCACGGCGCGATCGATGCCGGCCGCGTGAAAGCCGTCGAAGACCACGCCGGCGAGCAGCTCGAACTCGGTCACTGGTCCCACGCGCGGCTCGATCCGATCGGCGGCGTCGAGCGCGCGTTCCACCGCGATGGCAAAGGGGAGCGGATCGAGCGGTCGTCCGTCGATGCGAATCCGCTCGCGATACGAGACGAGGTGTGGCTTTGGGGTGCTGCCGTGACGGATCCCGGCGGCACCGAGCGCGGCTGAGATCAGCGCGCCGACACTCCCCTTCCCGTTGGTTCCGGCGATCAGGGCGCCTCGCACGGAACGTTCGGGGCCGCCGAGTGCCTCCAAGATGGCGCGCGAACGCTCGAGCCCGAGGCGGACGCCGAAGCGTCCGCGAGCCGAGATGGCGACGAGCGCCGCCGCCCACGCATCGTCGCCTCGTCCATCGGCGATCGCCGCCGCCAACTGCACGCGCGCGTCGCGCACGCGCACCTTGAGTCGCTCGACGATCTGCGGGTCGGATGCTCTGTTCGGCACCAGACGAGCGTAGCGGGGTTCATGCATGTCATGACAGAATCGTGGCCATGGCAGGGTTCAACCGACCCGGATCGCAACCGCCACGCCGACGCGGTCTCTTCGGCAACCGCTCTGACACCCGCCAACCCGTCCGTCGCGTTGCGTCGAGCGCGCCGACGCGTGCGGCGGTCTCCTACACGTCGGGCCAGTCGCGCACCGGCGGCGGCTCGGTGCTGCGCTCGATCTCCGACGCACTCACGCGACTCGTCGGCATCGTCGCCGTCGTCGCCCTGATCGTGCTCGCGGTCTTCGGAGCGCGAATCGTCCTCTCGCTCGGCGACGCGGGCACCTCTCCGTCGCCCAGCGACGTCGTCCCGTCGGCGGCGCCTGGAGCGCCGCTCCTGGTCGAGCCAGATCCCTCCACCGTTGCGGCACAGTCGATCACGATCCGAGGCTCGCTCCCCGATGACCTGCTCGGACTGAGCGACGCGATCCTGCGCATCACCGTCGTGACTGCCGACGGTTCGTCGATCACCGGCGCAGAGGTCGAGCTCCCTCGTACGCCGGGCTTCGAGATTCCCGGCATCCCGCTTGCATCGGGCGACAACGTCATCACCGCGGTGGTGGTCGTGGGTGGAACGGAGCGGACACCGAGCAACGCCGTCACGGTGACGCGCGACACGACCGCACCTGAGGTGACGATCGACTCGCCGAGCCCGAGCCAGCTCGTGAACGGCGCCGAGGTCACCGTCCGTGGCGCATCGGAGAAGGACGCGAACATCCAGGTGCGAAACGAGACGACGGGCATCGCATCAACCGGCACGGCAAACGGCAAGGGCGAGTACAGCATCGGCATCTCGCTGCGCAACGGCATCAATGTCATCTCCGTGACGGCGACGGACGGCGTTGGAAACTCCTCGCGGACGAGCGTCGAGATCACGACGAACGCCGCCGTCGGTCGCGTCACGCTCGTGGTGAATCCCGGAACCATCTTCCTCAACAAGTCGCCGAAGGCGTTCCGCATCACCGCGACCGCGACAGATTCCACCGGGGCACCGGTCGTCGGGGCCAACGTCTGCATCCTGATCACCGCACCCGGACTCTCGCCGATCGCCCTGCCGTGCAGTCTCTCGGACAGCAACGGGCGCGCGATCGGCGAATACACGTTCCCGGAGAACTATGCGACCGAAGGACGCGGCAACATCCTCGCCACCTACACGCTCACGCAGGGCGATCCGCTCGAAGCGACGACGGGTTTCTCCGTGATGAAGAAGCCCTGATGGACGGAGCGAACCTCGCCTGGCAGTGTCCCTCCTGCGGCGCACTGCAGGAGGAGACCGGTCGATGCTGGGTCTGCAAGGCGCCGACCGCCGCCTGCGGGACCTGCCGACACCTGCGACGTGCCGTCGTCGGCCGCATCAGCTACTGCGGCATCGACCGAAAGCGCAAGCTCGTCGCCGAGAGCGACGTCCGTCCATGTTGGACGTCGCCGGTCGAGCTGCAGCATGCCGCCAGCCACGGTCGGCGCGTCGACGGCGCAGACCTGAAACTGCCGCGGCTCAGCTGGGCGAGCGGCGGACTCTGGGAGGGACTCGAAGCCTAGGCTTCGGTCACGGGCAGCCGGCGAGCGGCGTGCCGAACGGGCTCGTCGCGACGATCTGCACGCTGCTGCCGCTCGGCACCAGGACGCCGGCCGCCGGAGCGATGAGATCGACGATCTCGGTCGGGTCGATCGACGCCGAACTCGGGTCGAGCGTCAACCCGACCGCCTCGAGCGCGAGGGCCGCCTCGGCCACCGGCATGCAGCGGAGGATCGGCACCGCCGTGTCCGCCGCGCCCGACGGTTGCGACGATCCGCTCGGCGACGGCTCTGGCCCGAGCGAGACGACGATGTCCACGCTGCTGCCGTTCGCAACCTGGAGTCCGGCGCGAGGGTTCTGTTGGATGATGCTGCCGCTCGGGGCGGTTTGGGACCAGGCAGAGATCACCTGACCGAGCCGGAGGTTCGCCGACTTCAGGCGCTTGGTCGCCTCCGCCTCCGTCGCCTCGAACAGATCGGGGACCACGGCGAGTCCTGTCCCCGCCACCACGCGGACTTCGATCACGCTGTCGGTCGGGACGAGCGTCGTCGCCTCCGGCGACTGCGAGAGGATCGTGTCGACAGGGAGCGACTCTGAGTTGACGCGCTCCACCACCTTGATGCGCAGTCCGAGCTGCTCGACGATGGGGATCGCCTCGGCGAGCGTGAGCGATGCGATCGGCGGGACCTTGACATTGGCGTCTGGGCCGCCACCCGCGTCGACGAGACGAAGGCCGAAGATCACGCCGGCGAGCAACAGAATCACCGCGAGCGACACGCCGCCGATGGTGAACAGCGTCGAGCGCAGCGAGAGTGCCTCGGAGTCGCTCTCGTCGACCCACTCGTCGTGCGGATCGACCGGCGCCGACGGTTCGCCCGGTCCCGCTTCGCCGGCGACGCGCGAGACGCGCGTTCCCGCAAGTGCGCGCGGTGCGCCCGCCGCCGGTCCGACAGCGCGCGGCTGAATCGACGTTCGTCCCGCTTTGATCACGAACGACTCGAGCGCGTCGGCGGCCGCGGTCGCGTTCGCCGGTCGTGACTTCGGGTTCGCAGCGAGCAGGCTCCGAGCGATCGCATCGAGTTCGTCTGGAATGTCCGGGCGCAGCGTCCGCGGCGACGATACGGCGGCACCGTCCGCCGGTTCGGCCGGCCTGCGACCGGTCAACAGCTCGAAGAGGACGACGCCGAGTCCGTAGAGGTCCGAGCTGGACGTGGCGGCGCCGCCGGCTGCGACTTCTGGCGCGACATAGTGGGCCGTTCCCATCGGAACCGATCCGCTCGACGGTGGCCGTGGTTCGCCCTCCTCGAGCGTTGCGTGGGCAATGCCGAAGTCGGTGATCTGCGCCCGGCCCTCTCGTCCGATCAGGATGTTGCGCGACGAGACGTCGCGGTGGATGATGCCGCGCTGGTGGGCGGCGGCGAGACCGCGAGCAACCTGCGCTGCGATCGCCGCGGCCCGTCGCGGCACGAGCGGCCCGACGCGACGGAGCATGGAGGCGAGATCTTCGCCGTCGACGAACTCCATGATGATCGCCGGCGCTTCTCGTTCCGGCGCAACGTCGAAGACGGCGGCGACGTTCGGGTGCGAGATGATCGCAGCGGCGCGTCCTTCGGCGCGGAACCGCGCGGCAGCGGCCGGCGATGCGGCGAGTGCGCCGCGCAGGATCTTGACGGCGACATCGCGTCCGAGAGCCTCGTCGACGGCGCGAAAGACGAACGCCGCCGCACCTTCGCCGATCTGCTCGTGCAGGCGGTATCGTCCGGCAACGAGGTCACCGGACTTCGGTCGAGGTTCGGTGGCGCCGGTCACCTCTTCCCGTCCCGCAGGTGGTGTGCCAGCGTCGTGCGCAGCTCCGCGCCGTAGATCGGATGCTCCAGCGCCAAGCCGAGGTTCGCCTTCAGCCAACCGTCGGGCGCCCCAACGTCGTAGCGCGTGCCGCTGAAGCGGTAGCCGACGATCGGCTGCTCTTCGGCGAGGGCCTGGATCGCGTCGGTCAGCTGGATCTCACCGCCCGCGCCGTGCGGGGTCTGCTCCAGCTTGTCGAAGATCTTCGGGCTGAGGACGTAGCGACCGACGATCGCCAGGTTCGACGGCGCATCTTCCGGGGCCGGCTTCTCGACGAGCCCGCGGAGCGGGATCGTCGTGCCGCCGTCGGGCGACGGAAGCGTGGTGTCGGGGTCGACAATCCCGTACCGCCGCGTCTGGTCGCCGGGGACCTGCATCACCGCCACCACGGAGGCGCCGGTCGACGTGTAGGCGGCGATCAGCTCCCCGAGCGCCGGCCGCGATCCGATGATCAAATCGTCCGGCAGGACCACCGCGAACGGCTCGTGGCCGACCGCATCGCGGGCCATCAGCACGGCGTGCCCAAGGCCGAGCTGCTCCTTCTGGCGCACCGTGACGAGGTGCACCAAGTCCGCCACCGCGCGCACCGCGCGAAGGTGCTCGATGTCTCCCCGCGCCTCCAAGACCGCCTCGAGGTCGGCGGCGATGTCGAAGTGGTCTTCGATCGAGCGCTTGTGTTCGCTCGTCACCAGGACGACCCGCTCGATGCCGGCCGCGATCGCCTCCTCGACGGCGTATTGGATGGCGGGGCGATCGACGATCGGGAGGAGCTCCTTCGGCACCGCCTTCGTGGCGGGGAGGAAGCGTGTCCCCCAGCCGGCGACCGGGAAGACTGCGGTGCGGATCTTCATCGACGCCTCCAGCTGGGCCTCGTGGTGGGGTTGGAGCAAAGGATAGCAGCCACCTCTATGGCTTCCGTTCTCCTCGGGCGCGGCGCAGCGCCGCACGCAGCGGTGCGCCGAGCAGCGGAAGGGTGATCTCGTCGGGATCGTCGACACTGGTCAGGAAGCCGATCAACAGCACCAGTGCACCGACCGCCTTCCCGAGTTGATACGCCTCGGTGGAGCCCGCCCTCGTCAACGTGTCGGTCAGGCTGGGAACGAACGCGCCGAGCGCGATCAGGAGCGTGGCGGGGACCCGACGGTTCAGCGTGCCGCTGCGCCATGCCGCAAACGCCAGCGGCAGGCTCGTGACGAAGTTGACGGCGATTGCGAACGGCGCAATCGCCAGGTTGAAGAGCAGCTCGTCGCCGCGCTGTCGCGGATCGCTCGAGTACGGGAGTGCGCGGACCTTTGGCATGAACACGTAGGCGGAGAAGAGCGCACCGGTCAGCAGGGCGAAGGCGCCGCTGATGTTCAAGAGCGGCGTGAGGAGTCGCAGTGCCGGCGGCACCAGCTGCGCAACCGGCGCGCCGGTCTGCGGATCGGTTGCCCACCCCGGCGCTGGAAGCGCCGCCGTTGCGACAAGCGGGAGCGCCCCGACGCTCAGCAACACCACGAGCCCCACGGCGATGCGACTCCACCGCGGGCTGCCGAGATAGGCGAGCCAGGCGACCGAGGCGGCGGCTCCCCACGCGAGCAGCGCGTAGAGCAGTGCGATCGGTCCCGCGGTCGCGTCTTCGAGTCGTCGTGCGACCAGGATGGTGAAGAGGCCGGCGAGAGCGAGGCAGGCCGCATACCAGTAGCCGAACCTCGTCTTGGAGAGCAGCACGACCGTTCCGGTCCCGAGCCAGCCGGCGGTCCAGACGGCGCCGGTGAGATACCAGACGCGGTACAGCGGCTCGCTCCAGCCGAACGAGGCGGCGAGCGCCTCCGCGCCGGCGGCCGCCGCGAAGGCGGCTGCGCCGACCGCCCATGCGAGTTGATACGGTGCGCGGCGAACCGAGTACTGGTTCACCAGGAGCGCGGCGAAGAGTGCGGCGGTGAGCGCGGTGAAGAGTGCGATCACGTCCGGTCCGGCCTACGCCGGAAGAAACTCGTGATCACTCTGGTGGAGCCCGTCGCAGAGTCCGATCGCCCTGCCGTCGGCGGTCTCCAGAGCGACCGGTCGCATGATCTCGCGCACCGAACTGAGTCGGCAGAAGTACCAGCCGTTCGCCGCCATCCACTCGGTGGGGCAGCCCGGCTTCGCGCAGAACTGGAACGGACCGGGGTTGATCGGCGACGCGCTCTCGAAGGACGGAGCGACCTCGGTGGCGATGATGTCCAGCACGCTGACGCGGAACGGCGTGCCGCTGATCGGCCCTCTGCAGCCGGCACAGCGAATGGCGCTGTTCTCGGTCACGATCGTCGGGATCTTGATGCCCATGATCTCCATGGCCGAATCGTACCCGAGCGGAGGCGCGGTGTCGGGCGTGCGCGACCACGACGCACGGCCACCCACGGACGAGCGCGAGGTCGTACCCTATGGCGATGAACCAGAACCGTGGTCGACGCATTCGCGGCGTGATCTCGCTCGGCACCGGGGTCGCCGTCGTCGTTGCGCTCGGCGCATCGTTGATCTACTTCCTCTGGGTCGCCAGCATCCGCAGCGCGGATCAGATCGGCCAGCTCTCGATCGGCACCCTCGTGGTCGGGATCGCGTGCGCCTTTGCGGCGCTGATGCTCGCCTTCAGCATGATCCGAGCGATTCGCCGCGCCGAAGACGGGCGCGCACTGCTCGCCGCACTTCTCGGCGGCGGATTCGCGATCGCCGCAGCGGCGGCCTTCGCCGCCTCGAACGTGCTCGGCAAACTCGCGGGCTGATCGCTCGCACCGGCTGACTCCGACCAGCGCGGCAGTCGGGTGCTACCCTCGCGTTCGCGCGCCCCTATCGTCTAGAGGCCTAGGACGCCACCCTTTCAAGGTGGAGATCACGGGTTCGAATCCCGTTGGGGGCACCACGCCATCCAGGACGAGCGGGGCTCGGCGTGCCATCCTGAGCGCATGCCGATCGTGATCGTCGCCTTCCTCTGCTACGCGCTGCTCCTCCTCGCAGGTCTCGGCCTCACGCTCGGTCGGATCGTCGAACAGGCGACGAACGCGCCGATCACGCTCCAGGGCGTGGTCTGGATGGCACTCATCGCCGCCTCCATCTTCACCATCACGCTCGTGCTGCAGCGCAAGCAGGCGGGGCGAGGGTTTGCGATCGGCCTGAGCACGGTCCTGCTCCCCGCCGGTCCCCTCATCGCCCTCACCGTCGGCAACTGGCTCCCCGGCCTGCCGCCGGTCCTCCTTGCGCTGCTCCTCATTCGCGGTCTGCGCGGAGCCGGCGCGCGCGCGTGGTTGAACGAGGTCTGAGCTTCATGCACGGGAGGATCCATGGGTAGCGACGAACGCCAGAAGCGCCTCGCGTTGGGCGGCGCGTTCGATCTGCCGCTCGACGTGCACCTGCACACGCTCTTGTCGCCGGACTCGTCGGTACCGGTCGACGTCTACCCGGCGCTCGCCATCGCGCTCGGCATGCCGCGGATCGCCATCACCGACCACCTCGACTTCGATCCCCGTGAGCCGGGCACGACCCTGACATCGCATGAACGTCGCGTGGAGGTGATCGAAGAGCTGCGCCGCAGGTTCGGCGACAAGATCGAGATCTTGCTCGGCGTCGAGATCACCTACGAGCGGGCCTACGAACGCGACATCCGCGACCACCTGAAGCGGCATCGCTACGACCTCACGATCGGCAGCGTCCACCCGGGCATCGACTCGCCGTTCAAGCGCTCGCGAACGGCGGTGTTCGCCGGGAGCGACGCCAACGTGACCGCACCGTACTTCGACGAGGTGCTCGGTGCCGTGGAGAGCGGGCTCTTCGACATCCTCGGCCACGCCGACTACGTCCGAAAGTATGTCTACCCGCACATCCCAACGGACCGGTTCGAAGCCGCGCCCGAACTCTACGAGCCGTTCCTGCAGGCGCTCGTGAAGACAGGAACGGCGCTCGAGATCAACAGCTCCGGTTGGCGCCAGCGCACCGGCGTCTGCTATCCGCTGCCACAGGCGGTCGCACGATACCGAGAGATCGGCGGACGCTTCGTCGTCAGCGGATCCGATGCGCACGAGCCCGACTGGTTCGCACTCAACTTCGACCGCGCACGCGACCTCCTCCTCGAGCACGGCTTCGAGGAGCTCGCAACCAAGCGCTGGAAGGATGCAGGCGAACGCTGGCCGATCAAGGGCACCGCGGGCTGAACGCCCGGGAACTGACTCGACGCGAGCGAGCTACGACGCGTCTGGAGGAGTCTCAGTCGGGAGGAATCGTTGGGTCGGCGCTCGAGAACCCGCGCTCGGCGGCGAGCGCAACGACCCCCTCTTGGTCGACAAGGACGTAGGCGCGGATCACGTCGAGCGCGTCGCCGGCAGGAATCTCCATCGTCGGACGGACATCGTCGGTGACGATCAACCAGAAGATGCCGCTGAGTCCGGCGGCATCCGAGCCCGCGCTGGTCAGCCTGATCAGTCGAACATGCGGAGTGGCGCCGATCGGCGCGTCGGCTGAACGAGCGGCGCGCACGGCGCTCTGCGGCGATATCCCGGCGAGGACCGTATCGGCCGTCACCGCCTCCCAGCCTGTGGGCAGCGGAAGGTCGAGCGGGCGAATGCGGTCCGCCTGTGCGCGAAGGAGGAGCGCGCCGACGATGAAGGCGACGGTGAGGAGGAGTGCGACGCGAACGATCTGTCCGCGACTCACCGGCGTGGCGAGTTCCACCCCTGCGGGGGGCGTCACCGTTGCCGACTCGGGCGCCGGCGACTCGTTCTGGTTCATGACGACATCGTGCCAGAGTTTCGCGGCTACGATTCGGGAATGACGAGTTCAGGAGCCGCCCCGAAGGGATCGACGCGCGCCGCCTCGCTGCCCCGCGACCCGCTCCTCGGCACCCCGCTGCGCCACGTGGTGCGCGACGCCATCGGCCGAGCCCTCCGCCGGGCTGTCGCCTCGGGGGCGCTGCCGGCCCTGGAGGATCCGACGGCGCTCGAGACGCTCATCGCCACGATCGAGGTGGAGGTCCCGGCGAGCAGCGACCACGGCGATTACGCATCGAACATCGCGATGAAGTCGAGCAAGCTGCTGAAGCGCGCACCGGCACAGATCGCCGCCGCGATCGCCGCCGAGCTGGCCGCCGAAGCGGGCGAGCGGATCCACGGCGGCGCGGGGGCACTCGGGCCGATCGTGCGCGCCGACGTCGCGGGGCCCGGCTTCCTGAACGTGCGCCTTCGCGCCGGACTGCTCGCCGAGCTCCTCGACGCGATCGTCGCCGCACCGAACGCATGGGGGCATCTGGTGTCGCCGTCCAAGGGCCAACCGACGCGCGTCAACGTCGAATTCGTCTCCGCGAACCCGACCGGACCGCTCACCGTTGGCAACGCCCGCGGCGCCTTTGTCGGCGATCTCCTGTCGCGCGTCTTGGAGGCGGCCGGACAGGAGGTGACGCGCGAGTACTACTTCAACGACTTCGGCGAGCAGGTGCGCCGACTCGGCGAAAGCGTCATCGCGCTTCGCGACGGACGTGAGGTCGCCGAAGACGGCTACAAGGGCGACTACGTGGCCGACCTTGCGGCGGGGATTCCGTCGGAGATCGCAGACCAGGCGACCGCCGCGCGCACCGCGGGAGCAGCCGGCTCAGACGACGATGAGGTCGCCGTCATCGGACGTTGGGCGTCTGAGCGCATCCGTCGCGGCATCCAGTCGTCGCTTGCGTCGCTCGGCGTGGAGTTCGACGTCTGGCGATCCGAAGGCTCGCTCTACACCGAAGGGTTCGTCGATCGCGCCATCGAGAAGCTGCGCGCCTCGGGGTGGCTCGAGGAGCGCGACGGCGCACTCTGGTTCAAGAGCACGGCGCTCGGCGACGACAAGGACCGCGTCATCAAGAAGTCGACCGGCGCGTACACGTACTTTGGTTCAGACATCGGATACGTCGAAGAGAAGTTCAGTCGGGGATTCGACCATCTCGTCTACGTCTGGGGCGCCGACCACCACGGCACGGTCGCGCGCGTGCGCAACGCGGGAGTCGCGCTCGGTTACGAACAGGAGCGCATCGAGATGCTGCTGGTCGCATGGGTTCGGTTCGTCCGCGACGGCGTGGAGATGAGCATGTCGAAGCGCGCCGGAACGTTCGTGACCTTGGACGAGCTGCTCGAGGAGATCGGCGTGGATTCTGCACGATGGTACTTTGCGTCGCGCAGCGCCAACACGGCGATCGACTTCGACATCGAAGCGGCGACGGCACGCAACAACGAGAACCCTGTCTACTACGCGCAGTATGCCCACGCGCGGATGCAGTCGATCCTGCGCAAGGGAGCAACCGAAGGGTTGACGGCATCGAATCAGATCGGCGACCTACTCGACGACGAATCGACCCCCGATGCGAAGCTGGCTCGCGTGATCGTGCGTCTCCCCGAAGTCGTCGAAGATGCCGCGGCACATCACGAGACACAGGGAGTCACCACGTACGCCACAGAACTCGCCACCGCGTTCTCCGCCTTCTACCGCGACGCGAAGGTGGTGGATCCCGGTGCCGCGGCGCTCTCTGCCCAACGCCTCCGTCTCGTGGCGGCGGCGGCGGCCAGCCTCGCCGCCTCCCTCCGCCTCCTCGGGATCTCCGCCCCCGCCGAGATGTAGGCGCCCCACGGGGAGGTGGGGTGCCGCCGTAGGCGGCGCTGCTCTCAACGGCTGACCCGCCGAGGCTGACCCGCCGACGGGGGTTGAGAAGTCTTTACCTGCCTGCCCACTGCGGATTCACGTGGGCGCCCGATGATGGGCGTCCGGTTCGCTGGACCTCCCTCCTGAGAACCGACCTCCCGCCAGGCGGGGGCGATGGGCATTGCTCCCCGCCTGGCACAACCCCCTCCACGCTCCCCTCCAGGCCCCCGTTTTCACGCTCAGACGAGCACGACGTCAGGTACGACGCTGGGCTGGACCGCGTGGGAGAATAGGGCGATGGAACTCACCTACTACGGACGCAGCTGCGTTCGCATCCGCGGGCGCGAGGCGACCATCGCATACGACCCGTACACCTCGATCGTGGGCCCCACCGGACGCGGCATCACCGCAGACATCGTCACGCTCAGCCACCCCGACGATGCGCCGCTCTCGCGCGTCAAGGGTCGCCTTGCACCTCGCGATGGGCGCACCCCGATCGCCACCAGCCTGGACAACGCCGTGATCCTCGAGGGCCCGGGCGAGTACGAGGTGAAATCGGTGCTGATCACCGGCATCCGCAGCTACCGCGACAACCATCGTGGACCTGCGGCGCGACACAACACCGTCTTCTACGCGGAGATCGACGGCATCCACGTCGTCCACCTCGGCGATCACGCCGAAGGGTTCTCCACCGATCAGATCAAGGAGCTCCCTGGAGCGGACATCGTCCTCGTGCCCGTGGGCGGCGCGCTGAGCGCCGAGGCGGCCTCGGCGCTGATCAGCGAGCTCGGACCGAAGATCGTGATCCCGATGCCGATGACCGATGACATCGGGAAGGCGAACGCCGCCGTCAAGGCCTTCTGCAACGAAGAGGGGCTCACCACGCCGCCGATTGCGCAACCGAAGCTCTCGATCACCATCTCCGGCCTCCCGGAGGAGACCACGACGATCGTCGTGGAACCGCGCGGCGAGGCGTTCGGCGCCGACTAGATCCCGTAGGTACGCGCGGAACGCGACACACTGTTGGCACGCGCATGTGGTCTGATCTCTCCATGGGAGATCGACTGCGCTGCATGAGCTGTGGCACCGAGATTCGAGACGGTGAGCCGACGTGGGAGGTCAAGGCGTACTTCGACCCGAACCCTCCCCGCGGCGTCGCCTGTTCGTCACGTTGCGCAGACAAGAAGCGAAACGAGAGCAAGCTGCGCGCGATCCTCTGGTACAACTCCCTGGCGAATCCGTTCAACTCGAAGGAGAAGAATGACTGACGGAGATTTCGGCGGAGACGACGGCGGCCACGATGGCGGTGCCTTCGACCTGAACGACAACGGCACGAGCGTCGACGAGTTCCTCCTGTTCGCCGCAATCACAGATGATGGCGAACGGTCGAAGGGGCGAGGGGAGGCCAAGCGCGCCGCGTCCGGCTGCGGTTGCCTGCTTCCCGCGGTCGCTGTGCTGCTGTTAGCGTTCGCCGCCGCGCTTGCCTAGCGCCGACTCGAGCGTGACGCGCTCCCACCCACCGCGGATCTCGAGCTGACGCGGATCTCCGCCGGCGCGGAGCGACGACTCAGGGACGAGCCCGACGATCTCCGTCTCGCCGAGCCGAACGCCGAGCCGCTCTGCCGCGCGCTCTGCACGCTGTCGGATGGAGTGCAGCGTCACGCCTCGCTCGGCCGCGCCGAGCACATCGTGGAGGTTCATCGAGAGCTGCGCGCCGTCGATGCTCGGCAGCGGAAACCCGAGCGCCTGCAGCCCGGGGACTCCCCCGGCGCTCGCGCCGCGCAGTTCGTGTGCAAGCGCACGCGCCGCATCCAGCAACCGTGGCGCCGCAGCACCGAGCAGTCGGATGTTCCACGCCGCCATGAGCGGGCGCACGCCGACCGCCACCGCGCCCGCCGTCGGATGGGGAAGCTGCGGCCCCTCATCCGGTGCGCCATCGGACGTCGCCTGACGCTCGCGCAGCGCCTCGAATCCTCCGCGCCGAATCTCGGGCAGCGACGCTCGCGCAGCTGAGCGCGCCGCAGCACCGTAGAGGTGCACGGGGAGAGCAAGGTCCGCGGCGAGGTCGCGGGCGAGCGAACGAGCGATCACGATCGCGCCGCGCTCGCTCCCTTCGGGCCCGAGCGGCACGACGGGAACCACGTCGATCGCCCCGATGCGCGGATGCACCCCTCGATCGGCGCCCGACTTGCGCGGCGAAGAGAGATCGATCGTTGCGACCGCGAGCCGTGCGAGCGCGCGCGTGGCGAGAGCGAGCGCACCGCCGTCGCCGACATAGGTGTAGACGCTGCGATCGTGGTCGACATCGCGATGCAGGTCGAGGAGGCGCACGCCGGGAGCCCCGGCGACGACCGCCGTGAATGCGGCGAGGATCGCCTGATCGCGCCCCTCGCTGACGTTCGCGACGATCTCGTACGGCGGGAGCTGGGCGCCTCCCGCGCCCGTGCTCGGCGCGCGGCTCAATCGAGCACCCGCCGCATCACCGGCCAACGCCCGTCCGGACCGGTGGCTGCCACGGTGAAGTTCAGCCGCTCCCAGAAGCGCGGCGTCGCGGCAGAGGTCGCGTCGGCGTCGACAGCGGCCGAGAGCGCGGGCTCTTCCGGGTACGCCTCGACGGCCGCGAATCCTGCACCGCTGAGTCGCGTCAGCACCCCTTCGACGAGAGCGCTGCCGAGGGCGCGCCCGCGCGCCGCCGGGATCACGGAGATGCAGGTGACCACGGCGGGCGGCGGGGTCGACGGCAGATCCGGGTACCGATCTCGGAGTCGCTGTGCTCTTGGAAACGCCGAGAGCGGACCAGCCTGGCAGTAGGCGACCGGGTCTCCGCCAGAGAGCAGGATCCACCCCATCGGCCCGCTGATCGGCAGCTGTCGCGTGAGCAGGCGCAGCTTCGCCGGCTGCCCAGGTGCGGCCGCGGCATCGCGCAGCGCCTCTTCGCGCGTCGGCTCTCGCGGCGCGAACGGGTTGAACATCGGCGCTTCGGCCACGTCGGCACCGAGGAAGGCGGCGAGCGCCGCCTTGCCGCCGGCCGGCGCACTCGCTCGCGCCGACGACGATGGGCTCTGCGCTTCGACGCGCGCCGCCTTGCTCCCGCGATCGGCGTCTTCCCACCAGGTGCATGTGGCGTGGTCCGCATCGTCGCGCGCGCACGGCGGAACCAGGATCAGCTCGTCGGCGCGCTCCACGCCGATGAGTTCAAACCCGTCGCCGATGTCGATTCGCATCGTCTGGGATACTAGACGGCATGGGAAACCATGCGTCAGAGGAGCACGAAACGCTCGGTCCGCTCGACGTGCGCGCCTGGCTTGCCGGCGCGATCGGCGTCGCGATCGGACTTCTCACCGTCGCCGTGATCGCGATCGCCGCCGGAGCCGTCTAGCCCCAGCGGCGCGTCGCGTCACGCGTCGATTGTCAGCGGCGCGCTGCTCGGCGCGATCCCTTTCGGGAACCGGCGAACGACGCCGTCACCCATGCGCTCACGGCGAGCAGCGCTCGACCGATGAGCGATCCGAAGAGTCCGCCGATCACGGCGATCGGGATTCCGATCACCACGATGTTGATCGCTGCGGTCACCACCGCGCGACCGACGTTGATCAGGTTCGCGAGTGCGCTGCTGATCTCGTACCCGAGATCGAAGTCTCCCGACGCTTGGTCGACCGGAGAGACGGGCAGCTGCAACGAGACGTTGATGCTCGACATCTCGACCTGATCGGCCAGTGCCGCGCGCTGCGCCTCGAAGGATTCGATGTCGCCCTGGATCCGGCTCAGCTCGCCTTGGACCGCCACGATGTCGCTCACGCTTTCGGCGCGATCGAGCAGTGCAAGGAAGGCCGTCTCGCTGGCTCGGAGATTCTTGAGTCGTGCCTCGAGGTCGA
>CAWULR010000003.1:0-35996 GCA_963923845.1 uncultured bacterium
TTCGCGCGATCACGCTCGGTCGGATCCTCGAAGGCACCACGGGTGAGTTGATCGCGGTGCGCGTCGTCTTCGACGAGAAGGAGGAGGCCCAGATCCGTTCGCGCTTCGAGGAGCTCTTCCCCGGAGTTCGCCTCGTCACCGTCGAGTCGCCGTATCGCGCGATCGTCGAGCCGATCTGCCACTTCTTGGACGAACTCGAAGAGCTCCCCCACGAATCGGGCGAGCTCCCGATCAACGTCGTGATGATCCCCGAGTACGCCGGCCGCCACTGGTGGGACCGGATCCTCCACAACGGGAACGGCAAGCGCCTGCGGGATACGCTCCTCGGCCGTCGCAACACCGTGATCGTCGATCTCCCGTACCGCCGCGACGTCGAGTAGCGGCCGCCCCGTCCCCTCGCCGACCAGCCGTCGGCGGCGCTCCTCACGCCGGCCTCCGCCGCGTCTGCCGCACCCCACAGCAGGCAAGAGACTTGACAATAGTATTGATATACTTCTATGATGTGGCGGTGTTCAGGAGCGGTGGTCAGGGGGTCGACCCGTCTCGGCCGGTCTACGTCATCAGCGTGGCCGCCGAACTGGTGGCCGTCCACCCGCGAACGCTCCGAATCTACGAAGAGGAGGGGCTGATCTGCCCGTCGCGGACGGAGAGCAACATCCGCCTCTTCTCCGAGAACGACTTGCGGCGCATCCTCTGGATCCGCCATCTCACGCAGGATCTCGGAGTGAATCTCGCCGGAATCAAGCTGCTCTTCCAGTTGGAGGAGCGGCTCGGCGAACGGATTCTCGAACGACTGTACGAAGAGGGGAACAAGAAGAGCGAGCGCGCGGCGGCAGCTGCGCGTGGAGGAGGACGAGGATGAGCGAGAAGCAACGCGACGAGATCGAGGGTGCCGTGAACGACGAGATGGAACTCGAGATCGACGAGGCGGTCGTCGCCGCCGAGGACGACGGCACCGTCGTGCCGAGCGGACTCGGCCGCTACCCGCTCGTGCCGTTGCGCGAAATCGTCATCTTCCCCGAGATGGTTGCGCCGCTGAAAGTCGGGCGCGACAAGAGCGTCGCCGCGATTCGCGCCGCCGCACAGGCGGATGGGTGGCTCGCGCTCGTCACGCAGCGCGAGGCGGAACAGGAGGAGATCGAGAGCGTCCAGCAGCTCCACGCCATGGGGACGCTCGCAAAGATCGCGCAGGTGGTGAACCTCGCCGACGGGACGCTGCGGGCCGTGGTCCAAGGCCAGAAGCGCATCTTCGTCCACAAGCTCGATGCAACCGGCGATGCGCTCATGGTCGACGTGGAGACGGTCGAGGCGCCCGAAGCCGACGGCGTGGAGATCGAGGCGCTGATGAAGAGCGTCCAGGCGCAGGTGGAAACCTACGTCACCTCCGGCGCACCGGTTCCACCCGAGGCGGCCGTGGCGGCGAAGAACATCACCGATCCGGGTCTCCTTGCCGACATGACCGCGTACACACCGGACATGACGACCGAGCAGCGCCAGGAGCTGCTGGAGATCATCGACGTCACCGAGCGGCTCCACTATGTCTCCGCCTTCTTGGCGCGACAGATCGAGATCCTCGAGATCAAGGGGAAGATCCAATCGGATGTGCGATCGGAGATGGACAAGTCGCAACGCGAATACTTCTTGCGCGAACAGCTGAAGGCGATCCAGCGCGAGCTCGGCGAAGACGATCCGCAGCAGGCGGAGGCGAACGAGCTGCGCGAGAAGGTCGAAGCGGCGGACATGCCAGAAGAGGTGAAGTCGCGCGCGCTCAAGGAGCTCGATCGGATGTCGCGGATTCCGTCCGCCTCGCCGGAGGTCGGAGTCATCCGCACCTACGTCGACTGGCTCATCGCGATGCCGTGGAGCGTGGCAACCGAGGACCGAATCGAGATTCCAGAAGCGGCAAAGGTGCTCGGCGACGACCACTACGGCCTCGAGAAGGTGAAGGAGCGGATCATCGAGTACCTCGCGGTGCGCAAGCTCGCCCCGCAGGTGAAGAGCCCGATCCTCTGCTTCGCCGGCCCTCCGGGCGTGGGGAAGACGTCGCTCGGCAAGTCGATTGCGAAGGCGATGGGGCGCAAGTTCGTCCGTATGAGCCTCGGCGGACTCCATGATGAGGCGGAGATCCGTGGACATCGGCGCACCTACATCGGCGCGCTCCCGGGGCGGATCGCGCAGGGGATCAAGACGGCAGGAACGAAGAACCCGGTCTTCATGCTGGACGAGATCGACAAGGTCGGCGCGGACTTCCGCGGCGACCCGTCCGCAGCGCTGCTGGAGGTGCTCGATCCGGAGCAGAACGCAACCTTCCAGGACAACTACTTGGAGGTGGAGTTCGACCTCTCGCAGGTGCTCTTCGTTGCCACCGCGAACCAGTTGGACACGATCCCGGACGCGCTCCGCGATCGCATGGAGATCATCCAGATCCCCGGCTACACCGAGGCGGAGAAGCTGGAGATCGCCAAGCGGTACATCGTTCCGAAGCAGCGGGAGAACCACGGGCTCAAAGAGAGCCAGGTGACGATCCCAGACGAGACGATGGTGCACCTGATCCGTCACTACACGCGCGAGGCCGGCGTGCGCAACGCGGAGCGAGAGATCGCCACGCTGATGCGCAAGGTCGCTCGAGGCATCGCCGAGAAGAAGATCCGCAAGGGGAGCGTCGACCTGAAGCGACTCTCCGCCTGGCTCGGGCCGGAGCGGCACGAGTACGGCGAGATGGATCAAGACGACCAGGTGGGTTCGGCGACCGGGCTCGTGGTGACACCCGTCGGCGGTGATGTCGTCACCGTCGAAGTCGGCGTCATGGAGGGGCGCGAGGAGCTGATCCTGACCGGTCAGCTCGGCGACGTGATGAAGGAGTCTGCGCGCGCAGCGCTGACTTGGATCCGGTCGCACGGTGCGGAGCTCGGCATCGCACCGGAGCGATTCGAGAAGACCGGACTGCACATCCACGTGCCTGCGGGTGCGATCCCGAAGGATGGACCGTCGGCGGGCGTGACCATGGCGACGGCGATCGTCTCGGCGCTCACGGGGGCTCCCGTGCGAAAGGATGTGGCGATGACCGGCGAGATCACGCTCCGTGGTCGCGTGCTGCCGATCGGCGGGCTGAAGAGCAAGGCGCTTGCGGCACACGCATCCGGTGCGCGAACGATCCTGATCCCGAAGAAGAACGAGAAGGACCTGCCGGAGATCCCAGAGGAGATCCGAAAGGCACTGAAGATCGTTCCCGTGGAGACGATCGGCCAGGTGCTCGAGCATGCGCTGCGCCGCAGGCCGAAGCCGCTTCCGACCGGATCGGGCCCCGCCCGAACCGCGAGACTGGCCGGTCGATCGCTCCGCGCGCCGAGTGCGCCAGGGGTCACCGTTCGTCCGAGCTAGCAACGGCTCGCCGTGGAGAGGCAGGAGGCAGCGGCGCAACGGATCGCCGAGCGGCTGCGTCGCGCGCTGGCACGCGACGCCGCCGGAGCGCTCGCGCCGCTCCCCTTTCCGCTGCAGCCGAACCTCACGCCGCGCCGACTCCCGAGCCTCGAACCGGTCGACCTGAATCCGCCCGTCGAGGGGACGCCGCGCGTTGCCGCGGTCACCGCGCTCGTGGTGCCACCGGTTGCGCTCGGCGCATGCGGTCCGAACGGCGGCGGCGAAGACATCGAGGTGCACCCCTTCGACTGCCAGGTCCTGCTGATCAAGCGTGCGCAGGGGGGCACCCACGGTGGCCAGCTTGCGCTCCCTGGCGGCAAGATGGAGCCGGGCGAGACGCCCGAGCAGACCGCGATGCGCGAACTCCACGAAGAGCTCGGCATCGACGTCGGCGATCCGCTCCATCGCATCGTCGTCGTCGGCTCGCTCGACCCTGCCTACATCCCCGCGAGCAACTTCCTGATCCACGTGGTGGTTGCCGTCGCCCCGAACACGCCAACACTGCACCCAGACCCGACCGAGGTGGCGGGGGTGGTCGGCGCCGAGCTCGGCATCTTCGATCCACGCCTACCGGTTCACGACGTGGACGGAGAGCAGAGTGGCGTGCCGCTCAGGTACGGCGCCTTCGTCGTACCGGGCGAGCTGCGCGTGTGGGGACTTACCGCTCGCTTGCTGTGCGAACTCGCGGGCCGGGTGGCGGAGGAATCGGCGCACTGAACCCGGCGGGAAGTCGACCGCCTTCTGCCAGCCGACGAATCACGAACCCGTAGTACTCCTCCACCGCCTGCCCCACGTGGTCCCACGTGAAGAGCTGCGCCCGCTCTTCTCCCGCGCGGGAGAGCCGCGCGCGAAGGTCCGGGTCGTCGATCAGCCGCCGAATGGCTGCGGCGAGCGCGTCCGAGTTGCCTGGCTCGACGAGGATGCCATCGCGTTCGCGGCGAACCACCCCGCGGTAGCCGTGGATATCCGAGCAGATGATCGGCGCGCCGGCGGACATCGCCTCCAGGAGCACGATGCCGAACGACTCCCGCCCCGTTGCCGGCGACACATAGATGTCTGCCGTCTTGAAGAGCTGCGCCTTCTGGCCCTCTGGCACCCGGCCGAGGAACTCCACGCCGTCGAGCTGTCTCGTCAAGACGTATCGGCGCGCCTCTCGGTCGCCCGGTCCGGTCCCGACGATCAGCAGCCGTGCGCGGACACCGTCGCGCTGGATCTTGCGGAACGCCCGCAACAGGTGGATGAGCCCCTTCCGCGGCTCCATCCGTCCGACGAAGAGGATGTTCGGCACGCCATCTCGATAGCGCGCGATCGGCACCGCCCGCTGGTAGCGACCGGGCTCGACGCCGTTTGGAACGATCTTGTATTCGCCGGGGAAATATCGGCTGATGAAGTGGCGCGCCGCGGGGCTGACCGCGATCCGTCCGTGCAGCTTGTGGGCGTAGTGCCCGAGCATCCGCTTCCCGAATTCGTAGCTGATCGAGAGGCCGCCGAACGCATGGAACGTGCCGATGTTCACCGAGGTCGACAGGGTGAGCGTGACCAGGCTGAGGAACGGGACGAACGGCTCGTGATAGTGCAAGACGTCGAATCGCTCGCGTTCGAGAATCTGTCGCATCTGTTGCAGATACGTCGGGCTGAGCGTGATCGTGCCCATCGAACCGTTGAACGGTACGCTGAATCCCTTGCCGACGCGGATGATGTCTCCTTCGCTCGCCTTCTGAAGTCCGTGACTGCTCGTGATGATCCGCACATCGTGTCCGCGCGCTCGCAACACTCGATAGAGCGAGCCGACATGATCGTTCACGCCGCCCGGCATCGGATACGCGTACGGGGTGACGATGCCGATCTTCATCTCACTCGCGCTCCTCGTCAGGCGAATAGCGCGCCGGCCTTCGTCGACTGCCTGGATAGCCGAGGTCGCGTCCGCGACGCTCGCCGCCGAACGTCCAGATCGGTCGCGTGACGCCGGCGAGGTCCTGGCCGAGCCCGATCAGGTTGCGCAACAGCTGACGACCGAAGATGCCCGGGCTTTCGATCAGCGCGTGATCGCTTCCTGCGCCAACGCTCACCGTGCGCGCCAGGATCGCCTCGCGCAGCGCCTCGGGGCTGGAGCCCGGAAAGGTGGTCCAGACGCGGCCGATCGCGCTCAGCACATGCGCATCCGAGCTCCCGAGCGTTGCGAGCCCGAGGTCTGCGGCGAGGCGCGCGACCCGTCGGCGCGGCGACGTGCCGAAGATCGTCGGGTTGTAGGTCTCCAGGCCGTCGGGGCGACAGGCGGGGTCTCGATCGGTCGCCGCAGCACGGATCGCCCCCTCCTGGGCACAGAGCGGGTGCGGGAAGAGCGGATGGGCGGGGATGGCGATGCCGCCCTGCTCGTGGACCTCCGCGATGGTGCGTCGAAGCGACCGCAGCGGACGCACCCGTTCGCGCAGGAAGAGTCCGAGGAGGTGCCCCTGGAGCGTCGAGATCTCCTCGCCCACGACGACCTGAACGCGAAGGTTGTTGGCGATCGCCATCTGCTTCGCCGCCTCCGCCGCATCGATGCGATCGTGGTCGGTGATCGCGATGATGTCGAGCCCGATCTCTTCGGCGCGAGCGAGCACCTGCGACACGGACGCGGTGCCGTCGGACGCCATCGTATGGATGTGGAGATCCGCGCGAGAGACGCCTGTCGACGGTGCCGTCATGCGCGGAGATCGTCCCAGATCGGATAGAAGAGCGTCCACCACTGCTCCGGTGCCTTCATGATGAGCTCTTCGAACGCCGCCGCGATCCCGGCGAGTGCGCCGCGCGTTCTCGCCATGCGATCGCCCTCGGTCGGGATCGCCACGCTGCGGATGTACCCGGTGTATGCGCCGCGCGGCTCGCGAACCACCGCGGCAACGTACAGCGCCGCACCGGACTCGACGGCGAGAAGCGCGGGGCTGATCGGAAGCTTCGCCAGATGGCCGAAGAGTCGCACCGGAACGCCGCCGCCGACGATGTTGCGATCGCCGACCATGCCCACGATCCCGCCGTCGGCGAGTTCGGCGCTCATCGCCTCTGCCGCGCCCTTCGCCGGAATGATCCGAAGCCCGAGCCCCGCGCCGCGCACGCGCAGCATCCATGATTGCAGCACCTCGTTGTCGATCTCTTCCATCGGCGCGATCGGCGTCCGACCCGAACGATCGGCCAAGATGCTGCCCGGAAGCTCGATCGCGCCGAAGTGTGCGGCGAGGAAGATCGACGCGCCGGCCGAGGGGGCGAACGCGGCGGCAACCGCGCGCTCGTCTTCCAGTCGGACGCGTGTGGCGATGATCGTGCGCGCGTGCCGTGGCGCTCGCGCGCTTTCGATGTAGAAGCGCAGGTGGTGTTCGAAGATCTGGCGCGTGCCGTGCGTCAGCGCGTGATCGCTCGGCGCAACGCGGTCCCTGTATTCGTAGACGCGCGCAAGGTTCGCGCGCGCGAGCCGAGCGCGTGCCGGCTGCAGCAACGGCCCGATCGCGCCCCATGCTCGCGCCACGGCAAGGAGGAGCGGCTCCGGAAGGAGCGAGAGCACGGTCAGTCCGACGATCGCACCACGGCCGATCAGCTGCGCCCTCAGGTTCACGCAGCACCTCGCTCGGTCTGCGTCGCCATCTCCTCCGCACGCGTCGCAAGTCGCGCCTGTTCGACGGCGTTCGGCCAGAGCGGCTTGAAGCAGTTCCACTGTGTGGGGTCGCTGCGCATCAACCGCTCCATCTCGCTCGCCGTCGCCTGCGTTGCGGCGAGCTGCGCGGCGGGCGAACCGTTTCCTGCATCGACCGGCTCGCCGAAGATGATGCGGAAGGCTCCGGGTCGCTCGCGGCGAACGAAGAACGGGACGATCGGCGCGTTGCCGCGTGCGGCGATCACCGCCGGCCCGCTCGGCAGCGTGGTCCAACGGCCGAAGAGACGGCACGGGGTGCCGTCGGGCTTCCAGCCCCAGTCGCTCAACAACACGAGGATTCCACCGCGCCGCATCACGCCGAACACCTCGCGGATGGCACGCCAGTCGATCATGGTGATCCCCCACGAGGCGCGAAGCCTGCGCAGCAGCTCGTACATCTCCGGAAATGCGCTGTCGTCGCCCACGACGTTGACGTCGTAGCGCCGTTCTGCGAGCGCAGCGGCGCCCAGTTCGTTGTTGCCGGCGTGGAATCCGACGAAGATCGCCGGCTGCTTCCGAGCTCGGTACTCGTCCAAGAGCCCGGTCACCTCCAGGTCGACCTCGGCCGCGATGTCGGCAAGGGAGCGGCTCGGGAGGCGGAGCAGCTCGGCGGTATAGCGGCCGTAGCTGCGGTAGACGGCAAGCGAGCGGGCCCGCACCTGCGCGGCGGAGCCCGGGAGGGGGCGACCGTCGGCGTCGGCCACGCCGAGGACCACGGCCGCATTGCCGTCGGCGATCCGCCGCTTCGCCGGCCAGAGCAGGTAGGCGAGGGGGGCGAGGGTCGAGAAGAGGGCCTCGACCGGTCGTGGCGGCATGAGCCCCACCCCCTTCATCAGCCCGAGGTAGGCGACGAAGACGAGCCGCTCCCAGAGGCGCCGAGGGCTGAGGCGGCTGGTCGATGCTGGCGACTCGCGGCGGATCGGCGAAGGGGTCGCCGGCTGCTGCTCGCTCATCTGGGGAGTGTATAGGGAGAGCCGCCGCCCCTTTCGGGTGCGACGGCTCTCGTGTGCTCGAAGGCGGAGCCCGCGGTCGACCGCGGGGCTCGAACGGTTAGGCGCGAACCGGGTTCAGGGCCTCCGAGGAGGGGTAACCCTCGGCCGTGACCTGAGTTCCGTCGAGGACTCGGTTGTCCTCGCCGCGAATGAATGCCTCGACGGCAGCGTGCGCGATGTCGTCGTGCAGCTGCAGCGGCGGGCTCTTCATGAAGTACGACGACGGGGCGACCAGTGTCCCCGCCAGCTTCCTGTCGAGTCCGAGCTTCGCGCATCGAATCGCGTCGGTGATCACACCGGCGCTGTTCGGCGAATCCCAGACCTCGAGCTTCAGCTCCGCCGTGAGCGGCACGCCGCCGAAGGTCGTCCCTTCGAGCCGGATGTTCGCCCACTTTCGATCGAGGAGCCACGGCACGAAGTCGGACGGTCCGACGTGCACCTGATCCTCGCCCATCGGTTCGTCGAGGATCGAGGTGACCGCGTTGGTCTTCGAGATCTTCTTGCTCTCGAGGCGATCGCGCTCGAGCATGTTCAGGAAGTCGGTGTTGCCACCGAAGTTCAGCTGATACGTGCGGTCGAGATGCACGCCACGGTCGGCGAAGAGTCGCGCCAGCACACGATGCGAGATCGTCGCACCGACCTGGCTCTTGATGTCGTCGCCGACGACCGGCAGGCCGGCAGCGGCGAACTTCTTCTGCCACTCCGGCTCGCGACCGATGAAGACGGGGATCGCGTTCACGAACGCGCATCCCGCCTTGATCGCCTGCTCGGCGTAGTAGCGGATTCCCTCTTCGCTGCCGACCGGGAGGTAGGCAACGAGGACGTCCACCTTGCGCTCCTTGAGCACGGCGGCGACGTCGACCGGCTTCTCAGGCGACTCCTTCACGACGTCGCGCAGGTACTTGCCGATGCCGTCGAGCGTCGGTCCGCGCTGCACGATCACGCCGGTGGTCGGGATCTCCTGGAACGTCCAGGTGTTGTTCGGATCGGCACCGAGCGCCACGGAGAGGTCCTTGCCGACCTTCGTGACGTTGACGTCGAAGGCGGCCACGTACTCGAGATCGCGCACGTGGTAGCCGCCGAGCTCGACGTGCATCAGTCCGGGGACCTTGGCGTCGTTCTTGGCGTCCGCATAGAAGTAGCGACCCTGGACAAGGCTGCTCGCGCAGTTCCCCACGCCCGCGATCGCGACTCGAATCGGGTTCGTCGCCTTGACCGGCGATGTCGGCGCCGGTCGTGCGTTCCACTGGGCCCGAGGCCCGTTCATCTCCATCATGTTGCGTACCCCCTTGTTGCTACCGTTCTTCTGCGACGCCGACGATCGGCCCCGCCTTCACCAGCCGCCGGCAACGCCGACGGCGAGCATCAAACAGCCGCTACTCGTGCGGCGACGCCGTCCTGCGCTCGACCGCTGCAAGCCCGGCGCGGATGAATCTGATCCGCTGCACGACGGTGATCGCAGAGGCCACGGAGATGATGAGGAGTGCGACCGTGAGCCACGTTGCGCTCGCGAGTCCGCCGAGGAGCAGCCCGACGATCAACACGGCGGCACGCTCGGCGCGTTGCGCGATGCCGATGTTGGCGCAGACGCCGAGCCCTTCGCCGCGCGCGCGGACGTAACTCACCAAGGTGCCAGTACCGAGCGCAAGCGTCGCAAGACCGATCACTTCGGTTCTGCCGTTCACCGCGGCTCCCGCAGCGATGCCGGCGTAGATGACAACCTCCCCGGCGCGATCCATCGTCGAGTCGAGGAACGCTCCGAAGCTGCTCGTCTTTCCCGTGGCGCGCGCCAGCGTGCCGTCGAGACCGTCGAAGAGCGTGCCGAAGATCAGGATCAGTGCGGTGAGTATCCACTGGCCCGCGACGGCGGCAGACGCGGCGACGAGAACGATGCCGAATCCCGCGACGGTCAGTGCGTCGGGCGTGAAGCCGAGCCTGCCGAGGGCGAGCGCGATCGGTTCGCCGATCCGCTTGATGCGCGCACGCTCGTCCCCGGTGAAGAGACTCCCCTCGGTCGCTCGACTCGCCATCGTCACTCCTGCTCGGCGCGCACGGCGTCGACCAGCGGCTGTGCGTTCAGGAGGGCAACCTGGGGCGCGACCCAGGCGGCAGGGTGGGCAACGCCGAGCGCCGACAGCATCAGGGCGTGTCCCTCGGCGATCGTCTCGGTGCGCAGCGTGCAGATCGACTCGCGACCCGAGCGCTCGCTGGTGACGAGCCCGGCGCTGCGAAGCCGGCGCAGGTGCCAGCTGACCAGCGGCTGCGAGAGGCCGGTCGACTCGATCAGTTCGGAGACGGTCGCCGGGCCCTGCGCGAGACGGCGGACGAGGTCCAGGCGATTCGTGTCACCCAGCGCGCGGTGCACGCGACGCGCCGCCTCGATGACATCGCGTTCGCCGGCGAGTCGATGCGCCGCGGCAGGGAGCGCCGCCGCACTCTTGGTGGTCACCGAGCGGCCTCGTGGGTGGAGACGTTCATATAGCGGAAGTTTATATGAGTTCTGCTTGATGCGACGTCTGGCGTGCCGAGGCGGCGGCGCGCCCCCCGAGTCGAGCGTGGATTGTTACAGCTAGCCTGCGATCGCCTTCGTCACCGCCTCGATCAAGCTCCCGGGCAGGAGGCCGAGGGCGAGCGTCCCGACTGCGGCGATGAAGAGCCCCGCCCGCAACAACGGTGCGGTCGCCACCTGAACGTCGGCAGCGCCTGGGTCGCGCATGAAGAGGTAGACGATGACGCGCAGGTAGTAGAAGGCGGCAACGGCGGCGTTGAGCACGGCGACGATCGCAAGCACGCTTGCGATCCCGCCCGCCTGGACCGCGCTGAGGATCACATACGCCTTGGCGAAGAAGCCGGCCGTCGGCGGGATTCCGGTGAGGCTCAGCAGGAAGAGTGCGGCGAGCAGCGCCGTCAGCGGATGCTTGCGGCCGAGACCGGCGAGGTCGGCGAGCTGCACGGTGGCGCCGGGTCGGCCCTGTACCGACGTGAGGAAGGCAAAGGCGCCGATGTTCATCAACGCGTACGCGGCGGAGTAGAAGAGCACGCCCGAGACGCCGGCGGATTCGCCAGCACCCGCTGCGACGACGCCGACCATGAGATACCCGGTGTGGGCGATCGAAGAGTAGGCGAGCATGCGCTTGACGTTCGACTGCGTCAGCGCGACGAGGTTTCCGAGCGTCATCGTCGCCGTTGCGAGGACGGCGACGACCGGAATCCATGTCCCGGCGAGCGGAGCGAGCGCGATCAGGAAGGTCTTGATCATCAAGACGAACGCGCCGATCTTCGGGCCGACAGAGAGGTAGCCGGTGATCGGCGTCGGCGAACCCTGGTACGCATCGGGTGTCCAGTAGTGGAAGGGCACCGCCGCGATCTTGAACGCGACGCCCGTCGTCATCAGCGCAAGCCCCATCGCGATCGCCGGCTTGATCCCGGTGCCGCCTGCGGCAAGTGCCGATGCGACGCCCGCGAGCGACGCGGTTCCCGTCGCGCCCCAGAGCAACACGATCCCGAAGAGCAGGATCGCGCTCGAAAAGCTTCCGAGCAGGAAGTACTTGACGGCACCCTCGGTGCTCAACGGATCGCGCTTCGCGTATCCGGCGAGGAGGTATCCCGGAATCACCATCAACTCGAGTCCGATGAAGAGCGTCACGAGATCGCCCGACGCACCGACCATGATCGCGCCGCAGAGGGCGAAGAGGAGCGTTGCGGCAAACTCGGCGCTCGGGTATCGCCGCGCTGCAAGGTGATCTGGCGAAACCAGCAGCGTGAGCGCGACCACGGCCGAACCGAGGAGGCCGAGATACGCGACGAACGGTCCGCCGATGTATGCGCCGCTGAGTGCCGTCTCCACCGTGTCGCCCTGCTGCAGCAGGATCCAACAGGTCGAGCCGAGGCCCGCGAGCGCAACGGCGATCGGCGCATAGCGGCGGCTCGGAGTCAGGGCATCGCTCAGCAGCACCGCGACCGCGGTGAGCCCGACGACGACGAGCGGTGCGATCGTGATCAGGTCGCCGCTCATCGGATGGCTCCTCCCGAGGCAAACATGAGGAACTGGGCCACGCTCGCGGCTACGGCGTTGGTGAGCAGCGACGGGAGGATCCCGAAGGCCACGATCATCGCGGCAAGCGGGGCAAGCGTGGCGATCTCGATCGCGGTGATGTCGGTGAGATGCGTGCCGAGGCCCTTCAGGAAGGGCGAAAGCGGTCCCATGAAGATGCGCTGGTACATCCAGAGCAGGTAGACCGCAGCGAGGACCATCACCAGCGTCGCCGCCCCGGCCACCACCGGATTGGCGAGGAAGGCGCCGAGCAGCACGAGGAACTCCCCGACGAAGCCCGAGAGGCCGGGAAGCCCGACCGAGGCGAAGAGGAAGAAGCCGAAGAGCGCGGCATAGACGGGCGTGCGCGACGCCCAGCCGCCCATCTTCGCGATCTCACGGTCGTGCGTCCGTTCGTAGCCGATCCCGACCAAGAGGAAGAGTCCGCTCGTGATCAGGCCGTGGTTGAGCATCTGGAGGATCGCTCCGTCGACTCCCTGCTGGTTGAAGGAGAAGATGCCGAGCGTGACGAAGCCCATGTGGCTGACCGAGCTGTAGGCGATCAGCTTCTTCAAGTCGGTCTGCACGATCGCCACGATCGCCCCGTAGATGATGGCGATCACCGAGAGCGCGATGAGAAGCGGGGCGAAGTCGTGCGCCGCCTGCGGGTAGAGCGGGATCGCGAAGCGGATAAACCCGTAGCCGCCGAGCTTCAACAGCACCCCGGCGAGGATCACGGAGCCCGCGGTCGGCGCCTGCACGTGCGCGTCGGGGAGCCAGGTGTGGAACGGGAACATCGGCACCTTGATCGCAAAGGCGAGCGCGAACGCGGCGAAGGCAACGGCCTGGAGCGTCGGGTCGGCGACGGTGCCGCGCAGGGTCAAGAGATCGAAGGCCCCGTCCCATGAGCCGGTGGCGACCTGGTGGCTGAACGCCGTCGCAAGGATCGCCACGAGCATGAGCAGCGATCCGACCAGCGTGTAGAGGACGAACTTGATCGTGGCGTAGATGCGCTCGGCGCCGCCCCAGATGCCGATGATCAGGTACATCGGAACCAAGACGATCTCCCAGAAGATGTAGAAGAGGAAGAGGTCGAGCGAGAGGAAGACGCCGAGCATCCCGGTCTCCAAGATGAGGAAGCTGATGTAGTACTCCTTCACGCGGTTCTGGATCGGTCCGAAGCTTGCGAGGATGCAGATCCAGCTGAGCAGCGTCGTGAGGACGACCAACGCACCGGAGAGTCCGTCGACGCCGAGGTGGTAGGTGATGCCGAAGCTTGGGATCCAGGAGAGTTGTTCGCTGTACGCGAACTCGGACGAGAAGGTGCGGATCCCCGGAAGCATCAGCAGGCTGAGGACGAAGGTTGCAAACGAGACGAGGAGCGCCGCGCCGCGGATCAGCGCCGGTCGCGAAGACGGCACGACGCCGAGAAGCAGCGCGCCGGCGAACGGCAAGAGCGTGATGAGCGAGAGGATCGGCAGGCCCGCCACCAGCTGCGTCACGTCGCTCACGCTCCGATCACCAGGTAGGCGATCGCCATCACGGCGAGGCCGACGGCGATGCCGAACGCGTAGTTCTGCACGCGTCCGGTCTGGATCTGGCGCAGGCCGCGCCCGCCGCTCGACGCAAGGGCACCGACGCCGTTGACGGCGCCGTCCACGACGCGACGATCGAACCACCAGGCGGCGTTGGCGACACGCGAACCGAGGCGAACGAAGATCAGGTCGTTCAGGTCGTCGAAGAACCAGCGATTGCGGCTTCCCGTATAGAGCGGCTGGAGGCGCGCGGTGATCGCGCGGATGCGATCGCCGTTGTCGCTGCGGAAGAGGCGAACGCCGACCACCGTGCCGATCGACGCCACCGTGACGCTCGCGAGCATCAACAGGCCGTCGATGCCGAAGAGCGTCCACGCTTCGTGTTCGTGCTCGAGGAGGACATTCGCCGTATGGAAGATCGGCTCGAGCCCGTGAACCAAGATGCCGTCGGCGAAGGGGAGGCCGAGCAGCGCGCCGATACCGACCGACGGGACCGCCAACAGCAGCAGCGGCAGCGTCATCGTCCAGGGCGATTCGTGCACGTGGACGCTCTCGCTGACGCGGCTGGTCCCCCAGAAGGTGAGGCCCATCAGGCGGAACATGTAGAAGGCGGTCGCGCCGGCGACCACCATCCCGACCAGCCAGACCCAGACGTAGCCGAACTTGAACGCCTCGCCGAGGATCTCGTCCTTGGACCAGAAGCCCGCGAGCGGCGGAAGCCCTGCGATCGCGATCGTGCCGATGAGCATCGTGGCGTAGGTGATGGGAATCTTCTTGGCGAGACCGCCCATCTTCGGCATCTCCTGTTCGCCTTCGACCGCGTGGATGACGGAACCCGATCCGAGGAAGAGCAGGCCCTTGAAGAAGCCGTGCGTGATCAGGTGGAAGATCGCCGGCACCCACGCACCGACGCCGAGTGCGGCGAACATGTAGCCGAGCTGCGAGAGCGTCGAGAAGGCGAGGACGCGCTTGATGTCGGTCTGCGTGAACGCGATCGATGCGGCGAAGATCGCCGTGAAGATGCCGATCGCGGCGACGACGAGCATCGCCTCGTGGCTCGCAGCGAAGAGCGGGCTCATCCTCGCGACGAGATACACGCCGGCGTTGACCATGGTCGCAGCGTGGATGAGCGCGGAGACCGGCGTCGGTCCCTCCATTGCGTCGGGGAGCCAAACGTGGAGCGGGAACTGCGCCGACTTGCCGACCGCGCCGCAGAAGACGAGGAGGGCGATGAGGGTGGCGGCCGGCCCGGCGAGCTGCCCAGCGGCCACGCCCTCCAGGATCGTCTGGATGTCCAAGGTGCCGAAGACGGCGACGAGGCCCATCAGGCCGAGGGCGAAGCCGACATCGCCGACGCGATTGGTGACGAAGGCCTTCTTCGCCGCAAGGCCCGGCTCGCGCTTCGTGTACCAGAATCCGATCAAGAGATACGAGGAGAGCCCGACGAGCTCCCATGCCGCGAAGACGACGAGGAGGTTGCTGGCGAGCACGAGGAGGAGCATCGAGAACATGAAGAGGTTGAGGTAGGCGAAGAATCGCCAGTATCCGGGATCGTGGCTCATGTAGCCGACGCTGTAGAGGTGCACGAGTGCGCCGACGGTGGTGACGACCAGCAAGAGCGCGCCGGTGAGCGCATCGACGTGGATCCCGATGTCGAAGCTGAGGCTTCCGGACGCCACCCAGGTGAAGAGCGACGTTGTCGCGCCGTGCTCTCCGAAGTCTCCGAGGAGCGCCGGGATCGCCACGCTCATCGCGATCCCCCATGTGGCGAAGATCGCGGCGAGTGGAACGAGGTGTGCGGCGCCACCGAGCCGGCGACCGATCGCAGCCGTGAAGGCGAAGCCCACCAGCGGCAGGATCAACAGGAGCGGCGCGTACCCTGGGAGCAGCAGCTCGTCCACGCTCACTGCCTCATCGTGTCGTACTCGTCGACCAGCGGTGTCTTCCTGTTTCTGTAGATGGCGATGACGATGGCGAGCCCGACCGTCGCCTCGGCGGCAGCGACGGCGACGATGAGCAGGGCGAAGGCGATCCCCTCGCCGGCGAGTGCCGGAATGAACGCGCCGAACGCGACGGCCGAGAGGTTCACCGCGTTCAGCATCAGCTCGATGCTCATCAGCATGCTGATCGCATTGCGGCGGGCCAGGAAGCCGAAGGCGCCGATGGAGAAGAGCAGCCCGGCCAGGACCAGGTACGGCTCCAGGTGACCGGCGATCTGGCTCACCCCGCCTCCTCGTCCCCGTCGAGGCTGGGCTGGTCCGCGCGGCGAGCAGAGGCAAGGTAGATCCCGCCGATCACGGCGGCGAGGATGAGGACGCTGACCACCTCGAAGGCGAGAAGGTACGGGCCGAAGAGCTCGGCGGCGGCACCGGTCGTCCCCTGCGCTGCGGGCGTGTCATCGAACGTCGTCGACGACCAGTCGTTGGCGCCGAGCGTGATCGCGAAGATGATCGAGAGCAGCGCCGCGATCGCAGCCGCCGGGAGCGCCTGCGTCTGGAAGGTGAGCCTCGTCGGTGCCGCCTTCGACTGCGTCAGCATGATCGCGAAGAGGATCAGCACGCTGATCGCTCCGATGTAGACGAGCACCTGGGCGCCCGCGAGGATCGCCGCGCCGAGCATCACGTAGATCCCCGCCAACGCGCCGAGCGCGAGGATCAGCATCAGGCCGTTGCGGATGATGTCGCGGCCGAGCACCACGCCGAGCGCCGCAGCCACCGTGACGCCGCCGAGCGCGACGAAGAGTGCGTCCGCCCACGTGATGCCGATGAACGGGAGCGTGTCGGGCAGCGGCATGGACTACTTCCCGCGCAGGTTCGACGGCAGGACCGGAAGCGCCCGCGCAGGATCGTGGCGTCGCCCGGCGACGGTGTTCTCCCAGTTGCTCTCGCCGCGGATGAACGTAGCCTCCGAGGTGCGCTCGATCTTCGCGAGTGCGATCAAGTCGATCATCGGCTCGCTGCGATCCGTGTGCGCGAGTTCGAAATCGAAGCCGCTGCGAAGCGCGTCGTACGGACATGCGTCGACGCAGATGCCGCAGAGGATGCAGCGCGACTCGTCGACTTCGTACTTGGTGAGGATGCGCGGCTTCGGCATGAGTGCGCCGGTCGGGCACGTCTCTGCGCATCGCCCGCACGAGACGCACGGCGACTCGTTGAGGCTCATGTCGAGCGGCGTGGTGACGAGCGTGTCGAATCCGGTGCGCATGAAGTCGTAGCAGGCGGCGCCCACGACCTCGGCGCAGACGTTGGCGCAGCGGCCGCAGTCGATGCATCGCGATGGCTCGCGCAGGATGAAGGCGTGCGAATCGTCGCGCACGTAGTCGTGGTTTGCGCCCGTCCAGCGGTTCTCCGTGATCGAGCGGAAGCCGGCACCGTGGCGATGCTCCTTCTCGAGGCTCTTCAGCGTGGTGCCGTACTCGATGCCGAGTCGGCGCAGGTCGCAGAAGCCGATCGCCTCGCAGGTGCACTGGAGGCAGCGCGTGCTCTCCGCCATCGCCTCTGACTTGCTGTAGGGGATCTCGTACTGGATGTAGTCGTGCTTCCGCTCGTCGGCGTGGAGCGCCTTGAGTCGGAGCCGCGGCTCTTTCGTCTCGCCGGTGAACGGCACGATGCTGAGGAACTCGGGCTGCGGCTCGGCCAGTGTCTGGCGCGTGCGGATCTCGCCGAGATCGAGCCCCTTCAGATAGGCGTCGGCGGCGTAGGCGCAGCGACGACCGTCGGCGATCGAGGCGACGACGGTCGTGGCGCCGTTGCGCACGTCGCCACAGCCGAAGACGCCGTCGCGGCCGGTCTGGAAGGTGACGGCGTCCGCCTTCAGTCGACCGTTCTTCGTGGCGCTCACCCCGTCGGCGCCGACGCTCGCCCAGGTCATGTCCGGCCCCTGACCGATCGCCTTGAGGATGCGGTCGCACTCGATGATGAACTCCGTCCCCGGAGCCGGCTCGGGTCGGCGCCGACCCGATGCGTCTGGCGCGCCGAGCTGCATGCGGATGAACTCGAGGCCCTTGACGCGGTTCTTCTCGTCCACGATGACGCGCGTCGGACCCGCCTGGAAGATGGCGCGGGCCCCCTCCTCGATCATCTCGTGCACTTCGTCCGCGGCCGGCATGTCCTTCATGTCGCGTCGGTAGACGAGCGTCACCTCCTTTGCGCCGAGGCGGATGCTCGTGCGCGAGCAGTCCATCGAGGTGTAGCCGCCGCCGACCACCACCACGCGGCTCCCTTCGTGGTTCGGATACTCGAGGCCGAGCGCGGCGGTGTGCAGATAGTCGAGGCCGTCGATCACCCCTTCGGCGTCTTCGCCCGGGATGCCGAGATCGTTCGTGTCGTAGCAGCCGATCGCCACGATCACCGCGTCGTAGCCCTGCGCCTTGAGGTCGGCGGTGGTGAAGTCGCGCCCGAGCATCTTGCCGCACTCGAATCGGCCGCCGAGTCGCGTGATCGACTGGTACTCGCCGTCGAGCACCTCGATCTTCGGCAGGCGGTACTGCGGGATTCCGTACCGGAGCATGCCGCCTGGCTCCGGATCCTTCTCGAAGATCGTGACGTCATGGCCGGCAACCAAGAGGTAGTAGGCGGCGGATGCACCGGCGGGACCCGAACCGATCACGGCGACGCGCTTCCCGGTCTTCGGCTGCAGCTCGAACGGAAGCGGCGGATCGATGTTCTCGTCCCACATCGCCTTCAGCACCTGATCGCCGGCGTAGCGGTGGCTGTCGCGGATCGCGATCGCTTCGTCCACTTCGTCGCGGCGGCAGTGGTCCTCGCACGGCGCCGGGCAGACGCGTCCGAGGATGCTCGGGAACGGAATCGTGCGCTTGAAGATGCGCGCCGACTCGCGGAACTGCGATTCGGCGTTCGCCTTCAAGAAGCCCGGAATGTCGATGTGGCTCGGGCACTTGTTCTGGCAGGGCGGCAGGCAGTAGGCGTTGTGGTCGCTGAAGATCAGCTCCAGGTTGGTGCGACGGATCTCGCGCAGCCGATCGGTCTGCGTCGCGATCACCGTCTCCGGCTCCGCCTTCGCAGAGCAGCTGATCAACGGCGCGTCGCACCCCTCGACGTCGACGACGCACATGCGGCAGGCGCCGAACCCCGGCAGCTTCGGGTCGTAGCAGAGCGTCGGCACCTCGATGCCGTTCGCGCGGCAGACCTCGAGGATCGTCTGTCCTTCGAACGCCTCGAGTCGGTTTCCGTCGATCTCAACGTAGAACGTCGGGGTGCGCTGCGGTCGCTGAGGGCTGCGCGTCGAGAGGAGTCGTTCGAGCGCCTGGCTCTCCAGTGCCTGGTTCTCGCTCGCGGCTGCGTGCTCGCTCGGCGCAAGGTTGCCGCTCGGTCGCTCCATCAGGCCGGCCATTATTTGCTCCGTCCCGCTACTGCACCGCTCGTTTCAGCGGCGACTCCGGTTGGCACGAACTCTCGCTCGAAGTATCGCATCCCCGTCAGGAGCGGGCTCGGTGTCAATCGCTCGTGCGCGCAGAGCGCGCTGTCGGCGACATCGGCGGCGAGTGCATGGAGCCTCTGCACATCGTTCGGGCCGGCGAGCCCGTCGACGAAGCGTTGTCCGATCTCGGCGAGGCGGCGAGTGCCGATACGGCACGGGATCGTCTTCCCGCACGCTTCGTCGGCGCACCATCGGGTCAACAGCGCAGCAAGCTCCGGGATGGCGGTGCCCTGGTCGACGGCGAGGAGGGCGCCCGAGCCGATATGGGCACCGACGGCGGCCAGGCCGCGGCCGCTGTAGGGCGTGCTCGCCAGCAGGTTCGCGGGGACGAAACCGCCAGACGGCCCACCGACGAGCAGCGCCTTGATCGTGGCGCCCTTCGTGGGGCCACCCGCTGCGGCGACGATCTCGGCGAGCGTCGTGCCGGTCGGAACCTCCATCACGCCGACGCTGGCGAGCGGACCGCCGACCTGCACGAGTGCGGTGCCGGGCTCCGCCGGGTCGCCGATCTCCGCGAATGCGCGGGCTCCGTTGCCGACGATCCACGTCACCGCTGCGAGCGTCGCCACGTTGTTGACGGCGGTCGGCTTCCCCAGATACCCGACGGTCGATGGATACGGTGGTGTCTGTTCAGGTTGACCCCGTCGACCGGCAAGCGCCTTGAGCAGCACCGTCTCCTCGCCGATCATGCTCGAGCCCTGCAACGGCCGCACGCTCATCGTCAGCTCTCGGCCGCTCCCGAGCAGATCGGAGCCGAACACGCCGTCTCGCTCGGCGCCCTGGATGATCGCCTCGAGGCGACGGATCGCGTCCGTGTACTCCGCACGCACCGCGATGAAGGCGTGGCGCGCACCGACGGCGAGCGCAGCGATCGCGAGGCCCTCGACGACCGCCTGCGCGTTCTTCTCGAGAAGGAGTCGGTTCGTGAACGCGGCGGGGTCCGACTCGTACCCGTTGGCAACGGCGTATCGCTCGTCGGCGTCGCTCGCGGCGGTGATCCGCCACTTCTCGCCGGTGAGGAATCCGCCGCCGCCCTTGCCGCGCAGGCCCGCGTCGATGAGCGTCTGGAGCGTCGACACAGATCCGGCGGAGATGGCGCTGCGCAGCGCCGCCCACGGCGTCGCCGGCGGCGACATGAGCAGCTGCGACCAGCCTTTCGGTGCGGCGATCAACTTCATGCGGCGTATCTCCCCGCAAGCGCCGCCGCCCACGTCTCGGCGTTGCGACTCGACAGATCGCGTTGCGGTTCTCCGTCGATCACCACGAGCGGCGACGGTGCGTCGGGAAGGTGCGTCGGCAGCGCCTCGAGTCGGAGGTTGCTCCATGGAATCGCGTGGCCGAACTCGGTGCCGAATTCGTATGAGAGCGTCCCGATCACGCGACCCGCGCCTGCGACCAGGCAGTTGGCGCAGCGACACACGGCGATCGAGCGGTTTCGCCCCGGCTCGAAGGTGAGGTGCTTGTAGAAGGTCGCCGTGCCGTAGACCATCGCGTACCAGGCGCCGGTGGCGCGACTGATGCGCTTCAGCGCGTCGACGGGGAGATAACCGTACGCGGCCTGCACCGCTTCGAGGATCTGCAGCATGTGGTGCGGGTCGTAGTCGGCGCTCTCCAGCGCCGCCTCGACGGGACGAAGGTCGATCGCGCTCGCCTGTGACGCGGCCGCGTCGGAGACGGTTCGACCGGAGCGGCGCATCGCAGATTCCTCGCGACGCTCGGCGTACTGCTCTGCAGGACCCCAGTGCACCGCGTAGCGCCCTTTGGTGTCCGTGCCGCCCATGTCGATGCACTCGATCGGACACGCCTGCGCGCACTGGAAACAGGTCTCGCACTTCAGCGTTCCGCGCTCGTCGGTGACGAGCTCGAGTCGACCTCGGTTTCGCGGGGCGATGTCCGGCTTCGCCTCCGGATACATCACCGTCTTCTTCGGCTGGAAGAAGCGCGTCAGCGTGAGGCCCATTCCGCGGATGATTCCCGAGCCTGGAATCCGTGCCATCGCTCCTCCTTATGCGGTCAGCAGCACGGCGAGCGCCGTGGCGAAGAGGTTGAGCAGCGACGCAGGGAGGAGCCACTTCCAGGCAAAGCCCATCAGCTGGTCGATCCGCGCGCGCGGAAGGGTGCCGCGCATCCAGACGAAGATGAAGATCAACGTGAACGTCTTCAGGAGGAAGAAGACGAGGTCGGCGACCGGGGGGAGCATCGCCCAGGCCCAGGCGCCGACGACGGCGGTGGAGAGGGCGCCGAAGATGAGGAAGCCGGCGAGGAGCGCCTGCCAGGCCTTGATACGGGCGCTGATCGCGTAGATCGGGAGGCCGATCGCCAACGTCCCGAGGATCGGCGCGACGCCGGCGAGGATCGGGAGGAGGATGCCGAGGCTTCCGAGGTCGACGGCGATCTCGGGGTGGAACGGCAGGTCGATCGGCGCATTGGAGCCGCCCAGGAAGAGCGCGGAGAAGAGCGCCGAGACGATGAAGACGTTGACGTACTCGGCGAAGAAGAAGAAGCCGAAGCGCATCCCGGAGTACTCGGTCGCAAACCCGGCGACGATCTCCTGGTCCGCCTCCGTGTTGTCGAACGGCGTGCGATTCGCCTCTGCGGTGATCGCGATGAAGAAGATGATCGCGGCGAGCGGCTGGCGGAAGATGAACCAGTCGAGCAGCGATCCACCCTGCGCCTCGACGATCTTCGGCAGCGACAGCGTGCCGGTGAGGATGATGATGCCGACGACCGACAGCGTCAGCGGAATCTCGTAGCTGATCGCCTGCGCCGCGGCGCGAATCCCGCCGAGGAGCGAGTACTTGTTGAACGACGACCAGCCGGCCATCATCAGGCCCACCACGCCGAGGCCGCCGATCGCAAAGAAGTAGAGCAGCCCGAACTCGAGACCGGCGCTCGTGAGATCGGGGGCGAACGGGATCACCATCACCGTCATGAAGCTCGCGAGATAGACGACGACCGGCGCGAGCGTGAAGACCGGAACGTCGACGCTCGGCGGCGTGAAGTCCTCTTTCATCAGCACCTTGAGGCCGTGGACGACGCTCATCACGGCGCCGGCGGGACCGATGCGGTCCGGTCCGATGCGCAGGTTCATCAACGCGATGATCTTCATCTCCATGTAGATCAGCAGGAACGCGACGGGAACCGTCACCAAGAAGGTGATCACGGACGCAGCAAGGAAGCGGACGATCGGCAGGTTTGCGGCGATCGTCGCGCCGATGAACGGTCCTGCGACGATCAAGAGTGCGGTCAGCGCCGCGCCGCCGATCGACAGGATCGGCAACAGGATGGCGAGCGCCCGCCCGCCCGGCGTCAGCCGCGACCAGACCGCCTGCGCGCCGCTCACTTGTCCACTCCGCCCATGACCGGATCGAGGCTCGCCATGACCGCCATGGTGTCGGCGATGAGGTTGCCGCGCGTCAGCGGCCCGACAAGCTGCAGGTGGACGAACGACGGATCGTGGATGCGCATCCTGAACGGCTGGTCGGTGCCATCCGAGATCGCGTAGACGCCGTAGGCGCCGCGCGGGCCCTCCACCGCACCGAAGGCGCGCCCCGGTCGCGGTCGCAGCAGTCTCGGCAGCTTCGCCATGACCGGTCCGTCCGGCATCTCGTGCAGCACCTGGTCGATGATGCGAATCGATTCGCGGATCTCGTCGATTCGGACCATGTAGCGCGCGAGCGAGTCGCCCTCCTCGCGCGTCGGAATGTCGAACTCGAGCTCTGGGTACACGAGATAGGGGCGGTCGCGTCGCAGGTCGAACGGAACGCCGGTTGCGCGAAGGTTCGGACCGGTGACGCCCATGCGCAGTGCGGTCGCCCTGTCCAGGGTGCCGAGGCCGCGCGTGCGGCGCACGAAGAGCTCGTTCTCGTTGATGAGGCCGGTGTTCGAGTCGATCTGCGCCGCAGCGCGACTCATCCAGTTGCCGAGGCGGCTCATGAACTCGTGGTTCAGGTCGCCGTTGACGCCGCCGATGCGGTAGTAGTTGTAGAGCAGCTTCTGCCCCGTCAGCGCCGCGAGCATGTCCACGATCTCGTCGCGCTCGATGAAGGACCAGAGGATCGGCGTGATCCCGCCGAGGTCGAGCGCCATCCAGCCTTGGAAGAGGGTGTGGCTGGCGATGCGGTTCAGCTCCATCGTGAGGACGCGGATGTACTGGGCGCGGCGTGGAACCTCCACGTCCATGAGCTTCTCGAAGGCGGCGACGGGGGCGGCTTCGCAGAAGAGGGAGGCGACGTACTCGAGCGGATCCGTGTAGCAGATCGCCTGGTGGTAGTCGGCGTTCTCGCAGAGCTTCTCCACGCCGCGGTGCAGGTAGCCGAGCACGGGGTCGAGATCGACGACCTGCTCGCCGTTCACCTTGACGACGATGCGCAGCACGCCGTGCGTCGACGGGTGCTGCGGCCCCATGTTGACGAACATCTCGCCATCGCGAAGGTTGAGGAACTCTGCCTGGCGCTCCGTCTGCGCCGTCGGCGCCGGCTCGTACCACTCCGACGCGGCAGGGATCGCGATCCGCGGATCGTCGAGCGACGGGCGCGTCTGCTGCGTGGTCACCGCTACGCCCCTGCGCTCTTCCTGACCACGGTCGCGTGCGTGGCGTCTGCCGGCGTGCCGACACGCTCCATGTTGCGCACGCCCGCTGCAGGCGATCGCGAAGCATCGTCGGCGAGGTGGAAGTCCTTTCGAAGCGGATGGCTGACGTAGTCGTCCGGCATGTAGATGCGACGTAGATCGCGATTCCCCTCGAAGACGATCCCGAACATGTCGTACGCCTCGCGCTCCATCCACTCGGCGCCGGGCCAGAGCGAGACGAGCGAGTTCACGCGCGGTGCGTTGCGATCGACGCCGGCAACGATCACCCGCAACCAGTCGCTGCTCGAGAACGATGCGAGATGGTAGACGATCTGCATCTCCTCGCCGGTGTCCACGCCGCAGAGATCCATCAGGATCTCGAATGCGAATCGCGGCTCGTCGTGCAGCGCGCGGAGCACGGGGATCGCATCGGCGATGCCGACGCGGATCTCCGTCTCGTCGAAGCGTTGGCGCACCGGCGCACGGAGGGTCTCGCCGAATCGGTCGTGCAGCGCGGCGGCGAGGGCGCGATCCATCAGATGCCGTCCGGAACCGTCGGTCCGATGGCCCGCTCGGGCCAGTGGCCGCGACGATCCTTGATGAGCTGTTGCAGCTTCATCATTCCGTAGATGAGTCCCTCGGGCCGCGGCGGACAGCCGGGGATGTAGACGTCGACCGGCATGACGCGGTCGATCCCCTGCACCACCGAATAGCTGCGCTTGTAGCGACCGCCGGAACAGGTGCAGTCGCCCATCGCAACAAGCCACTTCGGTTCTGGCATCTGCTCCCAGAGTCGGATCAGCGGTTCCGCCATCTTGGTTGTGAGCGTTCCGGCGACGATCAGCACATCTGCCTGTCGCGGCGATGCGCGGAACGGGAACATCCCCCACCGGTCGATGTCGTTCTTCGGTGTCGCGGTCGACATCATCTCGATCGCGCAGCAGGCGAGTCCGGAGAGGAGCGGCCAGAGACTGTTGGCGCGAATCAGATCCAGGACGATGTCGGCGGTGGTGGGGATTGCGCCGAGCGCGCCGCTCCAGCGCGCGTCGTCGACGCGTCCGTCGCCGGTCGCGTCATAGCGCGCCAGCTCCAAGTTCGGATGCTGCGCGAGGGGGATGCCGCCGTACGCTCGCGGATCGTCGGTCGTCCAGAGCGTGTTCTTCGCCACGATCGGCGCCTGGAGCGCGCGCTTCGGATCGCGCGTCATCGCCACGAGAGCACCCCTTTGCGCCAGGCGTAGCCGAGGCCGACGAGCAGGACGCCGATGAAGATCGCCATGGAGACCAGCCCCTCGACCAGGAGGGCCTGGAAGTTGAGTGCCCAGATGTAGATGAAGACGATCTCGACGTCGAAGGCGACGAAGAGGAGGGCATAGAGATAGAAGGAGAGGCCGAAGCGCCCGTGGGTGTCGCCGTAGGTGTCGATGCCCGACTCGTAGGGGACCTGCTTGCCGCGGCTCCCTCGCGTGCGGTGGGAGATCAACCAGGCGATGCCGATCGTCAGGAAGACGAAGGAGACACCCGCGCCGGCGAAGCCGAGGACGTACCAGAGTCCGTTCATGCAGCTCCTCTGTTGGACCCCTGTTTCCGTGCTGCGCCCCGTGCGGAACGAAGGGTGGATCCTGCGAAGATTCTAGACGAGGGGGCGGTTCGGAGCCGCTGCGCCGGGGAGCGGATTGGCACGATCGGCGATACGCCGTCGCCGCTCGGGAGCACCGCTGGCGAAGAGTTCGACGGCGAAACCTCCCATGCCACGTGGATTCATCAGGTGGGCGAGGGCCGACCGCAGGGCGATCGCCCCTTCGAGCGTCGCGTCGGGCCCGCGCCGCACGCGGTCGAGTTCGCTCTCCAGCCCGGCCCCCGCGATGAACGCCGCCTGGTTCGTCTGGGCCACCGGCTCGAGTCCGGCCGCAGCTGCGGCGCGGCGCAGCGCGGTGAGGTCCACATGGGCGGTGAGGTCGCGCTCACCGGGTTCGCTCAGCAGGTCCGCCGTCGCTCGATGACCCTGATAGGCGAGCGCTGTCCCCGCCATCCGGCTCCTCGCATCGCGGAGCAGCGCGCCATCGCGTCCGTAGTCGATCACCACCACCAGACCGTCGCTCACCCGTGTCGTCACCTCGCGGAACCACGGCTCGATGGCGAAGCAGGCCTCCGCCAGCTGTCCCTCGGCGAGTGGCGCACCGAAGCGATCGAGGACGCGGCGCGCGCGATCCGAATCGAGTGCTCGTTCGACCCAGATTCGCGTCGTGCGGTCGTCGGCGAGACCGACGCACCGCTCGGCGAGTCCCGACGGTGCGCCGCTTCGTCCCACGAAGATGTCGAACGGAAGCGCATCGAGGTACTCGTTGGCGATGACGATGCCCGCGACCGGCGGCGCGCCGTCGGCGACGAGCGACGGCGAACCGCGCTCCTGCACTCTGCCGACGGCGCTGCGCAGCTCGTCGCTGCGGTGCGCGTTGACGTCGATCGGCTGGATCTCGAGCGCGTCGACGAGCGGCGATCGGTCGCGCCGCAGCTGCGCGATCACCGCGAGCACGAGTGCACCGGATCCGGCGCCATACTCGACCCAGCGAAACCGTCGAGGTTCGCCGAGCCGGCGCCACACCTCGGTCGCCAGGCGCGAGAGCGCAGAGCCGAGCAGCGTGTGCAGCTCGGGCGCCGTGATGAAATCGCCCTCCCGACCTGCGCGCACCTGACGCGTGACGTAGTAGCCGAGACCGGGTTCGGTGAGCGCGCGCTCCATGAATCGGGAGAACGAGATCGCTCCGCGCTCCGCGATCTCTGCGTCGATGCGCGCCTCGAGTTCGCTGCTCATCGCTCTGGCTCAGCGCTCAGCGCCGATAGTGACGACGACCGGTGAAGACCATCGCCATGCCGTTGCGGTTGGCGATCTCGATCGCGGCGGCGTCTCGCCGCGACCCGCCGGGTTGCACGACCGCGGTGATGCCGGCCGCTGCTGCGGCGCTGATCCCCTCGGCGAACGGGAAGTAGGCGTCGCTCGCGAGGACCGCGCCGCGCGCTCGATCGCCTGCGCGCTGCAGCGCGATCTCCACGGCGACGCGTCGGTTCACCTGCGCCGCGCCGATGCCGAGCGTCGCCGCACCGCGCGCGACGACGATCGCATTCGAGCGGACGTGACGCACCGTGCGCCAGGCGAAGAGAAGGTCGGTCAGCTCCTCGAGCGTCGGTCGACGATCGGTCACCACGCGAAGTTCGCTGCGCTCGATCGCTCCGTGATCCGGTGTCTGCAGCAACACTGCTGGGCCGAGACCGATGATGTCGAGCGTCGACGGATGCGCTGCGGCGTAGATGAGCACGCGGAGATCGGCGCGGGCTCCGAGCGCGCGTGCCGCCGCCTCGTCGGCGACACCAGGCGCGATCACGGCCTCGTAGCTACCGTTCGCGATCTCGGCGGCTGCGGCCTGGTCGATCGGCGTGTTCAGCGCGATGATCGCTCCGGACGTCGCGACGCTGTCGGTCTCCAGCGCTCGGCGCAGTGCGCCGAGCGGCGTCTCTGCCGTCGCCACGCCGATCGGATCGGTGTGGCGCACGAGCGCGACGCTCGGGATCGGAAGATCGGCGACGAGTCGTGCGCCGGCATCCAGGTCGAGCAGGTCGTTCAGCGTCGGCTCGGTGCCCTGGACAAGTTGGGCGCCGAGCGGACCGGCGGTCGACTGTTCGCTGCGGCGATACGCCGCCGCCTCTTGATGTGGATTCTCGCCGTGCGCGAAGGTGCGCATCCGTTCGAGGAGGATGACCTCGCGTTCCGGCAGCCGCTCGTGTCCGCGAGCGACCGGCGCGAGCGCCGCGGCGACCGCGAAGGCCGCGCGTTGGACCAGGCGATCGTGTGTCGGGCCGTCGAGGGCGCGACTCGGCTCGCCTCCGGAGCGTGCTCGAGAGAGCGCGCCGATCAGGTCTCCCGCATCGGCCGGATCGACCACGATCAACGGGGTTTGCGAACCGAGGCCGAGCGCGCGAGCCACCGCGGCGAGCGGTTCTCGTCCGTCGCCGGACTCGAGCGGGGCGATCAGCAGATCACCCGTCGTCATGCTGCGAACGGCGGCGTCGAGTGCGGCCGCGTCCAGCGTGGCGTGAGGGAGGCCCTCGCGAGCAAGCTCCTCGCCGAGCGGCTCGTGCGCGAGGATCTCCGCACCGAGCGTGCGCAGCGTGGCGAGCGTCGGCACCAAGCGCGCGATCGCAGGCGCTGCTGGCGAGGCGACGAGGAGGACCCGCATGGGGGCGATGATGGCATACTCGTACGGCGGATCGACCATCTGTCGGGTCGATGTGAATCGTGAGGTAGCGCAATGGCACAGTGGCCCTGGGAGTATCTCTTCGTCGCACTCAATGCGCGACTCGGCACCTTCTACACGCCGTTCTGGGTCGTCAACCTCGCGCTCTTCATCGCGACGATCGTCGCCTACTCCGTCGCCACTCGCGGCTCGCGCGCCAAGGGAGTCCTCGGCGATGAGTGGGAGTACCTCCTCTGGATCGGCGTCTCCACCTTCGGCCTCAACCTTGTCTACGCCGCATTCCAGTGGTACGGCATCTTCCCGATCGTCACGACGCTGGTCGGCTTCTACCTCTTCCGCGACACCGTCGTCCACCGCTTCCCGCCGCAGTTCGCCGGCGAGGCTGCGCACGAGGCGATGCTGCGTACGCGTCGTCAGGTGAGCGACGGCGTCGAAGCGACGATCAAGCGAGCGAACCGCCGCGGCGGCAGCAAGCGGCGCTGAGCTTCGCGCGGTGGAGATCCGCCGCTTCGGTCCCGGCAGTCGCCGTCCAGAGCGCGAAGCCGGCGCGATCGGCGTCACAAGCGCCCTGCTCCACTCCGGCGGCAGCGCGCACATCACGGAGATCGCACTGACCGAGCGCGCCGCACTCGGGCCGATCCGCAGTCCGAACGACGGCCTGCTCATCGTCATCGAAGGCGGTGGGTGGCTCGCACTCGCGGATGAACGTCAACGCGTAGCCAGCGGAGAGGCGGTGGCGCTCCCGGCCGGCGTGGAGCGACTCTTGGCGACGGATGGTGTACCGCTACGCGCGATCCTGGTCGAGTTCGCCTCTGCGCGCGCGCTCGAGCAGGGCGCGGGTGGCTAGCGCCGCGATCGCAAGGAGCCCGAACACGACGAGCACTCCGTCGCCTGTTGCAACCGCCTCACCCGGCTTCTCGAGTGTCACGCCGAACTGGAACGCCCAGGTCCACGTCGGAAGGATTCCCTGATAGACGTTGTGGATGCCCGTCGGCAACGGAAGTCCCGCCCAGTTCGGATACCAGACAACCGCAACGGCGACGATGGCAGCGAGCGACCAGCGGAAGATCCGTTGCGGGTCTGCGATCCGTTGGATCGACCAGGCCGCGTACGCCGCCGGAATCAACAGCGCGGCGCCGATGATCGGTCCAGGCGTTGCAAAGCCGCTCGCGGTGCACACCTCGCTTCCGGCGTAGACATCCACGACACCGGCGAGCGAACAGAGCGGACCGACAAGCGCCCAGAGCAGCGGCGCAGCGACGAGAAGCGCGCCGAGACCGACGCGCGCACAGCGTGCCGCGACCGCATCGCCACGGCGCACGTCGGCAAGCAGGAGTCCGAGCGAGACGAGCGCAACCTGCGATGACGGGAAGTAGTGGTACTGGAATGCTGCGCGATCGATGCGCGCCCACGGCAACCAGAGCGCGAAGTAGAGCACGAGCACGATCGCGAGCCCGATGCTCCGCTGTCTCCATGCCTGAAACGCGATCCATCCGGTCCCGGCGACTCCGAGGATCCGCGACGCGACGTTTCCGCCGTCGTACACGGCGCCCGTCCACGATCCGAGCGCTGCGTAGCTCTCTTGCGAGAACCAGACGGGCTTGAGGTCGAACGGCCACGCCCACCACGGCGAGCTCGCGGCGTGCGCGACGCGAAGCGTGTCGTGATAGCGATACATCGACGCGGTGAGGTCGACGAGCGTCTGACCGGTGTTGCCGGGAGGCCATCCGGGAACGATCTGGTTTCCGAGCGCCGCCCAGGGGAGGTAGCTCGCGACATAGACACCGAGCGGGATCGCGACGAGGGCGAGCCCGACCAGGAGTGCCTCTCGGCTCCATGTCGCCAGGCGCACTCCGGCGCGAGGCGACAGATCGGCGCGGGTGACCAGGCCGGCGCGCCAGGCCGCCGCCGTCGCGCCGATCACGGTCGCGAGCGCCACCAAGAGGAAGGGGAGGTTCGGGATCCGCGTGCTCTCGGCAGAGCGAGCGAGTGCGGGAGGAACGAGGAGTGCGCCGAGCACCACGAGTCCGCCGACCAGGAGCGTGCGCCCGACGGCGCTTCGCGACAGCCACGCTGCGCCGAGGGCTCCGACGCCGTACACCGCCACCCACTTGCTCGCCAACGCGGCGCCGAGTGTGGTTCCGGCGGCAAGGAGGAGCAGCGCACGCCCGCCGGCAGAGGGCACTCGGCCTTGGAGCCACGCAACGAATGCACAGCTGCCGGCGAGGAGGGCGGCGAGGAGATAGACGTCGTTCATCGCAACTCTGCTCTGCACGAACCCGGCGCCGTCGAGAAGCGCAAGGACGCCGACGAGCGCCGCCACATCGCGTCGCTCGGTGAGGAGTCGTGCAAGCAGCACGAGGAGCGCGGCTGCGATCGCACCGGCGACGACTCCGGGCCAGCGCCAACCACCCGTCAGGCTGCCGACGTCGACCTGCACGATCGCTCCGTCTGGCCACGCGACGAGCAGCTCACCGCGACCACCACCTGGGAGCCCAGGGGAGGCGTCGAGCGCAGCTCCCGCAATCTCAGCGCTCGCCGGTCCACCCGCAGGATCGCTACCCAACGACACGTCGGAGAATCGTGCGTTGCCGTTCGGTTCGACGCTCCAAAGAGCAGTGCCGTGCTCGCCTGGCGCGACAACGTGCACCATCCGCGTTGCGTCGTTGGCCACGATGGCCGTCGCGCCCGGAAGCGCGACTCTCGCCGATTCGTCTGCGGCACCGCTGCTGCGCACCGTGTAGACCACGACCTCGTCGGCGGTGGCGGCGTAGATCCGCGGTGCGTCGAACCAGTTCACCGCCTCGAGGCTCGTGACGCCGCCCGGTCGAGCACTGGTGACTGCGCCGCTCAGGTCGGCCGCGCTCATGGTCGTGATGCCGTCCGCGCCGGACGCGACGACGCGGTCGGTTCCGTCGACGCGCACCACGACCAGATCGGCGACGCCGCGCACCGTCGACTCTGCTTCGACAACACCGCCGCTGATTCGAGCAACCCGATCTCCGGCCGCAACGAACAGGCTCGTCCCGTACGGCGCGATGGCCACTGCGTCTTCAGCGACGCCAGACCACCGTTCGATCTGCCCCGCGGCTCCGCTCTCCGCGCCGTCGTCGGTTGCGTGGAAGACATCTCCTCCCGCTGTGACACCCCAGAGCGAACCGTCGTCGGCGGCGGCAAGATGCGTCGCCGCCGGCATGTCGATGGCACCGACGATCGCACGCGTTTCGGCGCGCACGATCTCCACGCGCGCTGCGGTCGCGATCCAGATCAGTGCGTCGCCGTTCGCCCGATCGGGTCGCGACGCGATTGCGGAGATCGCGGAACCGAACCTGCTCGTTCCGTCGACACGCGGCGCGCCGATGAGCTCGAGGCCGGCGGCAATCGCATACTTGGCGAGGTGCGGGTGCGTGTATTCGTAGATCGCGTGCGGTTCCGAGTATCTCCAGAACTGCATGAACTCCGTTGCGGTGCGCACGTGATAGACCTCGTCGAACTCGAATCGCGCGGGTTCGCCGACGCGCCACCCGCGCAGCGAAAGGGCGGTCACGGCGACGACGACGATCATCCAGAGGTCGACGCGGTTGAGCGTGGCTCTCGGGGCGGGGCGGGGAGTCGGCGAACGGTGTGCGATCCGGGTGGCAGCCGAGGTCAGCGGTTCTCCGCGCGGCGCGCTGAGACGGAGCAGCAGCCAGCCGCTCGCCGCGAGTGCACACAGCGAGAGTGCGGCCACGAGCACGATCGCCGCCGGAGTATGGAGCGCGTCGGCGATCGGTCCGAGATCGGGCAGCCCGGGATTCTTCAGGTAGTCGAGTGTCAGCGCTCCCCAGCTGTTCAGCACGAAGGCGGACGCGACGGCGGCTGCGACGACCCGCCACTTCGGCAGCGCTGCGGCGAGCGCGAGCGTGAGCGGAATCGCCGGATACAGGTACCGCTCGTGGACGCGTGTCGGCAACACGAAGAAGGCGATCGCGAGGAAGGCAAGCGCGGCGACGGTCGTCGCCGAGGTGTCCCTTCGCGCCGCCCACAGCGAGACGATCAGTGCGCCGAGCAAGAGAGCAGCGCCGAAGAAGATGGCAGGAGGACCTTCTGGGATGAGCGGCGCAAGATCGCTCCCCCAGGTGCCGTTGAGGAGGAGGCCGCTCCCGTCCGTGCTGGCGAGCGCCCACGGATTCCAGGCGTTGACGCTCAGGTACGGGTAGTTTCCCGCCGCCTCCCCGACCTTGCCGAACACGTCGAGCACGGTGAGCCCGAACGGGAAGGCGGCAAGCGACACGACCGCGGTGCCGACGAGTCCCGCCAACACCGCGCCCCACGGATCGCCCGCGCGTCGCGCGCGGACGAGCGCGATGACCGCCACGAGCGGGACCACGATGCCGAACTGCGGCTTCACCACCGCGGCCAGTGCGGCCAGTGCCGACGCGCGCAGCGTCCGGCCGCGCACCAACTCGGACGTGGCGAACAGCAGCAGTGCGGTGCCAACGGCGTCGACCTGCCCCCACACCGCCGAGATGATCCAGATGATCGGCGTGAAGGCAAGGAGGAGCGCGACGACGCGCTGCGCGCGAACCGAAGCGCCGAGATCGGCGGCGAGTCGTGCGCTTGCCACGATGACGAGTGCGTCGGCGACGATCGCCGGCAGCTTCACCAACGACCCAGGGTCGGCGTTCGATGTCACCGCCGCGGCGACGGCGCCGAGCGGCCAGAGGATCCACAGATACCCCGGCAGGTAGTCGAGAAAGTAGCCGCGTGCGTAGACTCCCCACGGCCCGTTCGCGCCGAGGTCCGCAGACCAGCTGCGGAACGCGTTGAGATCCGCCGCGAATCCTGCGTCGGACGGCAGAAGCACGTATGCGATGATGAGCCGAAGCGTGACGGCGCAGGTGGCGATGAGCGCGATGCTCGCGACGGCGGGCCAGTCGTTCGACAGTCTCCCCTTGGCGGCGCTCATGACGTGAGTGTAGCCGCGGAGGAAGGGTGTGCCGATACTGATCGACGAACTCTCGCTCTTCTTTCCGTGTCACAACGAAGAGAAGAACCTCGCTGCTCTCGTGGACGAAGCGCTCGATGCGCTGCCAGCGCTTGCCGCTCGCTTCGAGGTGATCATCGTGGACGATGGGTCGACCGACGGAACCGCGACGCTTGCCGAACGTCTCGTCGCTGCGCACCCCGACACGATTCGCCTGGTGCGACATCAGGTGAACCGCGGATACGGCGGGGCGCTTCGCAGCGGCTTCGCAGCGGCGCGCATGGGCCACATCGCCTTCACCGATGGCGACCGTCAATTCCGCGTGGCCGACCTCTCCCGACTCTTGGAGGCGTCGCGTCGGCTCGGCGCTCCGGTGACCGTTGGATTCAGAGCGCACCGTGCCGATCCGCTCCTTCGACGGATCTATGCCGGACTGTATCGGCTGGCGAATCGAGTCTGGTTCTCCCTGGACGTCCGCGATGTGGACTGTGCGATGAAGCTGTTCGAGCGGCGTGCGCTGGTCGGAGTCGCCGTTGCGTCAGACGGCGCGTTCTTCTCCGCCGAGCTCTTGATCAAGCTGCGGGCGAGCGGTATGTCGATCAGCGAGGTCGGCGTGCCGCACTATCCGCGGGTCGCCGGTTCGGCGACCGGTGCGCGCGTCGGCGTCGTGGTTCGGGCGATTCGCGACTTCTGGTCGCTCCGCGTTGCGCTCTGGCGCGATCGCGAGGCTGCCCTTCGCCGCGGCGCCACGCTCCTCTAGGCGCTCAGGTCGGGCTGCCCTCGTCTCCGTCGAGCGAGTTGACGAAGTCCCGGAAGAGCGAGAGCCGCTCCTCTTCCGCCGCCTCGGGAACGATGCCTTCCGACGCCAGCAGGTCGAGCGAGATGAAGATCGGGGCGTTGGCCCGCAGGGCGAGGGCAACGGCATCGCTCGGCCGTGCGTCGAGCTCCTGCACCGAGCCCCCTGTTGTCGCAACCAGCATGCGGGCGCGAAAGGTCTCGTCGCGGAGCTCGATGATGCGCACCTCGCGCAGTTCGGCGCCGAGCGCGCTCATCATCGACGTCGCGATGTCATGGGTGAGCGGTCGCTCCGGCCGAACCCCTTGGAGGTGGAGCGCAATCGCGTTCGCCTCGTTCGGCCCGATCGGAATCGGCAGATACCGCCGCTCTTCCGCGTCGCGGAGGAGCAGGATATGCGTCCCAGAGAGCATCTGGATGCGAACTCCTTCGACTGTTGCGCGCCGTAGATCCATCGTCGGATGATCGCACCCTTCTCCGCCGCGTGCCTCTCGGGAGGCGCGGTGGCGGGAGTCTCTCAAGGTTGCGCGCTGGGCAGCTCGATGACTGGAGCGGCCGTCGGCGCAACCGAGGGCGTGTCGCCGGGAGCGACGCTGCCGCCGAGCACCGCGCTTCGGATGCGGTTCTTCTCGGCGAACACGAACGTCGGCGCGCCGCCGTCGGCGGCAAGCGAGAGGTATCCGTCGACGATCGAGATGGTGGCGTCATCGTCCGAGCGAAGCCTGTACTGCGCGAGCACGGCGCCGGAACTTCCCTTGCTGTACGCAAGCATGCGCTGGTTCTTGCTGTCCCACGCGAAGATCACGCCGGTCCGGCTCGCGCCCGCAGAGAGGATCAGGCTGATCTCCGGTGCGCTGCGCAACGCGCCGTCTCCCGGGTCAGCGGCCGACCACTCGTCGATTGCACCGCCAACGTATCGAACGATCGCGCCCTGTTGCGAGAGGTAGAGGTCGCCGTCGATCGCAAGGCTGTCGACGTTGGCGAGCGACGTTGGGTTGATCAGATACCCGGTCGGCGGAGCCGGATAGCCCGTGCCGTCGGGCGCGGGCGCGTAACGGAGGATCTGCCGTGCAGATGGGTCGACTGCATAGAGGCGATAGAGCCCCGTTCCTTCGTCTGCGGCAAACCCGGCGATGTGTTTCACGTCGCTTCCCCACAGCTCTCCGTCGCGGACCCGCAGCTTCACGAGTGTTCCCTTGCCGCTTGCGTCCGCAGGTCGCCAACGCCAGAGATTCGACGATGCGTCGAAGATCACCAGGTCGGGCCCCGCGGACATGATCGCCTGCGCTCGTCCCGTCCTGCTGCCGTACAGGTCGTATCCCGGCTGAAAGACGACTGTTGCTCGCGGATTCGGTTGCGCTCCAGGATCGACGCGGTATACGGCGCCCGAGTAGTCGTCGATGATGTACGAGTAGCCGTCCGGTCCCTGTGTCATGGCGGTGATGGAGATCGGCACGCTGGCCGTAGAGAAGTCGAAGACCTCCATAACGCTCGCCTCGGTGAGGAAGAAGATCTGATTGAGCGCGGGGGCCATCTGGGTTCTCAGCGCTGCGATCTCGCTCGCCGACGCTCCGCCGGATTCGGCGATGTTCAAGCCCTCGGTTGCAGCGATCAGGAGCTTCCGTGCACGTTCAGGATCGTTGTCGAGCAGGTCGGTTCTCGGATCGAGTGCTTCGACGATCGCCTGACGAGCCTCCTCCAATGCCTTGCGCGCCGACGCCGCGTCGTCGAGGTTCGGGCTCGCCTGGTTGAGGTAAAGCGCCGCGCCGCCTCCCAAGCCGGCGATGAGCACGGCGGCGAGCAGAGCGGAGGCGGTGATGCGGCGAGTTCGCGTCGTGCCGTCGTCGTCCGAACGCTTCGGCGATACGTACTCGGACCCGAGTCGCGGCGGCGCAACCTTGCTGGCGAGCGCCGGAAAGCGTCGCTCGAGTCGTTCGGCGAACGCGGTCGCCGCACGGCGGAACGGCGACGGCCCGGTTGCAGGACGCTCGGCCCACGAGCGTTCGATCTGCGGCTCGGACCCCGGACCGCGCTCGGCCCGCGCCTTCGCTGCACGCCGCGCCGCATCTCGCGCTCGGCTCTCCCGACTCGGTCGAGGAGCACGTGCTTCGGACCCGCGGGGCGAGGTGCGCGCACGCACGCCGCCGCTGCGCCGCTGGGCGATCACCTCCTGGGCGGCTCGATCGATCGGCGTATACGGCGTTGTCGCACCCTCTGTTCGACGCTGCTCCCCGGTCGGTTTCGGCGGGACCGCTGCGGCGATCTGCTCGCTTCGTTCGTCGTTTCCCTCCTCCCACCGGGCCCGGGCTCTCGCCTTCGCCTGCG
>CAWULR010000004.1:0-32800 GCA_963923845.1 uncultured bacterium
ACCGGGCCTCGCCAGATCTCGATCGTCGCCTCCATCACGGCGAGCGCGCGCTCGCGCGCAGCCGCATCGGCCACGAGCTCCGGCACGACCGCTCCCGCCGCCTCGACACCGAGCTGCGGATCGGCAGAGATCCGCTCCATCGCCTCCAGGGTCACGCGGACAAAGGCTCGAATCGCATCGCCCTTCGCACCGATCGTCTCCGGCGAGCTGATCAGCCCCGGACCCGCAAACGGCGCGGATGCCGAAGCGTAGAAGACCGAGAGGCTCAGGCCCGCCGCCTCGGCCTGCACAAGATCGTTGTTGGCGAAGCCCGTTGCTGCGTCGGCCTTTCCGCTGATCAGCGCCTGGGTCTGACTGAAATCCGGGTAGAGATCGAGTTGGATCTCGCCGACGGAGAGTCCCGCGTCTTCCAGGATGCCGAGCAGGGTCAGATAGCCGGACCCGTACTGGCCCGGCGTGGCGACGCGCGCACCGGCGAGATCGCTCGGTGTCGAGATCCCGGCGTCAGCGCGCGCGATCACGACGTTCGGCAAGACGCCGTAGATCGTTGCGATATAGCGAACGGGAATCCCCTGGGAGACGGCCGGAATCACGCTCGTCCCATCGGCGAGCGCCAAGTCGATCCCGCCGCTGCCGACAAGGCTGATCAGGTCGGGGTCGATCTGGTTCTGCAGCGTCACGTCGAGTCCGGCCGCCTCGTACGCGCCGCTCTGCTGGGCAAGGTAGAAAGGCGAGAACTGCACGCCCGGGATGTACCCGAGCCCGACGCTCAACACGGTTCGCGCCGCATCGCCTGATGGCGTCGACGTCGGCGCGGGCGCGCCCGCGCACCCAGCGGCGATCAGCAGCGACGCTGCCAAGGGCGTGACGCGGCGCAACTTCCTGAGACCGGTCCGAATCGACATGGGTTCCCTCGACTCCTCTCCGCAGAGACGCGGACCAGATTACTGAATCAGACGAGATGATAGCCGTTCTGCAACCGTGACCAGTCCGTATGACGTCAGTCCGAGGATCGCGATCTGCACCAGCGTGGCGAACATCAGCGGCGTGTCGAAGAGCGAGCCTCGGGCGAGATTGAGCAGGATGCCGAGTCCCGAACTGCCGCCGAGCCACTCGCCGACGATCACTCCGACAACGGCGAGGGTCGCCGCAACTCGCGCGCCCGCGAAGATGCCGCTTCGCGCGCTCGGCAACCGCGCCAGGAGGAGTCGCTCGCGTTGGCTGGCGCCAAGGGACCGCATCAACTCGAGGAGACCGGGATCGGCATCGCGCACCGCCACGAGGGCAGCGATCGCGAGCGGAAAGAGTGTGATCAGAGCGCAAATCGCCACCTTCGCAGCGGCACCCGGACCGAACCAGAGCACGAGCAGGGGCCCGAGCGCAAGGATCGGTGTCGACTGCGCGATGACGAGGTACGGACTCGCGATGCGGCGTGCAGCGCCGGAGAGGCCGAGTCCGACGCCGATCGACAGACCGAGGACGCCCCCGATCATCCCGCCGAGCAGCAGCTCGACGACCGTCGGCGCGAGGTGCCGCGGCATCGTGCCGTCGGCCCAGGCGGTGGCGAAGCGGACGGCAACGTCGCTGGGAGCGGGCAAGAGATAGACAGGCACGGCAAGAAGGCGCACGAGCCCCTCCCACACGCCGATCAGGAGCAGGGCCAACAGGGCAGGCGCGACCGTTGAATTGCGTGCAGCGCTAGACATGGAGCGACGCCCTCAACGACTGCCGATGTGCGGCGGGGCCAGCATCTCCCAGGGCGGCGCGACGCCTCGCCGCAGGCAGGCCACGCAGGCCAGGAGCCTCCGCCACGATCGTGCCGGAGCTGCCGAGCACGGCAACCCGGTCGGCGACGAGGAGTGCTTCGTCGATGTCGTGAGTCACGAACAGCAGGCTGGCATCGCCGACAACGTCGGGCAGCTCCTCGTCGAGTCGATCACGGGTCAGCGCATCGAGCGCGCTGAACGGTTCATCCAAGAGGATCAACCGAGGCGTACGCACCAGCGCTCGCGCCAGTGCGATGCGCTGCCGCTCGCCGCCAGAGAGTTCGGTCGGGCTCCGCTGGGCGACCGCTGCAGCGCCGATCCTCGCAAGCGCGCGCTCGGCGTCGGCCCGGACCGCTTGATCGGCCACGCTGCGCCTCTCGTCGCCCACCTCGAGCGGGAGCGTGACGTTTCGCAGCGCGCTGCGCCAGTTCATCAGGCGGGCATCTTGGAAGGCGATCGCGACATCGCGACGTCCGGCGCGCGGCGGCGCACCGAAGACTTGAAGATCTCCTGAGTCGAGAGGCAGAAGTCCGGCCACGAGCGAAAGGAGGGTGCTCTTTCCGGACCCGTTCGCACCGATGATCGCCAGCGACTCCCCTTCTGCAAGCGATAGATCGAGCCCGCGGATCACCCGCCGGCCACCTCGCGAAACGTGGAGGCCGTGCGCACTGATCGCGAGCGCGCGACCGTCGGTCATCCCTTGGGGGCGGACCCCGCTCCGGTGCGCGGACGGGCAACTGGACGCAGATAGAGAAGAAGGCCGATCGAAAGGTAGGCGACATGGACGGCGAGCGTCAGCAGTTCGGGCGCAGCGCTGTACCCCGCGACAGCGCGCAAGAAGAGGCCGATCCCCTCTGTGTCCGGAAGTGCGGCGGTCAGGTTGTAGACATCGGTTGCAAGCGGCGGCAGCAGCCCGAGGCCGATCAGCTCGTGAACGCCGTGCGAGAGCAGCCCGGCGGCGATGACGATCAATGCGGCCCCCGTCCACTGGAAGAAGCGCTGCAGATTGAGTCGCGTGCCGAACTTGAAGATTGCGGCACCGATCCCCACCGCAATCGCCAGTCCGACGATCGCACCGAAGAAGACCCAGGCTCCCGCACCGTTCGAGGCCACGGCGGCCGCCTGACCGATGAGGAAGAGCGATGTCTCGATCCCCTCGCGGATCACCGCGGTGAAGGCGAGCCCGCCGAGACCGAGCAACGGAGCAGAGACCAGCGCCCTGTCGATCCCTTCCCGAAGCTCGCCGCTCAGGGAGGCCGCCTGACGCCGCATCCAGAAGAGCATCCAGGTGACGACGGCACTCGCGACGAGCATTGCCGTGGCCTCGAAGGCCTTCTCGGCGGCGCCCTCGAGCGCGCCGAACGTCGCAAAGATGCCGGCCCCGATCAGCGCCGAAGCGAGCACCGCCAGTCCGACACCCGTCCAGATCACGAAGAGTCGATCGCCTCGTCCGATCTTGACCAGATAGCCGGCGATGATGCCGACGATCAGCGCCGCCTCGACGCCCTCGCGCAGGCCGGTCAGCAGTCCGCTGGTGAAGGGAGCGATGATGTTCTCCACGTCAGGCCTCCTCGTCGATGCAGCTCAACGATCCAACACGAAGACCGGCTGAAGCTCGGGATCGATGCCGAGCTCCTTGATCGCCTGGGACGCTTCGCGAGCGGTGCGCTCGCCGCTTCGGGCGAGCGCGACCATCGCCGCCGCCGCGATGTGCGTGGCATCGACCGAGAAGAAGGCGCGAAGCGCTTCGCGGGTGTCGCTGAGGCCGAAGCCGTCCGTCCCCAGCACGAGGTACGGCACCTCGATCCACGGGGCCACGAGATCCGGTATCGCGGTCATCCAGTCGCTCGCCGCAACGATCGGCGCGGGGTCGTCGCCGAGCTGCTCCTGCAACCACGCCTTCCGCGGCGTCGACTCCGGATGGCGCCGATTCCATCGCTCGACGACGAGCGCCTCGCGGCGCAGCTCGGAGTACGAGGTTGCAGACCAGACCTCGGCCCGCACGCCGAATCGTTCTCGGAGCAGGTCGCGAGCCTTGAGCACCTCGCCCATGATCGCGCCCGAACCGAGGAGTCGAACCTTCGGCCCACTCGACGCCGCGTCCGCCTCGGCGAACCTGTAGAGGCCCCGATGGATCCCCTCAGTGATGTTCTCCCCGTCTGGGAGGCGAGGCTGCACCTGGTTTTCGTTGTAGATCGTCAGGTAGTAGACGATGTCCTCTCCGCGCTCGTGCATCCGCTGGATCCCCTTGCGCACAAGAGCCGCCATCTCGTAGGCGAACGCGGGATCGTAGGCGACGACGTGCGGCATGGCGTGGGCGATCAGCTGCGAGTGGCCGTCGTCGTGTTGGAGCCCCTCCCCTGCCAGCGTGGTGCGTCCGGCCGTTGCGCCGATCAAGAAGCCCCGGACCCGCGCATCGCCGCTCTGCCAGATCTGGTCTCCGACTCGCTGGAATCCGAACATCGAGTAGAAGACGTAGAAGGGAATCGTCCCGACCGCGTGAGTGGCATACGCCGTTCCGGACGCCTGGAACGAGGCCATCGAGCCCGCCTCGGAGATCCCCTCTTCGAGCACCTGGCCGTTCTGCGACTCGCGATAGCTGAGCAAGAGCTCAGAGTCGACCGGCTCATATCGCTGACCGAACGGCGCATAGATTCCCGCCTGCTTGAAGAGCGGATCCATGCCGAATGTCCGTGCTTCGTCGGGGACGATCGGGACGACGAGCTTGCCCACGGCCGGGTCGCGCATCAGGTTGCGCAGCAACTTCGCAAAGGCCATCGTCGTGCTGACCGGAACGGTGCTTCCCGCTGCGAACTCCTCGTCGACCGCCGCGAGCGGCGCGGTCCAGGTGACCGGATGCACGACGCGCGAAGGGAGCGGACCGCCGAGGGCGGCGCGGCGCTCTGCGATGTAGGCGACCTCGGCGCTCTTCGGACCAGGATGGTAGTACGGCGCCTCGGGGATCTTCGCATCGGGAATCGGCAGGCCGAGCCGATCTCGGAAGGCGAACAGTTCCGCCTCCGAGAGCTTCTTCGCCTGGTGAGCGGGATTCGTCGCCTCCACAGACGGTCCGAGGGTCCAGCCCTTCACCGTCTTCGCCAGGATGACCGTCGGCGCCCCTCGGTGCGCAACTGCAGCAGCGTAGGCGGCGTAGATCTTGCGGTAGTCGTGTCCGCCGCGACGGAGCTTCACGAGATCGTCGTCGCTGAGATGCTCGACCAGCCTCTTCAGAGCCGGCTCGGGACCGAAGAAGTGCTCGCGTATGTAGGCACCGCCGGCCACGATGTACTTCTGGAACTCGCCGTCGACGGTCGTGTCCATCTTCCTGACGAGTTCCCCATCGTCGTCCCGCGCGAGCAGATCATCCCACTCGCGACTCCAGATCACCTTGATCACGTTCCAGCCGGCGCCCCGGAAGAGACCCTCGAGCTCTTGGATGATCTTCCCGTTGCCGCGGACCGGACCATCGAGCCGCTGGAGGTTGCAGTTCACCACCCAGGTGAGGTTGTCCAAACCTTCGCGAGCCGCCAGCGTGAGCGCTCCCGCCGATTCCGGCTCGTCCATCTCTCCGTCGCCGAGAAAGGCCCAGACGCGGCTGTTCGACGTGTCGGCGAGCCCGCGATTCTGCAGATAGCGGTTGTAGCGCGCCTGATAGATCGAACCGATCCCGCCGAGACCCATCGAAACCGTCGGAAACTCCCAGAAGTCTGGAAGCAGGCGGGGGTGGGGATACGACGGCAGCCCACCGGGGCCGGCCGTCTCCTGGCGATAGCGATCGAGCTGCGGTGCGCTGATGCGCCCCTCCAGGTAGGCACGCGAGTAGATGCCCGGCGCGGCGTGTCCCTGGTAGAAGATCTGGTCGCCGGCCCCGCCCTGCTTCCCTCGGAAGAAGTGGTTGAACCCGACCTCATAGAGGCTCGCGGCGCTCGCGTACGTGGCCAGGTGTCCGCCGATCCCCGGATGCTCCTTGTTGGCGCGAAGCACCATCGCCGCCGCATTCCATCTCACGATGTGGCGGATGCGCGTCTCCATCGCCTCGTCTCCGGGGAAGTGAGGCTCGTCGCTCGTCTTGATCGTGTTGATGTACGGAGTCGTTGCCAGCGTGGGAAGGTCCACGCCCAAGTCTCGAGCACGAGCCATCAGGCGCATCATCAGGAGCCTGGCGCGTTCGGGACCGTGGGCGGTGACCGAGCGTTCCAGTTCCGCGATCAGACGCGCGGTGTCCGCAGGGTCCGCATCGGGAATCTGCTCGAGGAAATCGAAGGTCTGCACGGCCCCCTAAGGGTAGCGCGCCGTGCGAAGATGTGGGGGTGACGATGAGCTGCCGACCCGCGCTCCCGTGCCGCTTCGCGCGGACCCGCACCGAGCCTCCAACCGGATCCTGACGAGACCGATGCCGTCGCTCGGACTCGCCGCGCTGCTCCTGATGGCGGCGACGGCCCTCGTCGCTCTTGCCGAACGACTGCTCGCGCTCGCCGTGATCCGCGGCGCCGTGTCACGCCCGGAGATGCGCATGTCGATCACGATCGAGGCTCCGATCGAGCGAGTCTGGGAGTACGCATCAGACATCCATCGACAGCCGGAGTGGATGCACGAGATGAAGCGTGTCGAGATGCTGACGCCCGGACCGATTCGCGTCGGCTCGCGCGGTCGAGCAACCGTTCGCATCTTCGGCATCTCCACGACCGACGACGTCGTCATCACCCGACTCGAGCCGCCGTCGGCGTTCGGCATCCGTCACGAAGGTCGATTCACCGGCGAGGGCCTGCTGCTCTTCGGCGCCGCCCCGGGCGGTGCGACGACGGTCGACTGGATGGAACACCTGCGTCCACCGCTCTTCCCGACGATCGGGGGCTTCCTCCAGCGACCGATCTTGGCTGCGATCTTCCGCTCAGACCTGCGTCGATTGAAGGCGTCGATCGAGTCGAGCTAACCGTCGCAGCTGACCAGCAGCGGAATCGGCGCGTCGCCGAAGGCGCGCAGCTCCCGCTGCAGTCGCACCGTGGCGCCGGGCTCGATGCGCTCGGTGGTGACGATCTCCTGGATTCCTGCGCTCCCGAGCTTGGTCGTGGTGACCCGGCAGGTCGCCGCTCCGCCCCCGCTTCCGGTGTTCGTCACGCTCATCTCGACCGAGAGTCCGCCGGGAACCGAGACGGGCGGCGACATCTGAACATCGAATGGACCGATCCCCTTCACCGAGCTCGAGGCGATCGAGGCAAGGAGAAGGACCGCCGCGCCGATGCCGAGGAAGACGGTGCCGTGTGTCTGGCTCGCCGCCGGTTGGGCGAGCCCGAGGGGATTGCAGCGCTCGCAGAGCGCAGTCTGCAGCGAGACTGGGGCTCCGCACCGTACGCAGGGCTGGGTCATCTCCGTGCTCATCGCTTCATCATCGCAGATACCGTGGCGACGTCCTCGGCGGTTCGCACCGTCACAATCGCCTCGTCGGCGCCCGCCGCCCGCTGTGCAGCGAGCCACGCATGTGGGTCAGCGCCGAATGGAGTTTCGGCCAGCGACTCGGTGCGTCCGAGCTCCTGGAGTACGACGGCGCTGACGCTTTCCGGTGCGCGGCCGCACCGTTGCTCCTCGCCTCTCAGGCGCACGATTCCGCGGCCGAACGTGGCGACGGGAGCGATCCACCCGTTTCCGGCCGTTGCCGCCAGACCGATGCTCGCCGGGTGATCTCCCGCGATGTAGATCGGCACCGGCGGTTCCGGTCGAGGCGACGAGGCCGCGTCCTCCAGCATCACTCCGCCGCGGCCGCCTTTGCGCGTGATGCGCGCCGATGGATCGCCCTCCAGCATCGCGCGAAGGATCGCCACGCTGTCGGTCAGCTGCGAGATGCGCTCGGCGCTGCTGCCGAACGGCATTCCGAGCGCGCGATGCTCTGACGGATCGCCACCGGCGCCGAGTCCGACCAGGAACCTGCCGGGTGCGAACGACGCAATGCTCGCGACGGACTTCGCCACGAGCGCGGGGTGGCGCTTGGTGACGTCGAGCACCAGCGTGCCGACCGATAGGCCCGGGTGGCGGGCGAGTGCCGCCGACGCGAGCGTCAGCGCCTCCAACACGGGCCGATCAGGTGCCCCGCGGCCCATCAGATGATCCCAGACCCAGACGCGGGTGATCGGAAGGCTCGCGAGTTCTCCAGAGAGATCGAGCCACTCGTGGGCAGAGAGTCCGATCGTGCCGAGCGCAACGCCGAGGCGCAACGGACGTGCTGTCAACGCGCGCCGAGTCCCGCCGCCGCCTTGAGGGCCGCACCGATGGTTCGATCGATCCGCTGGATCAGCTCGTCCTCGGGGAGCCGATACCACGCTTCGTTCCCGCCTTTGCGCTTCTCCTCGACGAGCTTCGGATCTCGGATCGTGTCGGAGACGGTGAGGATGGTTCCCGCTCGGACGGGTCGACCTTTCGCCCGCTCGCGCATCGCCAAGAGGAAGAGCGCCGCCGACTCCATCTCCACGCCGAGATACCCGCGCCTCCCCCACCGCGCCGTCCCCTGCGGCTCCGGATCGTAGAAGACATCCGAGGTGACGATCGGACCGACGTGCGTCGTCAACCCTTCGGCCTTCGCTGCGGCGACGAGCGCGTTCGTGACGTCGTGATCGGCGGTCGGTGCGGTCGGCTCGTTGAACCCGAGGATCGGCCCGATGCCGGAACTTGCCACGGCAGCCGACGCGACGAGTACGTCACCGGTATCGAGGTGCAGGAATCCGCCGCAGGTCCCGACACGGATGAAGGTCTCGACGCCGAGGTTGAGCAGCTCTTCGACGACGATCGAGGTGGTCGGGGTCCCCATCCCCGTCGTCTGCACGCTCACCGGGACGCCGTCGACGGTGCCGGTGTACCCGAGCAGACCGCGATGTTCGTTGACCAGCCTCGCCCGATCTTGACCGCCGTCGAACCTGGCTGCGATTCGCTTGGCGCGATTCGGGTCGCCTGGGAGGAGCACCACTGGAGCGTAGTCGCCTGGCTCTGCATGAAGATGGATCTGCGCCACGTTGCCTCCGCAACTACTGGGCCCGACCAGGGACGGTGGGCGCCGTACCGTGTAGCGTACGCCTCATGAGCGCAGAACGGCTGAGCGACCCCGCGATTCGGTCCTTCCTGGAGCGACCTCGCTTCGCCACCCTCTCGACCGTCGGCGCGGACGGTGCGCCGTTTTCCGCTGTGGTCTGGTACGCAATCGAGGGCGACCGCGTGCTCTTCAACAGCGCCAACGGTCGCCGCTGGCCGGCCAACCTGCGTCGCGACCCGCGCGTGGCCGTGATGGTGGAAGAGGGGTACAACTACGTTCAGCTCGTGGGACGGGTGCACATCATCGACGATCAAGCGGCGGCCCAGCAGCAGATGGCGAAGATCGCGGCCCGATACATCACCAAGCCGGAACTGCTTGCCGCCAGACTCGCCGAGTTCGGTGCGCAGCAGCGCGTCGGCTTCGAGCTCGTCCCAGACGCCGTCTACACGCACGGCGAGCCGGGCGTGAAGCGCACCGCAGGAGCATCCTGACGATGGCGGGTGGTGGGAACAGAATCGGCTACGCCGCGATGCTCGAGCAGTTCGGTCCCCGCGAGATCGTCGAATACGCCGTGGCCGCCGAACGCGCCGGCATGAGCGGCGTGATGGCGGCAGACCACTTCCAACCGTGGGTCCCGGAACAGGGGAACGCGCCGTTCGTCTGGAGCGTCATGGCCCTCCTTGCCGAGAAGACGAGCGGCGACATCGGCCCCGGCGTGACCTGTCCAGGCTGGAGGATGCATCCGGCGACGGTGGCGCAGGCCTCGGCAACCATGGCGGCGATGTTCCCGAACCGCCACTGGCTCGGGCTTGGTTCGGGGGAGGCACTCAACGAGCATGTGGTCGGCGGATACTGGCCAGAGGTCGGCGAACGGATCGCACGCATGTTCGAGGCGATCGAGATCATCCGCAAGCTGTTCACGGGCAAGGAGGTCAAGCACGCCGGACGCTGGTACCAGCTGGAGAGCACGCGCCTCTGGACGCTTCCAGCCGCACTCCCCCCGATCTACGTCGCGACGGCGGGTCCGATCACCGCAAAGAAGACGGGCGAACTCTGCGACGGGATCATCACCGTTGGCGCGGCAGACGAGAAGATCCAGACGGTCTTCGAGAAGTTTGCGGAGGGTGCGAAGTCGGCGGGGAAGGACCCGACGGCGATGCCGAAGATCCTGCAGCTGCATCTCTCCTGGGCCCCCACCGACGAAGAGGCGCTGTCGAACGCGCTGCGCGAGTGGCCGAACGGCGGAATGAAGTTTCCGAAGCAAGACATCCGCAACCCTGCCGACTTCCAGCAGATGGCGAAACTCGTGCGTCCTGAGGATTTCGCCGGTCGCATGCTGATCTCGAGCGACCTTGTCGCGCATCAAAAGGCGATCCAACGCTACCTGGACATGGGCTTCGACAAGATCTACCTGCACAACGTCGGGCGAAACCAGGTCGAGTGGGCCGAAGCCTTCGGCCGAGAGGTCCTCCCCGGCCTCACCGCGTGAGTCCGCGCGTCGCGCTACTCGCCGGAGGCGTCGGCGGTGCGAAGCTCGCCGACGGTCTCTATCGCGCGCTCCCGCGCGGCGAACTTGCCGTCATCGCCAATCCGGGCGACGACTTCGAACTGCACGGACTCACGATCTGCCCGGATCACGACACCCTCATGTACACCCTCGCAGGGATCGGCGACCGCGAACGCGGCTGGGGGCTGGCCGGAGAGAGTTGGAGTGCGCTCGACCAGTTCGGCAAGATCGGGGCACCCGACTGGTTCAAGCTCGGCGACCGCGATCTGGCGATCCACGTCCACCGTACCGCGCAGCTGCGATCGGGCGACCGACTCACCGAGGTGAATCGAGCGCTGCAGCGTCGCCTCTCGCTCGCCGACGCGCCGATCCTCATCGCCAGCGACGACCCCGTGCGCACGCGCCTTCGCACATCCGAGGGCTGGATGGAGTTCCAACCATGGTTCGTCGGCGCCGGATCGAAGCCGGAGGTGCTGGAGGTGGCGTTCGACGGAGCGAACGAGGCACGCATCACTCCTGAAGTCGCACAGGCGCTCGATCGCGCCGACCTGATCGTCGTCGCACCGTCGAATCCGATGGTCTCCATCGCGCCGATCCTCGCGGTCGGCGGCATGCGCGACGCAATCCGCGCTGCCCGCAAGCGCGGCGTGCGCGTTGTCGGCGTCTCGCCGATCGTTGGCGGGAAGGCGCTCAAGGGACCGGCCGATCGCATGCTCGGCGCCGCGAAGCTCCCCGCCTCCCCCGTTGGCGTGGTCCGTGCGCTCCCCGGCCTCTTCGACACGATCATCGTCGAGGAGAGCGACCTGACCCCCGAGCTTCGCGCCGACCTTGCGCCGCTCGTCGAGGCGGTGATCGGCGCACCGATCGTGATGCACGACGACGCGGCGCGGCTCGACCTCGCCCTGCGCGTCGTGCGTGCCGGGGGCGGCGAAGCATGATCACGGCGATCCTCCCCTTTCGCAGCATCGCCGACTCCAAGCGGCGCATGGAGTCGGCAGTCGACGAGCAAGAGCGGATGGAGCTCTCCGCGCGGCTCCTCGTTCGCACGCTCGCCGCGCTTCGCGCCGCACGCAGCATCTCGCGCACGATCGTCGTCACCCCTGACCCGATGGCACGCGCGCTGGCCCAGACCGCCGGCGCCGATGCGATCGACGATCGCGGAGCAGAGCTCAACGAGGCGATCCGACTCGGACTCGATCGCGCCACCCGCGACGGCGCCTCCACCGCGCTGATCGTTCCGGTCGACCTGGCGCACGTGTCGGCGGCCGAGATCGACGCACTGGCAGACCAGTGGCAGGCGAGCGGCTGCGAGAGCGGCGTCTTGACAGCGACCGACGGCGGAACCGCGGCGCTGTTCACTCCGCTGCCGTCGCGCCTCCGACTTCGCTACGGCGACGGGAGCGGCGCTCTGCATCTTCGCGAACTCGCGTCGACGGGGAGCAGCGTGGCGCAGCTCCGCTCGCCGCTCGCCGCCGACCTGGACACGCCCGACGACTTCGCCGCCGCGGCGGCGGACGGTCGACCACGCGACCACCAACCCGAGGGCCTGGTCGCACTGCCGATCGACGGGCTCGGCGAGATCGAACCGGGCGACGACCTGCCCCAGCTCATCGCCGAGCGCGTCGAGCGCTTCGTCCGCGATCGGTCGCTCGGACCGTTGCGCACCGACGACGTGATCAGCGTCACCCAGAAGATCGTCTCCAAGGCGGAGGGTGCGATCGTCGACCTCTCCACGATCGAACCGCGCGCCGAAGCGATCGACTACGCCGAGAGGTGGAAACGCGATCCGCGACAGGTCGAAGTGGTGCTTCGAGAGGCGGTCCGCGTGGTGCGCATGGATCGCGGCGTCATCATCACGGAGACGTCGCATGGCTTCGTGCTGGCGAATTCCGGGGTCGATGCGAGCAACGTCGGGCCACGGAGCGGCGAGATCGTCACCCTCCTCCCGCGAGACCCGGATGCCTCGGCGAGTCGGATTCGGGCCGCCATCGCCGCGCGGACGGGCGTGGCGCCGGGCGTGATCATCACCGACTCGTTCGGTCGCCCATGGAGGCTCGGCATCACGGATGTCGCGATCGGCCTCGCCGGAATCGCGGCGCTGGACGATCTGCGCGGTCGACCCGATGCCGATGGTCGAGTCATGGCGGCAACGGTGCGCGCCGTCGCGGACCAGATCGCGGCGGCGGCCGAGCTCGCGCTCGGCAAGAGCGCCAGACGCCCACTCGCCTTCATCCGCGGCGCACGACCGGCTCCCTCGGAGACCGGGAGCGTCCGCGAGAGCCTGATGCCCGCCGACTGGGACCTCTTCCGCTGATCGCCTCGTTCGTCGAGCGCCTACAATGCAGGCATGAACGAGAAGGGTTTCACGATCGACTTCGGTTCGACTGAGCCGAACGAGTCGACGTCGGCACCGTCCACCGGCACGGGCGCATCTGCACCCACGCACTCGAAGCTGATGATCTTCGGATCGGGCCCCGCCGGACTCACGGCGGCGATCTACGCTGCGCGCGCGCAGCTCGCCCCGCTGCTGCTCGCCGGCTACGAGCCCGGTGGACAGCTGATGCTCACCAGCGAGGTGGAGAACTTCCCCGGCTTTCCAGACGGCATCGACGGTCCCGATCTGATGGCGAAGATGATCGCCCAGGCAGAGCGATTCGGCGCCGTGATCGTCAACCAAGATGTCGACCGAGTGGACTTCGCATCACGACCGTTCCGCGCCTGGAGCGCGGGTCGCGAGTTCACCGCCGATGCGGTCATCGTCGCCACGGGTGCATCGGCGATCTGGCTCGGACTCGAATCGGAGACCCGACTGCGAGGGCGAGGGGTGAGCTCCTGTGCCACCTGCGACGGCTTCTTCTTCAAGGGCGAGGAGGTCGCGGTCGTCGGCGGCGGCGACACGGCCCTCGAGGAGGCGCTCTTCTTGACGCGATTCGCCACCACCGTGCACCTGATCGTCCGCCGCGATACCTTCCGCGCCAGCAAGATCATGGTGGCGCGTGCAACGGCCCACGAGAAGATCCGCATCCACCTCAACCGAGAGGTGGTCGAGGTCATCGGCGAGACGAAGACCGAGGCGCTGACGCTCAAGGACACGCGCAACGGCGCGACCGAACGGCTCGCCGTCGGGGGACTCTTCGTTGCGATCGGACACAAGCCGAATACCGAGCTCCTCGGCGGAGCGCTCCCCGTCGATGCCGCCGGCTATCTGACGGTCAAGGGTCACTCCTCGGCATCAGCGATCGACGGCGTCTTCATCGCCGGCGACGTCCACGATCACCGATATCGACAGGCCGTCACCGCCGCGGGCGATGGCTGCCGAGCCGCGCTCGACGCCGAGCGCTGGCTCGCCGACCACGCCGTCTAGCCAACCGTCGTCACGCTAAGATTCTTCTCCGACTCCGACGAGGATTGCGGCAACCGTGCTCAGCGGCATCACGAGGAGCACTCCGATCGTTCCGACCATGGAGCGCACGATTTCGACAGCAACTGACTCGGTACTAATGCGCGTGAGGAAATCCCCGGGCGCCAACATCGTGTAGACAATCAGCGGAAGGGCAGCCGCGAAGTAGGCAAGCGGAAGCGTGTTGATCACGGCCGCTATGTGCGCACGACCGATGCTCACGGCTCGAGCCGCGATTGCCCGGCTCGACGCGCGAGGTGCTCCCTTCCGTAGCTCATCGACCGCTGCTACCTGTGTGGCTGCGACATCGTCGACGATGCCCATCGTGCCAATCAGCGCCGCCGCTAATCCGATGCCGCGCAGGTCGACCAAGTCTCCGAGCACCGGGAGGAGGCTAAGAAGCTCAGCATCGCCAGCGAACGGCGTGAATGCGAGAAGCCTGTCTAGGACGATCGAGAGTCCGCCCACGACAACCAGGGTGGCTCCAATGCCAAGGATTGCAGCAGTCGACCGTCGGGTAAAGCCTTCCGTGACGAGCGTCGTGCTGCCTCCGACTGCGATGGCGATTCCGCACGCGACCAAGAGCGGAGATGCTCCCGACAACAGTGCAGGAAGGCCGAACCGCACGATCAGGACTCCCGCGACGCAGAGTGCGAGCAGCGCGCGAGCGCCCCGAACGCCCCCGACCACAATTACCAGCAGCGAGAGCAACGCGAACAACAGCACGAGGCCACCCCCTCGCCAACGATCGGCAACGGCATACCGCGCCACCCCGATGTCGTTGCCGAGATAGAGAAGCAGAACTTCATCGCCGTTCGCGTACGGAATCGAACCCGAGACCTCTTCGCCAAGGTCGATCGTCGCGACCACCGTGCTACCGCGAGCGTCGCCCTCCAGAAGCATTGCGGTCACTAGTCCGGTGTACCCATTCGCCCCTGGCACAGGCGGCGTTGCGAGGCGCCCGCGAATCAGCGTCGACGCCCCTTCGTTGACTGGCAGCTCCCAAGGACTGGGCAGAACGGAGAGCAGTAGAATCAGGACCATCCCAGCCACGATCGGCATGCCGCGCAACATGCCACGCTGCGCTTGCGGGCGCGCTGAGTCTCGAGTTGACATACGGCAACTTTAACCTGCCGCTAACGTGGAGTTCGTTCAACGACCCTACACTCTCCCCATGGCAGAGAACGCACAGCCCGCCCCACGTGCGATTCGGGTCCTGCGCGAACAGCAGGTGCTCGAGCTGGACTGGCCTGACGGACATCGGAGCAGGTACGCCGCTGTCGCGCTGCGCTGGATCTGCCCGTGCGCCTACTGCCGCGGCGAGGCGGGACTCCCGGGCTGGCTCGATTCGAGTCCAACGCTCACGGAGCAGCAGACAACGCTCACCGGCGGTGAGCTGGTCGGCAGCTACGCAATCTGCATCTTCTGGGGAGACGGACACCGGACCGGCTACTACACCTGGTCGCTGCTGCGAGCAAACTGCGCCTGCGCCGAGTGCATCGGTCAGCCTCGCGGAGCCGACTCATGAGCCGCGAGGACCGTGTCGATGTGCGCGTCGCGAAGGTCAGCCGCGAACTCTCGATGCTGGCCTTCAACGCGCGCGTCCTCTACGAAGCGCAGGATCGACGCACACCGCTGCTCGATCGGTTCAGGTTCCTCGGCATCGTCCAAGCGAATCTCGACGAGTTCTATGGCATTCGGGTCTCCGGTATTCGCGAGCAGATCGATGCGGGCGTTCGCTCGAGAAGTGCCGATGGACGGACGCCGACGGAGCAGATGCAGGCAATCCGCGAGGCAACACAGCTCTTGGCAGAGGCGCAGCAGGAGACCTGGCGAGCCCTCGTCGAAGAGCTCGGCGCGGAAGGAACCCAGCTCGTGGAATGGGCCGATCTCGACGCAGCCGTCCAAGCGCGCCTCTCCGCACGCTTCATGCAGGAGGTCTTTCCGGTGCTCACCCCGCTCGCCGTCGATCCCAAGCTTCCATTCCCGCACATCAGCAGCCTGAGCCTCTCGATCGCCGTGCGTCTCAGAGACCCAGAGCGAGGCGTCGGACTCTTCGCGCGCGTCAAGGTGCCTCAGATCATCGGGCGACTGGTCCATGTTGGCGATGGGCGCATCCTGCTCCTCGAAGGCCTGATCCGCGAACACCTCCATGCGCTCTTCGCCGGGCACGAAGTCGTCGACGCACACCTCTTCCGGATCACACGCGATGCGGATATCGAGGTCGAGGAGGGTGAAGCAGACGACCTCCTCGCAGCCATCGAAGAGGAGCTGCGTCAGCGGCGGTTCGGCAAGGTGGTTCGGCTCGAGATCGAGGCGACGGCGCCGGACGAGGTGCGAAGGGTGCTGCTCGACGGACTCGGCCTCGACGCCGGTGCCCTGGTGGAGATCCACGGCGTGATGGATCTCTCTCTCGCAACGGAGCTGTCCCAGCTTCCGGCACCGCACCTGCGGGCTCCGGCCTGGCAACCGATCACTCCCCTCCGGATCGAAACGGCCGAGCGTGCACCGGACGGTGCCCCAGATCTCTTCGCAACGATCGGCGAGGGCGATCTCCTGGTGCACCATCCGTACGAGAGCTTCGACGCGAGCGCCGAGCGGCTCTTCCAGCAGGCGGCGAGCGACCCGGATGTCCTGTCCATCCGTTCGACGCTCTATCGCACCGGCGCGGCCTCGAGCATTCCCGGCCACCTGATCCAGGCGGCGCGCGCCGGCAAGGAGGTCGTCGTCTTGGTGGAGATCAAGGCGCGATTCGACGAGGCGGCGAACATCGAGTGGGCGCGGCGGCTCGAGGAGGCCGGCGCCCACGTCATCTACGGGATGAGCGGCCTGAAGACCCACTGCAAGGCCACGCTGATCGCGCGAAGAGAGGCGACCGGAATCAGACGCTACGTCCACCTCTCGACCGGCAACTACAACCCGACCACGGCGCGCCTCTACACCGACCTCTCGCTCTTCACCGCAGACCCAGACTTCGGCGACGATCTCGGGGCCCTGTTCAACTTCCTGACCGGGCTCTCGAAGGTCGCAGAGTATCGGCGCCTCCTCGTCGCTCCGACTCGGCTGCGCGATGCCCTCCGCGAGCGGATCCTCGCCGCGTGCGCCGAGGCAGATCGGGGCGGAGCCCCGTACATCGCCGCCAAGGTCAACGCGCTCGTCGACGTGGAGATGATCGACCTGCTCGACGACGCCGCCACGCGCGGCGTGCGCATCGACCTGATCGTGCGCGGCATGTGCGGCCTTCTGCCGGACCCGACGCGACACGGCGATCGACTCCGGATCCGCTCGATCATCGGGGAGTTCCTCGAGCACAGCCGCCTCTACCACTTCGAGATCGACGGCCGCTCGGAGTGGTTCGCCGGAAGCGCCGACCTGATGGATCGCAACCTCGATCGTCGAGTGGAAGTCCTCTTCCCCCTCTTGGACCCGGCATCGATCGAACGCTGCAGCGAAGCGTTGCGAGTCATGCTCGACGACGTTCGCAACAGCTGGATCTTGCAGCCCGACGGCGCTTGGATCCGACGCGAGGCACTCGAACCAGAGCTCGCGGGCCGGACTCCCCGTTCGGCATTCGACGAGTTCAAGCGACTCGCACGCAGCGCGGCGCAGTAGGCCGACACGACCGTGCCGACGTCGAACGAGCGTGAACTCAAATACCTCTACGGAGCGCTGCTGCCGCCCAAGCTTCCGGCAGGCTGGTCGCTCGGTCCTGAGGCGGCACCGATCACACTCGAAGACACCTATCTGGATGCAGATGGCCAGCTCGCCGCCGCGGGCTGGGCCCTGCGGCGACGGAGCGACGAGAGCGGCGTCATCGTCTTCACGCTGAAACACGACGCAACGACCGACGGGGCACTTCACCGACGCACGGAGACCGAGGTGGTTGTATCCAGCGCGGACGGCGGCCCCGAGCCGACCCTTCCGAGTGAGATTCGCGCCATCGTCGGGACGGTGTTCGGGACAGATCTCGTCGCCCGCCTGCGTCCAACGGTTTCGCTGGTGCAGCGCAGACAGGCCTGGGGGCTCACCCGTCAGGGGCAGACCGTGGCGACGATGTCGATCGACCAGGTTTCCGCCAACGGGAACCACTGGACAGAGCTCGAAATCGAACTCGCCGCCTCGCTACCCGACCGAGAGGTCGAACACCTCGTGGCGGAGCTCCGCGACGAGCTCGAGCGGAGCCCTCAGATCTCGATCAGCACGGAGACGAAACCGGAGCGCGCCTCACGCCGATCGGTGTGAGGCAACGAGCGATCCGAGCTCGTGACGCCAGGTTGCGCCGCCGCGCACCTCGGCGATGATCACGCCTTCTCGGATACCGCCTCGATCGACTGAGACGTCGGTGACCTCGGTGTGTTGGAGCAGGGCTTCGAGGATGGCGAGGCCGGCGGGGAGGAGCCGAGCGCGACGCTCTGAGATGGCACACCGTTTCGAGATCTCTGCCGCGGTGAGCGAGGAGAGCCGCTCTCCCATCAGCGCAAGGTCCTCCTGGTGCACGGTGTGGGTCAACAGCGTGGTCGGCGAAAGCTTCAGGAGCCGTGTCGCCGTCCCGCCGACGAGGACGAGGCGCTTCGCCTCCGTGGACGGAAGTGCAGAGAACGCCGCATGAGCGCGCTCGCGAAGCGCGCGCCACTCGCGGGGCTTCGGCGGATCGCCGTAGCCGACGCGCGCCATCAGCCGAGCTGATCCGATCGAGAAGCCGTGCGCCGCGGGCCGCTGGCGAGGCGAGAGGCTCACGATCTCGGTCGAGCCACCGCCGATGTCTCCCACCAACAGTGCCCTCGACCGGTCGTGGGGATGCAGGAGTCCGAGGACGGTGAGAAACCCCTCCTCTTCGTGCGAAAGGACCGTTGGCTCGATCCCAATCTCCTTGCGGAGCGCGCTGAGAACCTTGGTTCGGTCCGTGGCGCGGCGAAGCGGTTCCGTCGCGACGACCGAGAGCGACGGAGCGCCGAGTTGCAGCGCTCGATCGTGAAACCGCTGAAGTGCGGCTGCAACCTCGGCCGATGCCTTTCCGCCGATCTCCTCGTGACGCTCGACGAGTCGGCCGAGATCGGACGGAATCGACTCATCGGTCAAGGGACTCAGGTGCACACCGTCTGTCACGGCAACGAGCAGGTGGATCGAGTTCGAGCCGATGTCGGCCACCGCCCCGATGCGCGGTTGAACGCGGTTAACCGCGCGTTTACCTGAGACGGCACCGCGCTGACCCGAGCGGTGCGTCGTCGACGAAGACCTGCTGCGCTTCACCCCACGATCCTAGCGGCACGGTACGATACGACAGAGAACCTGGACCACCAAGGGGGACGACGATGAGCAACGAGAGGGAGCCGGGCCGAGTGGAGAGCGAGATCAACGAGATCCTCGCGCGAGCACCGAGTGCATCGGCCAACGCTGCCCCGCAGGGGGCGCGCGACTCGCTCGATCGCGAGCTGCGACAGATCAAGGAGATCATCGTCCGCATGGGAAGCCTCGCAGAGGCGGCCATCCGCGACGCCCTCAAGGCCCTGACCACGCACGATGCCGAGCTCGCGCAGAAGATCATCGTCGGCGATCGGTCGATCAATGCCATGCAGCACGAGGTCATCACGGCGATCACCATGGCCATCGCCACCCAGAGCCCGGTTGCCCGCGACCTGCGCAACCTGCTGACGATGAACCATGTTGCCTACGAACTCGAGCGCATCGCAGACCACGCCTCCTCGGTGGCGAAGGTGGCAAAGCAGCTGGCGCCAGAGCCGGCACTTCAGCGCTACCTGCACCTCACCGAGATCGGCGAACTCGCCGCTGCACAGCTCCACGGCGTGCTGCTCGCTCTCGTGGACGCGGACGCGGTCCGCGCCCGCGAGGTCGCCGTCAGCGACGACCAGATCGACGCACTCTATCGACAGTCCTTCGACGAGTGCGTCGCCCTGATGGAGGCAGACAAGTCGAATGTCGAGCGCGGAACGCGACTCCTCTTCGCCGCACACTACCTCGAGCGAATCGGCGACCGAACCACGAACATCGCCGAAGACATCGTCTACCTCGTCTCGGGAGAGGTAGAAGACCTGAATCCGTGACCACCGCCGAGGAGCGCAGCTCGAATCGCACGCTGTATCTGATTCGGCACGCGGATGCCGGGGATCCCTCCGAGTGGATCGGGCCCGACGCCGATCGGCCGCTCTCCGGCAAGGGCGTCAAACAGGTCGCGCGACTTGCTGCGACGCTCGATGCGGCGGAGGCGCGCTTCGATTCGATCCGACACTCGCCGGCCCGACGGTGTGCAGAGACCGCGACGGTGCTCTCTGCGGTTCTCGACGTCGAAGCGATCGCCGACGATCGCCTCGTCTCGGGACCGAGCCTCTCCGACCTCGAGCGCATGTTCGACCGGAAGGGCGTGAGCCGGCTCGCACTCGTGGGCCACGAGCCGAGCCTGAGTCGCACCGTCGCAGAGCTCACCGGCACTTCAGGGATCGCCGTAGAGAAGGGGTCGCTGATCCGGATCGATCTTCCCCACGGTGTTGCCGCCGGAGCTGGCCGCCTGATCGCCGTCCTCCCGCCATCGATCCTTCGCGCACCGAAAGAGGAACGCTAGACCGCCTCTCCTTCGACGCACGCGGCGACAAGCCCGGGACGAGCGAGGTAGGACCGATCCGCCCGCGAGCGAAGCGTCCAGACGGCGAGCTCGAACCCGGCGGCCCGAACCTCGTCCGAACGACCGCTGTCCAGGAGGCCCTTCTCCACCGAGAGGCCGGACACACCGAGCGCCGTCGCCTGGTCGAGCGATTCGGGCCACGCCGACTCGACGTTCAGCCAGACCGGCCAACGTGGTTCGAGGATGCGAATCGCGTGGAGCACCCCCAGATCGAAACTCGAGAAGATGAGCGAGTCTGCCCCCGCCCCGCGCTCCTCCCGGATGACACGAACGAGCTGCTCGCGCGGCGACTCCTTCACTTCGACATTCATGAGCAGATTCGACGGAAGCGCAGCGAGCACCTCCCGAAGCAACGGCACCCCAAGTCTTCGGAGCGACACATCGTCGACATCGCCGACCGACCGCTCGTCACCGAACGTCCGCAGCAGCGTTGCGTCGTGGACGACGACGGGGGTCCCGTCGCGAGAGAAGCGCACATCGAACTCCACGCCGTCGAGACCCGCGCCTGCAGCCGCCTCGAGGGCCGCGTGCGAGTTCTCCGCAAGTCGACCGTGGAGTCCGCGATGCGCGAGGAGGACCGGACGACCGAGCGATGCCGCTGCGCGTCCGATCGGCGAACGAGCCGCGCCCACGTTCAGCGCAGTTCCGCCCGATCGATCGTCCCGTTCCGCGGAATCACGATCGTGAACGTGGTTCCGACACCGATCGACGAGTCGACCTCGATCGAGCCGCCGTGGCGCAGGATCGCGTGGCGAGCGATCGCAAGGCCGAGCCCTGTGCCGGCACCTCCGACGCTCGCCTGTTCGCCGACAACGCGCTCTACGGTGTAGAAGCGCTCGAAGATCCGCGGCAGATGGCGTCGCTCGATGCCGATTCCCTGGTCCTCGATCTTGATCTTCACCGCGTCGGCTCCGCCGAGCTCCGGTGCCACGGAGAGGCGCATCGTCACGGTGCCCTCGGGCCTGCTGTACTTCACGCCGTTGTGGACGAGGTTCGCCAGCGCCTGCCGGAGGCGGTCGCGGTCGCCGAGCACAGTCCACGGACCGGAACCTGTGCTCTCGACGCGGATTGCGCCGCCGTGTCGCGTTGCCACGGGGGCGAAGCGGGCGGCCACCTCGTTCGCGACCTCGAGGAGATCGACCGGCGCCGAACGGAGCGGGATCTCGCCCGCCTCGAGCGTTGCAAGATCGAGCATCTCGTCGGCCATCTGCACGAGGTGCAGCACCTCCACTTCGATCTGGTTCGCTCGGTCTCGTGCGCCGCTCGCATCGCCGCGATCGCCCGCCACCGCGACCGATTCGGCGAGCAGGCGAATCGTGCTCAATGGAGTGCGCAGCTCATGCGAGAGGTTGTCGACGAACTCGGAGCGGATCTGTCGGAGGCGCCTGATCTCGGTCAGGTCGCGGAGGAGGATCCACGCACCGTCGTCGCCATCGGGCGCGGCGATGACCTGCACGTGGCGCGTCTCATCGGAGTGTCCAGGTCGCAGGTCGCGGAGTTCGATCTCCCCGCGTGCGATTGCGCCACCGAGCGCCTCGCGCGCGAGCAGTTCGAGTCGATGGTCGACGGTCGCCTCGATCAGCGGACGGCCTCGGAGATCGTCGGCCTCGCGTGCGAGGATCTCCACGCTTGCGGCGCTTGCGGCCCGAATGGTGAGGTCTGGGAGCACGCGCAGCACCGCATCGTCGGTCGCCTGCAGGAGCGCATCGAGGCGCTGTGCGCGTCGCTCCGCGCGCGCCGCCTCGCGATCGGCCCGCTCCCCTTCGCGATGTGCGCGCACGGCACCCTCGTCTCCCTCGACCCGACGGCGTCGAAGCCGCAGCCCGAGGGCGGCGGCGAGTGCCGCGAACAGCAGGGCGAGCAGCAGCGTCGGGCTCAGCTCTCCGTTCATCCGGCGGCGTGGGCGCCGCGGTAGGTGGCCGGAAAGCCGCGCTCGGCGAGCTCCGTTTCGATCCGCTCTCGTTCGGCGCGCTTCGCCCCGTCGATATGAGCCAAGAGTTGATCTAGCGCGACGATGCTGCGCTCGCCGTCCGAACGCCTGGTCAGCTCCGCGCCTCCGGCATCCAGTGAGCGCGGCGAGATCGTGATCGTCCACGGGGACCCGATGAGTTCGGCATCGGCGAACTTGACGCCCGGCGATTCGGCGCGGTCGTCGATCAGGAGCTCGATCCCCGCGGCGCTCGCCGCTCGCTCGAGGTCGCCGGCGGCCGCCTCGATTCGCGGGTCCTTGTTCGCACCGAGCAGTGCCACCTGCGCATCGAACGGCGCGACGGCGGCTGGCCACGCCAACCCCTTCTCGTCATGATGCGCTTCGGCGATGCAGGCGGCAGCGCGGCCGACGCCGATGCCATAGGAGCCCATCACGATCGGATGGGTCACGCCCGCATCGTCTGCGTACACCGCACCGAGCGCGGCGCTGTAGCGAGTCCCGAGCTTGAAGATGTTGCCGACCTCGATGCCCTTCTCCAGGCGAAGCGCGCCGCCGCACGAGAGACAGGCATCGCCCGCCTTCGCCGAGGCAAGATCGACCGTGTGATCCGCGGTGAAGTCGCGCGGAATGTTGACGTTCTTGAGATGGAACCCTTCCTTGTTCGCACCGACGACGAGATTCGCCGACGCGGCGACCAGATCGTCGACCACGACGAGCGCTCCCTTCGCGCCGATCGGCGAGGCGTACCCCGGCACCATCCCCGCCGCACGGATCTCCTCTTCGCGCGCCGGACGGAGGTCTCGTGCTCCGATGGCGTTGGTCAGCTTTGTCTCCTCCACATCGTCGTCGCCGCGAACGATCGCCACGATCAACCGACCATCGCGGTCGACGAAGAAGACCGCCTTCGCCGTGCGCTCCGGCCCGACGCCGAGCTGCTTCGCCAGCGCCTCGATCGTCGGAGCGTTCGGCGTCTCGACCTCCTCCACTGGAAGGGGTGCCTCCTTCGCCGGTGTCGCCTTCCGAACACGCGCAACCTGTCGGTTCGATGCGGTGTTGCAGGCGTCGCAGATCACGAGCGAGTCTTCGCCGTATTCGCTGTAGGCCATGAACTCGTGCGCCTGCGATCCGCCCATCATTCCGACATCGCTCGACACCGCAATCGTCGTGAGCCCGAGTCGAGCGAAGATGCGCGTGTACGCGTGATAGTAGAGGCGGTAGGAGTGGTCGAGACCCTCCTCGTCGCGGTCGGCCGAGTAGGCATCCTTCATCGTGAACTCTCGAACGCGAATCAGGCCTCCTCGCGATCGGGGCTCATCGCGCCACTTCGTCTGGAAGTGGTAGACCTGCTGCGGCAGCTGGCGCCACGAACTCACCAGCTTGCGGAGCAGATCGGTGACCACCTCTTCGTGCGTCATCGCGAGGACCATGTCGCGGCCGCCCCGATCGTGGAAGCGACCCATCTCGGGTCCGATCTGGTCGTAGCGTCCGGTCTCGCGCCAGAGGTCGGCGGGATGGACCACCGGCATCAGCATCTCCTGCGCGCCGATCGCGTTCATCTCCTCGCGGATCACCTGGGTGACGTGCGCGTTGACCCGCATCCCCAGCGGCAAGAGCGAATAGATCCCGGCGCCGAGGGGGCGGATGTATCCGGCGCGCAGCAGGAGCCGGTGCGATGGCATCTCCGCATCGGAGGGGTCCTCGCGCAGCGTGGTGAAGAAGAGCGATCCGATCCTCATGGGGGAATCCTAGCCGCGTCCCGTCCCTCGCGCGCGCCTCCTGATGCCGCCTCAGGACGATCGTCGCAGGACGTAGCCGATGTTGCGCACCGTCTGCAGGACCGTCGGCTGCGACGGCGTCGCCTCGATCGCCTGGCGCAGGGCGTGCATGTGCACGTCGACCGTCCGCGTCTCCCCGGCGTAGTCGTAGCCCCACACGCGATCGAGCAGCTGTTCTCGGCTGTAGACCCGCCCTGCGTTCTCGACGAGAAAGGCGAGCAGCTGGAAGGCCTTCGGCTTCACATGGACGACGACGCCGTTGCGAAGGATCCGCTGACCGTCGAGATCGACCTCCGCCTCCCCGACCCTCAGCGTCCGCTCTCTCGCAGGCGGTTGAGGCGTCGACCCGCGCCGAAGGACGGCACGAATCCGCGCCGAAAGCTCGCGAGCAGAGAAGGGCTTGGTCACGTAGTCGTCGGCGCCGAGGTCGAGCCCGGCGATGCGATCGGTCTCTGCAGCCTTCGCCGTCACCATGATGATCGGAACCTTCGAGTTCGACCGGATTGCACGACAGATCTCGATCCCGTTCATCTCAGGGAGCATCAGGTCGAGCAGCACCAGGTCCGGCTCCTTCGCGCGAAACGCGGTCAGGCCCGCAACACCGTCGGCCGCCTGTTCGACGGTGAATCCATCGCCGGCGAGTGCATCCGCCAACGCTTCGCGAAGGGCGCGCTCGTCTTCGACGAGCAGGATCCGAGGGGACTCGCGTGTCATGAGGCTGGCCCTTCCGCGTGCAGGCAGCGAACGGACCAGAGCATCGTGTCGAGCGCCCGTGCCGAACTCGTCACGCGACCCGGCGCAGGAGGTCGATCGCCTGGTCGATGCGCGAAGTCACGGCGGCCCTGCCGAGCAGTCGCATGCTGTCGAAGAGCGGCGGGGTTGCCGTGCGCCCGGTCGCGGCGGCGCGGAGCGCCATGAAGAGGTCGCCGGCCTTCCAGCCGTTCGTCTCGGCAAGGGCGCGCAGCCGAGCCTCGAGTGGATCCTCCGCGTCGAGGAGCGGAGCGTCGCCTTCGCCGATGCCGTCGACGATCAGCGGCCGGGCCGCCTCGAGCGCCGCCAGCGCCACGGTCCGGTCCCATCGCTTCGGGACGAGGATCGCGGGGTCGTGCTGCAGGCGTTCGACGAAGAGGAAATCGGTCAGCTCGATGGCCGACGAGAGCAGCGGGATCCGCTCGCGGATCAACGGAAGAAGCGCCGCGATCTCTTCGTCTCGCGCAGGACGCTCGATGCGACCCGCCGCCGCCGCACGATCGTAGAAGGGGCGGAGTCGCGCGTGGAGATCGTCGTTCGACAGCTTGCGAATCCACTGCCCGTTGAGCCATTCGAGCCTCGTGCGATCGAAGACCGCCCCCGCCTTCTGCACGTGCTCGAGGTCGAAACGCGCCTGGATCTCGTCGATGCCAAGGATCTCGTCTTCGCTGCCCGTCGACCATCCGAGCAGCGCGAGAAAGTTCACGATCGCCTCCTTGAGGAACCCCTCCGCGCGATAGTCCGAGATTGCGGTCTGGCTCTTTCGCTTGCTCATCTTGGTGCGATCGGGGTTCAAGATCAGCGGAAGGTGGGCGAACTTGGGGAGCGGCACGCCGAGCGCCTCGAAGAGAAGGATGTGCTTCGGGGTGTTGGAGAGGTGGTCCTCGCCGCGAATCACATGGGTGATCCCCATGTCGGCATCGTCGACGACGACGGTGAAGTGATAGAGCGGACTCCCGTCGGCTCGCAGGATGACCAGATCGCCACCGAGCGCCTCCGCGTCGATCTCCACCCGACCCCGAACCAGGTCGTCGATCACCACGGTGCCGGGTCGGATTCGGAAGCGAAGGGCGGCGGGTTCGCCCGCCGCCACGCGACGCGCCGACTCCTCGGCGGAGATGGCGGCGCAGCGACCCGAGTAGCGCGGCGGGAGTTTCGCCTTCTCGCGGGCGTTGCGCTCGGCCTCGAGCTCCGCCGCGCTGCAGAAGCAGGGATAGGCGAGCCCGCGCGAGCGGAGCTGCTCCGCCACGTCGGCATAGCGTTCGCGACGCGCCGACTGCCGGTACGGTCCGCGATCGCCGCGCTCGCTGCCGGCGCCGATCACCCCCTCGTCCGCCTCCAGGCCGAGCCACTGCAGCCCTTCCAGGATGTCTGCCTCGTGCTCGGCTGTCGAACGAGCGGTATCCGTATCCTCGACGCGCACGATGTAGGTGCCGCCGTGGCGACGCGCGTAGAGGAGGTTGAAGAGCGCCGTCCGCGCCGTCCCGATGTGGAACGGACCGGTCGGACTCGGAGCGATTCGAACGCGGATCGGTTCCTGCCCACTCTTCATGCCAGCATCCTACCCCGCAGGTGCGGCGACCCATGGACGCGCGCGGAGTCGCCCGGCGGCAGCGAGGAGCGCGACCAGGACGTAGATCGTGGACGAGACAAGGCCGATCATCGGTGCCGACTCGCCGCCTCCGTCGATCGGCACCCCGATGAGCAGGAGCACGAGCCACACCGGTGCGAGGAGCAGCAGCGCAGCCGTGCCGTGCGCCGCCGACCATGCGAGGCGCGGTGCGAGCACGAGCAGGCCGAACACGAGGAGCTCGAATCCGACGGTCAACGGACCGATGCGCACGGCGAGCCACGGGATCCAACCGGCGAGCGCATAGAAGAGTCGCCATCTCGCCACCGGCCAGAGGTCGCCGCTCGCCGCCTGCAGATCCTCCACGCCGACCGTCGGCTGCCGACGCGCAGCGCTGGCGTCGCTCCGATCGCGTCGGATCGGGCGCTTGCCGCGCGCACGATACTCGGCGCCGTGTTTGCGCGGGTCGGCGTACTCCTTCGGGTTGACGCGCCAGTACGTTCCGGAGTCGGCACCGACCCACTCGGCACCGTCCCACGGCTGGTCGCCGTCTTCGGGTGCGGCCCCGTCGTAGGTGGTAGAACCCGGTGTCGCACGAGGTCGTCCGACCCTCTCGCCCTCCTGACGCGGCGGAGCGCTGCGCTGCGGCGCGCTCGGTCGACGAACCGTTGGCGCTGGACGTCGTTCGGGCGCGCCGTGTCGCTGTGCAGCGGCCGCTTCGCGCAACGCAACCTCGTACGCCTCGGTGAGCCGTGCAAACGCCACGGGTCTCGCTGCGCCACCCGCGGCATCGGGATGGAGCGACTTGGCGAGCGCACGATACGCTCGCTTGACCGCTTCGACGGTTGGTGTCGATGGGAGGCCGAGGATCCGCCAGGCGTCGGCCGTTCGCATCCGCGCGTTCGGCACGGCTAGCTCAGTGTCAGGTTGGCAAGCAGCGTTGTCGGTTCGACGCGCGCAAGCGGAGCGCCGCCGCGTGGATCGGGATACTCCACGGTTCGGTGCAGATCCAACGCCGACGCGGACGCAACCGTCGCTCCGGCGGCGCGCAGCGCCGCAACCGTTGCGACGCGGCCTGCACGAGCCGCACCATCGCCATCTTCGGTGTGCAGCGCCAGGCCGATCCCCGGAGCGCCGACGAGACAGAGCCCCTCTGCCCCCTGCTTCGCTACGACACCCCCCTCGCCGCCGCGAATCAGGTCGGTATCGAGGAAGCCTCCGCCCGCGATCAGCCGCGGATGCTCGATGGCCGCCATGCGCACCCGCTCCAGCGCCGCGGCAAGTTCGTCGCGTAGGCCCGCACGCGATGGGTTCGCCCATCGCCGCGCACCCTCTGCGGCGGCGCGCAGCGGGACGCCGTAGGTCGGGATGGCGCATCCGTCCATCCCCCAGGGCGCGGCGTCCATGTCCACGCCGAGCAGTTCGCCGACAACCGAACGGATCCGCAGCTGAACAGGGTGGTCGTAGCGGTCGTAGCCACGACCGTCGACGCCGATCGATGCGGCGAGGAGGAGGAGCGACAGGTGCTGTCCCGAACACATGTGCTGCAGCAGCTCCCCGCTCGTGCCGCTTCTCAGCGGCGATGGCCGACCGTGGACGAGCAGCGACGGATCGAGCCCGAAGGTGTCCACCATCCCGTGCGCGACCGCGACGTGCTCGTCGGCGCCGGCATGGCTCGCGGAGGCGAGGGCGATCGCCTCGCTGCGCATCGCCCCGCCCGCCGCCTCGACGGCGAGCAGCACGGCGACCGCCGTGAACGGCTTGATCGAACTGCGGAGCGAGACCAGGCGATCAGGGGAACCGAGCGAGGCACGCAGGGCGCCACCCTCGCCCACGATCGCAAGGTCGCCGCGATGCTGCGTCTCGACGATGCCGCCACGAACCAGCCGGACGAGTGCGGGTGCGTCGGGAGCCTGGTCGACGGCGACGCCGAACGGCGGCTGCTCCACTAGACGAGTCCGAGCGCCGCGTCGACCTCCGCGAGTCCGCGATCGATCACGTCGAATGCGAAGTCCAGCTCGTCGTCGCTGATGTTGAGCGGTGGGTTCGTGAAGAAGCCGTTCCACCGCACGATGGTGTAGAGACCGTTGGCACGGAAGAACTTCCCGAGTGCGACCATCTCCGGCACGCTCTCGTTGAACCCAGCGATCGGCGTCCCACGCTTCGGATCGCGGACCAGCTCCATGATCCCGAAGAGGCCGATGTTCCGGATCGGACCGACGCACGGATGCTTCGCCTTCATTCGCTCATGGTGGGCCCGCAGCGTCAGTCCACTCGTTGCCGCACGTGCGATGAGGCCATCCTCTTCGTACACGGCGATCGTCGCGAGTGCCGTGGCGCACGCCAGCGGGTGACTGTTGTAGGTGAGCCCGGCGCCGAAGACCTTCTCGGCGAAGTGATCTGCGATGGCGCGACGCATGCCGAGCGCACCGAGCTGCACGTAGGCGCTCGTCAGGCCTTTCGCCATCGTGATCATGTCGGGCACGACGCCCCAGTGCTCGACGGCGAACCACTTCCCGGTGCGCCCGAATCCGCCCATCACCTCGTCGGCGATCAGGAGGATGCCGTAGCGATCGCAGAGCTCGCGCAGCCCTTGCATGTAGCCGTCGGGCGGAATCAGGATGCCGTTCGTTCCGACCACGGTTTCGACGATGATCGCCGCAACGGTGTGCGGTCCCTCGAACTTCAGGATCTTCTCTGTCTCGGCGAGCACCTCGGCGGCTGGGCGGGGTGCATCGGCACCGTAGTCGTGGAAGTCGGGGATTCGGAAGATGCCCGGCAGGCCAGGCTCTGTGAACCAGCGCCGCGGATCACCGGTGGCGCTGAGGGCGCCTGCCGTACCCCCGTGGTAGGAACGGTAGCGCGCGGCGATCTTGTGGCGACCGGTGAAGAGGCGCGCGGTCCGCAGTGCGTTCTCGACCGCCTCGGCCCCCCCGTTCGTGAAGAAGAAGGCATCGATGTCGCCGGGGCAGATTTCGGCGAGCTTCGCTCCGAGTCGCGCACGGGGTTCGGTCGCCATGAATGGATTCGCATAGGCGAGCTTCGCCGCCTGGTCCGTGATCGCCTTGAGCACCCGCTCGTCGCCGTGTCCGATATTCGTGCACATCAGCTGAGAGTTGAAATCGAGGAACCTGTCGCCCTCTGGCGTCCAGAACCAGGAGCCCTTTGCGTGGTCGATCGGAATGGGGTTTGCCGCCGCCTGGGGCGACCACTCGGTCATGGTGTGGCGCTTGGAGAGAGCAACGATCTCCGCGCCGCTCATTCCTCCGCTCCTGCTCTCCCCCGCCATGGAACCCCCTCGCTGCCTCGGCCTAGCGACCGCGTAGGCACAGAATAGCCGCCGCTGTCGCACAGCGCGCGACACTTCCGCGCCCTGCGGCACGTCTGCCACCCCTGCGGCAGAATGCCGACATGCCCATGAATGTCGAGCACCTCGCCGCGCAGAAGGCGCCGGAGACGCTGAAGAACTTCATCGCTGGTCGCTGGGTCGCGTCATCGTCCAGCGAAACGCTGGCCGTCCCGAACCCGGCAACAGAACAGATCTTGGCGCACGTGTCGCTCTCCAACGCCGCCGACGTCGACGCCGCGGTAGCCGGCGCACGCGCCGCCGCGCACGAATGGGGTGAGATGCCCCCACCGGAGCGGGCCACCTACCTCTTCAAGCTTCGTGAGGCCCTGCTCGACAACCGCGATGCGCTCACCAAGCTCGTGACCACGGAGAACGGCAAGGTCTACTCGGATGCGGCGGGGGAGGTTCGTCGTGGCATCGAGGTGGTCGACTTCGCCTGTGGCGCACCGACGCTCCTGATGGGCCAGAACCTCGACCAGGTCTCCCGCGGCATCGATTCGGAGATGGTGCGCTTCCCTGTCGGCGTGGTCGCTGGCATCACGCCGTTCAACTTCCCCTTCATGGTGCCGATGTGGATGCTGCCGCTTGCGATCGCCTGCGGCAACACATTCATCCTGAAGCCATCCGAGCGCACGCCGCTCTCATCGCAGCGCATCGTCGAACTCTGCGACGAGGCCGGCATCCCTCCTGGCGTCGTCAGCCTGGTACACGGCGCCGTCGAGACGGTGACCGGCCTGATCGGCCACGTCGGTGTGGACGCGGTGAGCTTCGTCGGCTCCGAGCGCGTCGCGCGCATCGTCTACGAGACCGCTGCAAAGAACGGGAAACGCGTGCAGGCACTCGGCGGTGCAAAGAACCACATCATCGCGATGCCAGACGCAGTCTTGGAGCAGAGTGTCCCGAACATCGCGGAGTCGGCGTTCGGCAACGCAGGGCAACGCTGCCTTGCCGGCTCCGTGCTCACCCTCGTCGGCGAGGCACGAGAGCGACTCCTGCCGAAGCTGATCGACCATGTCGAGTCGATCAAGATGGGGTTCGGCCTCGACGAGGGTGTGACGCTCGGCCCGGTGATCCGCGAAGAGGCACGCGAGCGCATCCACCGCCTGGTGGATGCCGGGGTGGCAGCAGGGGCCACGATGATCCGCGACGGTCGCGGCACCGGACCTGCCAAGGGATACTTCGTCGGACCGACGATGCTCCGCATCGACGAAGGCTCGCCGCTGGCGCGCGAAGAGGTCTTCGGGCCGGTTCTCTCGGTGCTTCATGCGAAGGACCTGGATGAGGCGCTGCGCCTCATGGCAGAGACGAACGAGTACGGCAACGCCGGCTCCATCTACACCTCCTCCGGACGCGCGGCACGCGAGTTCAAGCGTCGGGCCACGTCGGGCATGCTCGGCGTCAACGTCGGCGTTGCGGCACCGATGGCCTTCTTTCCGTTCAGCGGACGGAGGAAGAGCTTCTTCGGCGATCTGCACGCAACGGGGCGCGACGGCGTGGAGTTCTACACCACGAAGAAGGTGGTCACCACCCGCTGGTTCTAGCTCTCGCTGGTTCTCGCTCTCGCTGATCTTGATCCCCGATGCGAACTAGAGCAGCGCGACAAGCTCCTGAACCGCATCTGCCGACTTCTTGAACGCGGCGCTCTCTTCCGGTGTCAGCGTGATCTCGACGATCCTCTCGATGCCGCTCGCGCCGATGACCACCGGCACCCCGACGTAGAGCCCCTGCACGCCGTACTCGCCCTCCAGGTAGGCGGCACACGGGATCAGGCGCCGACGATCGAGCAGGATGCTCTCCACCACCTCGAAGGTCGCGGCGGCCGGAGCGTAGAAGGCGCTCCCTGTCTTGAGCAGGTCGACGATCTCGGCGCCGCCGCTCCTGGTGCGCTTGACGATCGCCTCGATCCGTTCCGCGCTCAGCATCTCGGGGAGCGGAATCCCGCCGACGGCGGAGTAGCGCGGGAGCGGGACCATCGTGTCGCCGTGACCGCCGAGGACGAAGGCGCGAACGTCCTCCACGCTGACTCCGGTCTCCGTTGCGATGAAGTGGCGGAATCGCGCCGAATCCAGCGTTCCCGCCATGCCGATCACGCGGCGCTTCGGGAAGCCGGACGCCTTCAGCGCCACGTGGCACATGGCGTCGAGTGGGTTCGTCACGACCACGAGGATCGCGTCAGGCGAGCGCTTCGCCGCTTCGCCCACCACGCTGCGGACGATCCCCGCATTGGTGTTGATGAGATCATCCCGGCTCATCCCGGGCTTGCGGGCGATGCCGCTCGTCACGACGATGATGTCGGAGCCCTTGGTCTGTTCGTAGTCGTTCGTCCCGCTGATTCGCGCATCGTGCCCGATCACCGGTGCCGCTTCGGCAAGGTCGAGCCCCTTCCCCTGCGGGAGCCCTTCGACGATGTCGACGAGCACGACATCGGCGAGACCGGACTCGGCGATGCGCTGCGCAGTCGTGGCGCCAACGTTTCCCGCGCCGATCACAGTCACCTTGCGTCGCTGGATGCCTGCCATTGCCCCTCCGCTCCTGCCGCGTCCGTGCTCTCGGCCCGTCCGCTCGCTAGATCCTACGCCGCTTTCGCCGCATCGTCGTGCTCGACCGTCGCCGTGGCGTTGGCTGAACGGCCGATCGGACTCGCACCGCCGCGACGAACAGCGTGATGAGAAGGACGGCGCCCATCACGAGGTACGCCGTGGGCACGCCGCCCACCTTCCAGTTTTCCAGGCGCAGGCCTTCCAAGGCGAGACGGGTGACGGCATACCACGCGACTGCGGTGAGTCCGATCAGTCCAGGAACGATCCGTCCCTTCAGCCGCTCGCCGAGCGCGGGGAGGATCAGCGCTCCAGCGAGACCGGAGAGCGACTCGTAGAGGAAGAGCGGGTGGAAGCGAGCGCTCTCGCCGATCGCACTGCAGCTGGTCGACACGGTGCGATGGGCGCAGTCGATCGCGAGGCCCCACGGGAGATCGGTCGGGAGTCCGTAGAGCTCCTGGTTGAACCAGTTCCCCCATCGCGCGATCGCCTGCATCACCAAGACGGCGGGGCCGGCAACGTCGACCCAGCCCCACGGCGCCTGACGCCAACGGCGCAACA
>CAWULR010000005.1:0-32370 GCA_963923845.1 uncultured bacterium
CACGCTCTCGTACGGTCACGGCGCGATCCTCCATCGACTCCACGTCGACGCAGATACACCACGGCGTGCCGATCTCGTCCTGGCGTCGATACAGCTTTCCGATGGCGGCGGTGTCGTCGTAGACTGCAGCAAACTCGCGTGCCAGCCCGTTGCGGATGCTGTGCGCGAGCTCGACCAGGTCATCGCGCTTCTTCAACAGCGGGAGCACCGCCACCTTGTACGGCGCGAGCTCTGGATGCAACCCGAGCACGACGCGCTTCTCGTCCCGCACCACCTCTTCGCGATAGGCGTCGATGAAGAAGGTGAACGCCGCCCGGTCGGCCCCGGCGGCGGCCTCTACGACCCACGGCGTGTACGACTCTTCGGTCGTCGGATCGAAGTACGAGAGGTTTTCGCCGCTCTCGGCCGCATGGCGCGAGAGATCGAAGTCGCCGCGGTTGTGGACCCCCTCGAGCTCCTTCCAGCCGAACGGGAATCTGTACTCGACGTCGATGGCGCGCTTCGCGTAGTGCGCAAGCTCGTCCGGCGCATGCTCGCGCGCACGAAGCCGCTCTGGCGCAACGCCGTAGGCCTTGTACCACTCCAGGCGACGGGGCAGCCACTCGTCGAACGCGGCGGTGGCTCCCTCGTCTGGCCGCACGAACATCTGGAGCTCCATCTGCTCGAACTCTCGCATCCGGAAGACGAAGTTTCCCGGGCTGATCTCGTTGCGGAAGGACTTGCCGATCTGGGCGATGCCGAAGGGGATCTTCTTCCGCGCCGAGTCGCGGACGTTGCGGTGCTGGACGTAGGCGCCCTGTGCCGTCTCGGGACGCAGGTAGATCACCGAGGCGTCCTCCTCGACGGGCCCCATGAACGTCTTGAACATCAGGTTGAAGCGCCGCGGCGCGGTCAGAGCCCCGGCGCAGTCGGGGCAGACGAGCCCTCGCGTGGCGACGATGTCGGCCTCGGCGAGCTGGTTCGGCGTCAGGCCCTCCGTGCCCGGGAGCTCATCGAGTCGGTAGCGTCGCTTGCACGCGGTGCATTCGACGAGCGGATCGCTGAATGAGCCCACGTGCCCCGACGTTCGCCAGACCTGCGGGTGCATCAGGATGCCTGCGTCGAGCCCGACGACATCGTTGCGCTCCTGGACGATGCTCCGCCACCAGGCCCGCTTGACGTTGTTCTTCAGCTCCACGCCGAGCGGGCCGTAATCCCAGACGGCGTTGATCCCTCCATAGATCTCAGAGCTCGGAAAGACGAAGCCGCGGCGCTTGGCGAGCGAGACGATGACGTCGAGATCGGCGACTGCGGGAGACGACTCGGCCGCCGGAGTGCCGGCAAGCGTGATCGACGGATCGGCGGTGATGCCCATGGAGGCGAAGCCTACCCGATCCGCCGAACGCTAGATGGCGCGCCCGAGCGCAATCCCGGCAACGGCGGCGACCAACCCGAGCGCGAGCGATCCGATCGCGTAGACGAGCAGCGGCAGCGTCTCGCCGGCGTCGCCCATGCGCGCAAGCTGGAGCGCAAAGGTCGAGAACGTGGTGAAACCGCCCAGGAGTCCGACGAGCAGGAGTGGCCGAGCCGTCTCGGGGAGGAGGCTCCGATCGATCAGCGCCGCCGAGACGAGACCGGCGAAGAACGTGCCGACGACGTTGACGAGAAGCGTTGCCGACGGTGCCGCAAGGCCGGCGCGTGCCGCGAGCGAGTCGATTCCGCCCCGCAACACGGCACCAGCTCCACCACCGATGGCGACGAGGAGAAGGTCACCGAGGCTGTTCACGCCAGCACCTCGTCGAGAAAGCGGCGGCTGTTCGGCTCATGCCCATAGAGCAGCAGGATAGAGCCGCGAAGGGCACGGTCGGCCTCCGCGAGCGGTCCCGCGGGGAGACGGAGCTGCACCAACTCCTCCGGCGGAACGCGCCGGAGCGCGCGCAACAGGCGCAGCGCACTGCTGGTGAGCGCGGGGCCTTCACCGTGCCCCGAACACCTGATGCCCCCGCCCGCCTCGTCCCAGCCGAGGCTCTCCCCTTCGACGGGCGGCCGTCCGCAGTCGAGGCAGCGGTCGAGTTCGGGTCCGTGCCCAGCGAGATCGAGGAGCCCGAGTTCCGCCCATCGGGCGACCACCGCCTCCGATGCGCCCGATTCGAGCAGATCCCACGAGCGCATGAGGAGGTCGTAAAGCTGCGGCTCAGGCTGCTCTTCGCTCGTGGCGCGTTCCACGAGCTCCGCGACGTACCACGCAACGGCACTGCTCTTCAGCTGTTCGCGAAGCGCCAGCCAGATGCGACGCGACCGAACCTGGGTCACGATGTCGAAGGTGCGCCCCGCCGCCAGCGCGACCTCGAGCTCTGCGAAGGGCTCCACGCCGCCGCCGAGCCGACTCGTCGGCTTGCGGACCCCCTTTGCAATCGCCTTGAACTTTCCACGATCGGGTGAGAGCAGCGTCACGACTCTGTCCGCCTCGCCCAAGCGAAAGCGCGACGTGACGACCGCCAGCGTCCGTGAGGTTCGGCGTTCGGGCATGGCGGCAGGGTAGCATTGGGGTATGACAGAGTTGCGAGGCACGCCTTCGGGCGCAAACCTGATCGAACTCGATCTCGATGTCCTCATCGCCGCCACCGACGCGGCGATTCTCGAGCTCTTCGCCGAGTGGGAGGAGCCGATCACCGCCGACATGTACGAGCAGATCCGCTACCACATGGGCTACGGCGACCCGACCGCTCGACTCGGCAAGCGCATGCGACCACTGTTGGGCCTGCTCACGTACGCCGCCCTCTCGAGCGACTGGGAGCGCGCGATTCCCGGTGCCGCGGCGGTCGAACTCGGCCACAACTTCAGCCTGGTGCACGACGACATCGAGGATCGCGACGAGGAGCGCCGCGGACGCCCCACACTCTGGGTGCGCGAGGGGATCCCCCACGCCATCAACACCGGAGATGCGCTCTTCACCATCAGCCGCGTCGCCACCCATCGGCTGAGCGCGCTCGGCTTCTCCGACGCCAAGGTGATCCGCATGATGAAGATCTACGACGAAACCTGCCTACGGCTCTGCGAGGGCCAGTTCATCGACATCGCGGCGAGCCAGAAGAACGAGATGCAGAGCGTGGAGCACTACTTCGAGATGATCGGACGAAAGACGGCGGCGCTCATCTCCGGCGGCGTCGAATCCGCCGCGGTGCTCGCAACGGACGACAACGAGACCATCGCCCGATTCCGTGCCTTCGGCTGGGCGCTCGGGCTCGCCTTCCAGATCAACGACGACCTCCTCGGCATCTGGGGGAGCGAGGCCGCAACGGGCAAGGAACCCTCGGATCTCGCGCGGCACAAGAAGACGCTGCCCGTCCTCTACGCGGCAGAGCACGCGAGCGACGCGGACCGTGCCGCGCTCGACCGTCTCTTCTCGACTCCAAACCCGGATGAGTCGCTGATCGCCGCCGGGCTCGCCGTGCTCGAACGAACGGGGGCCGAGGCCTACACGCGACAACAGGCGGCGATCTGGCGCGACCGGGCTCTGGCGGAGATCCACAGCGTGTCGGCGATCAATCCGCGAGCGATCGAGCGTCTCGAAGAGATCCTGAACCGCGTCATCTCCGCCTAGCGGATCGACGCCTACGCCCCGTCCCCAGATGTCTGGGCGGCGGCGGCGGCCGACGGAGTCCAACGGACGCGCACCTTCCCGACTCGACGTCCGCTGACCTTGATCACCGTGATGGTAAAGGGCTCGACAACGACGGTATCGCCCACGACGGGGACGCGGCCGATGCGGTGGTAGACGAAGCCACCGAGGGTGTCGTACTCCTCGTCGTCTTCGAGCTCGAGCGGAGGATCGATGAGTTCCACGAGTTCGTCGATATCGGCGCGACCGTCCACGATCGCCTCGCCTGGACCGACCTCGATCTTCATCGGTTCCTCTTCGTCGAACTCGTCCTGGATCTCGCCGACGATCTCCTCGAGCAGATCTTCGATCGTGACGAGGCCGGCGGTTCCACCGTACTCGTCCAAGACGATCGCCATGTGGACCTTGCGCCGCTGCAGCTCGTGCAGCAGGTCGTCGACGGATTGAGACTCGGGAACGAAGAGCGCCGGACGCATGATGTCCCGGATCCGCGGTCGCTCGCCGCCGGCGGCGATCAGGCGCAGCAGGTCCTTGGCGTAGAGGATGCCGACGATATGGTCGACCGACTCGCGATAGAGAGGCGTTCGACTGTGCCCCTCCTTGAGGACGACCTCGACCGCCTCGTCGAACGTCGCCTCCTGGTCGATCGCAACGATGTCGATGCGGGGCACCATCACCTCGTGCAGCTTCGAGTCGCTCAGCGACATCACGGCGGAGATCATCTGCTCCTCTTCGGCCTCGATGACGCCCTGCTGGCTCCCCTGCTCGACGATGAGGCGGATCTCCGCTGCTGAGAGTTCGGGCGTACGCGTGGGGTCGATGCCGAACGGCTTCGAGATCGCCTTGGTCAGCACCACGAGGAGTCCGACGAGCGGACCCACGATCTTGGCGAACACCGAGATGGGCCCGGCGGCGATGAGCGCGACCCGGTCGGGATTCGCCAGGGCGAGCCCTTTCGGGATCAGCTCCCCGAGGACGATCGAGACGACCGAGACGAGCAGCGTCACGATGAGGAGTGCGAGCGCACCGGCACGCTCTCCGATGAACGAGACGCTGCTCAGGGGCGCGGCGAGCAGCTCGACGATGCTCACGGCGGCAACGGCCGATGCAAGCGCCCCGAGGAAGGTGATCGCCACCTGGATCACGGCGAGGACGCGTCCCGGATCCTTCAAGAGACGTTGAGCGCGGCTCGCCCGTCGATCGCCCTCGTCGGCGAGTTCGTCGAGGCGGGTACGCCGCACGGAGACGAACGCGATCTCGGCTGCAACGAAGACGCCGTTGAGGAGCACCAAGAGCAGGATCAGCCCGAGGTCGCCGATCACCAGGTCACTCTTTCGGTGTGATGATGCGAGCAGGGACTCCTACGGCGAGAGCGCCGTCTGGAAGGTCGCGAAGCAGGACAGCTCCTGCACCGGTCTTCGACTTCGCACCCATGGTGAGCGGTGCCACGATCAGCGTGCCGATCCCCGTGAACGCGCCCGCGCCGATCGAGGTCGCATGCTTGGCGACACCGTCGTAGTTGGCCGTGATCGTCCCTGCGCCGATGTTCGCCGCCTCGCCGACCGTCGTGTCCCCAAGATAGCTGTGATGGCCGACCTTCACGCGAGCGGCCAGGATGGTTGCCTTGAGCTCCGCGTAGTTGCCCACGTGCGCCCCGTCGCCGATATCGCAGCCTGGCCGGATGTGGGCGAACGGCCCCACCTCTGCACCGTCCCGTACGCGCGACTCGCTGATCTCGCTCGCGCGCACCCGGCAGCCCGATCCGATCTGGCTCTGGTGGATCCGCGACCCCGCCTCGATGCGGCTGCGCGCCCCGATCGAGCTCGCGCCGGTGATGATGACATTCGGCTCGATCACCACATCGGCGGCGATCTCCACCGTGGGATCGATCCACGTTGTCGTCGGATCGACCATGCCGACCCCGCGGTCCATGTGATCGCCGTTGACCCGTTCACGTAGCGCCGCCGCCGCGTCGGCGAACTGGCGTCGATCGTTCACTCCGGCAAGGTCTGCGCCGCTGCCGATGATGACCGGCGCCGGGCTCCCTGCCGCAGCGGCAACCGCGACAAGGTCGGTGAGATAGATCTCTCCCGTCGCCGGGGAGGCGGCGAGCCCACGGAGCGCCGTCTCGAGCCATGCGCGATCGACGGCATAGAGTCCAGCGTTGACGAGATCGCTCTCGCGCACCGTCGGCGACGCGTCTCGTTCTTCGACGACTCTCGTGGCACGCTCATCGCCATTCAGCTCGACCCGACCGTAGCCGGTCGGATCCTCGGCACGGAAGGCCGCCAGTGCCAGGGGCGCTCCGGCCGCTCGACGCGCCGAAACCAAGGCGCTGATGGTGCGTGGCTCGATGAGCGGCGTATCGCCGCAGGCGATCACGACCTCCGACGCACCCTTCGGCAGCGCGGGAAGCGCGCATCGAACCGCGTCGCCGGTGCCGCGCGGTTCGCCCTGTTCGGCGCGAAGGGTCCCCGTGGGGGCGAGTGCGTGGAGCGCGGCAGTTGCCGGCGAGAGGAGGAGTATTGCGGGGTCGCTCAGAGCAGCGCGTACCGCCTCGAGCACCCAGATCGCCATCGGACGTCCGAGCAGCGGATGCAGCACCTTCGGCTCGGTGGCGCCCATGCGCGAACCGACTCCGGCAGCGAGGATGATCGCCGTCACGCCACTGAGGCGCTCCGGCCCGGTACTTGAGGGTGTCATCTGGAGAGGAGTCTACCCGACCTTCTGGGCGATCGCCTCGATCTCCACGAGTCCCCCTTTGGGAAGGCCTGCGACCTGAACGGTCGAACGAGCCGGGTACGGCTCCGCAAAGGTGCGTCCGTAGATCTCGTTCACGGTTGCGAAGTCCGCAAGGTTCGCCAAGAAGATCGTGCACTTCACCACGTGCTCGATCCCGAATCCCGCAGCGGCCAGGAGTGCGCGCAGGTTGAGGAGCGCCTGTTCCGTCTGTGCGGCAACGCCATCGCGCAGCTCGCCGCTGACAGGATCGAGACCGAGCTGGCCGGAACAGAAGAGGAGGCTGCCTGAGCGGATCGCGGCGCTGTACGGACCGATTGCCGGCGCTACGCCGCTCCCGTGAATCGCCTTGTTCATCGCACCGCTCCTCTCGTTACGCCAGCTCCGTTGCGACGACCGACACGCCGCCTGCAGGAGCCTCGATCTCCCCGTCCGCGATCGATCGCTCAAGGAGCGACGCCGCCGCCGAGGCTTCGTAGAGGGAAGGATAGAGGACGAAGAGGGTCGGTCCTGATCCGGAGAGCGAGAGTGGTCGACCGAGCGCGCGCCGCAGCGAGCGATCCAGCGTCGTGAGCCACGGTGCGATCGCCCGCGCAGGGGGGAGCAGGTCGTTGGCGGAGGCGAGCGCTGCGGCGCGTTGCACCAACGCCGCAGCCGAGAGACCACCCGCCAGCTCTTCGGCCAGGTGCCTGGAGCTGACCAGCGCCGCTCCGTGGGAGGGAGAGCGGACCCCGCGCGCAAACGCGGCGAACACCTCGGGCGTCCTGATTCCCTCGCGAGCCGTCACGAGCAGCAGTCCCGCGGTCGGGTGCGACCACTGCGGCAGAGGCGTGATCCTCTCGCCACGACCCTCCATCACAACCGGGCCCTGCGACAGGAAGAGCGGCACATCCGAGCCGATCCGGGCCGCTACCCGCATGAGCCGGTGCGGTTCGATCTGCAGGTTGCAGAGCTGCACGGCCCCGCGCAGCGCCGCGGCTGCGTCGCTCGATCCTCCACCGAGACCGGCCGCAGCAGGGAGGCGCTTCTCCAGGACCACGGAGAGGTGTGGGAGCACCGCCTCGTCACCAAGTTCTGCGCGCAGTTCGCGAAGGGCGACCAAAACCAGGTTCTCTGCTGACCCTGCAATCGGCAGTCCCGCGCAGTGCAGCTCATCCACGAGTTCGGCGCCGGCGCGACGCTGGAGCGTGATCCGATCGGCGAGTCGGATCGGCGCGACAACAGAGTGGAGATCGTGATAGCCGTCGGCTCGTGGTCCGAGCACGGCAAGGGTCAGGTTGACCTTGCCCGGGGCGTCGACCTCGATCCATTCGACGCGACCGGCGCCGACGCGCGGACGACGTGGCGATCTGACGCTCGCCTCCGTGCGCATCGTACGCGGCGTCCGGGTCGGCGCGCCGGGGACACCCCCGAGTTCGCGGAGCAGCCGAAGCCACTCGTCGATGCCGAGCGCCTGGGCGCGAAGATCTGGGTCGATGTCGGCCCGGTCGAGTGCCGCCATCACCTGATCGATCGGAATCGGCAGGGCCCGCGGCAGAGCGTTGCGCAGCTTCTTGCGGCGCTCCTGGAAGCCTGCCTGCACCAGGCGCCAGAGTTGCTCTTCGTCGTCGCTTGAAAGCTCGAGCGCCGACTCAGGGGGAAGACGGTCGAGCACGAGGACGGAGGAGTCGACAGCCGGGACCGGCTCGAAGGATTCTCGTCGAACGGTGCGGACGATCGTCGCTCGCGCGCGCGCGCGAACGAAGGCGGTGAGGTAGGACCAATCGCCGACGTCCGCTGCAATCCGCTCGGCAACTTCGCGCTGGACGAGGAGCACGATCCTCACCGCAGGGTTGGGCAGCAGGAGGAGTCGGTGTACCAACGGACTCGTGATGTGATACGGAATGTTGGCGACAACGCGCCAACCACCGCTCTCTGGAACCAGCGCGGCGAGATCGTGGTCGAGCGCGTCTCCGTGGATCAGCGACAGCCGACCCGACGCGATGTCAGTCGCGAACCGCTCCCTCAGCTTCGGAATCAGATCCTCGTCGAGCTCGATTGCCACGACGCGTGCCCCGGCTGCAAGCAGGCCGTCGGTGAGTGTGCCGAGCCCTGGTCCGATCTCGAGCACCGTCTCCCCCGCTGCGATCGCGCCGGCCGCAACGATGGCGTCGCGTGCCCCGAGATCGACGAGGAAGCTCTGGCTCAGGCGCCGCTTCGCGAGGTGGCCCTCTACGACGCCGCCCGACGCGGCCCGTGCGCCGCGACCTCGCGCGCCGCGCCGTGGCGTGCCAGGTCGCGCCGATCCGCCTCGCCTCGCCGATCCGCCTCGCCGCTCGCTCATGCGGGCCTCTCCGCCCCGAAGGCCCACGAGGCGGAAACGTTCACGCCGAGGGCGGGGTCCTGGAGGCTGGCGCGTCCGTCTCGAAGCGCCGCGTGCGCTGCGGCGCCGATCATCGCAGCATTGTCGGTACACCATCGCGCGATGGGGATGTTCAGCGAGCGCCGATGACGCGCCGCGACCTCGGCGAGCGCCGTGCGAAGGGGCAGGTTTGCTGCGACACCGCCGCCAACGACGAGCGACGCGCCAGGTGTGGCGATGATGGCGCGCTCGACGCGGGCGACGATGGCGCGCACAATCGCCGCTTCGGCCGCCGCGGCAATCGTGGCAGCGGCGTCGGCAGGCACCGGGCGGTCCCGAAGGGTTGCGGCAAGCGCGGCGGCCCGGCCCGGCGTCGCGGCCGGCTCCCCGATTGCGGCGAGTGCCATGCGCACGGCCGCCGTCTTCACGCCGCTGAAGGAGAGATCGTACTCGCCGCTGGTCCGTGCCACAGGAAGCGCCCGCAGCCCGTCTGGCAGATCACCGTGACCCGCTGCGCGTGCGGCGAGTGCCGAAAGCGCCGCACCACCCGGATATGGAATCCCGAGAAGCCGGGCGATCTTGTCGAACGCTTCGCCGGCGGCATCGTCGATCGTTCCCCCAAGACGAAGAACGCTTCCGTCCGCATCGACGCGCACCAACAGCGTGTGCCCGCCTGAGACGATCAACCCGATTGCCGGGAGGGTCGGTGTGCTCGCGCCCGATTCATCCGGACCGTGGAGCCACGCCGCACGGAAGTGACCCTCGAGGTGGTTCGTGGGCACGATCGGTAGGCCACGTGCCCAGGCCCACGCCGACGCAACGCCGGCGCCGACCAGGAGCGAGCCGACCAGACCCGGTCCACAGGTCACGGCGACCGCACCGATCTCGCGATCCACACCAGCCGTCGCAGCCTCCGCAATGACCTCGTCGATCAGCAACGGAACCCAGCGATGGTGCTCGCGCGCCGCGACCTCGGGAACCACGCCTCCGGTTGCGGCATGCAAGTCGCTCTGGCTGGCGATCCGCTCGGCGAGGACTGCACCGTCGTCGCGCACGAGCGCCACGGCAGATTCGTCGCAGCTCGATTCGACGGCAAGGATCAACCGAACAGACCTCATCGCCGCCCCGCGCCGGCGCTGCGTGCCGCAGCATCGAATGCCTCGGGCGACGGGAGTGCCTCCCCGGCGTCGTGCGCTGCTGCGGCGAGCCGCTCACGTGCCTCTTGGCCAGGGTCCACCAGCTCGGGCGTGGTCATGATCAGCGCATCTTCACCGTTGTCTTCGTAGTACCGCGTCCGGCGTCCCGCTTCGACGAAACCGAGGCGTGCATAGAGGCGCTGTGCGTCGAGATTGGAGACCCGCACGTCGAGCGTCGCGACCCGAGCCTCGCCGTATCGAGACTCGCGGAGCAGCTCGAGCATCAGCGCCGTGCCGATCCCCTCCCCGCGCACCTGCGGCCGCACCGCAATCGTGGTGACATGTGCCTCGTCCACCATCAGCCAGATGCCGCCGAATCCGAGCAGCTCCCCTTCGCGCCACGCCCCCACGTATCGCGCGAGACGATTCGTCGTAAGTTCCGATTCATAGGCGGTGCCCGGCCACGGCAAGGCGAAGCTCGCCTCTTCGATCGTGCGCATCGCCGGAAGATCCTCGACGGTCATGCGGCGAATCTCGTAGTCGACGCGCTTCACGACAGGCCTCGCTCGACAGCGCCGCGCGGCGCCGCTGGGTAGCGGATTGCAACTTCGCGAACGGCACCGCGTCGATCGTCGCGCCAGCCGCGCGATCGCAGCGCGTCGATCGAATCCGCCGCTGCGCGGACGAGCGCCGCCGGAAGGTGTGCGACGAGCCGCTCGAGATCGGCCCCGCTCGGAGCATCGCTGCGATCGGCGATTCGGCTCCCCTCCTCGTCCACGACCAGAGCCTCGCGGGTGCCGAGCGGCAGCACGATCGGCGTCGACTGCCCGGAGGCGGCGCAGGCGAGGACCAGCGCCCGGTCAGACGCAACCTGCAACAACGGAATGTCCAGCGCCGATGCGACCCCGAGCGCGAGACTCGCGGCCGCGCGGACCCCCGTGTAGCTGCCGGGTCCGACGCCAGTGAGCACGGCGACGAGCCGAGATCGCGACGCTTCGTCTGGGAGCAGCGTGGCCGCGCGGGCGACAAGTGGCTGCTGCGGCGTGGTTGCGGCCGCACTCTCGAGGCGACCTGCCGACGCACCATCGAGCCACAGGACCGCGACGCATCCTTCACCCACGGAGCCGTCGACCACGAGCAGCATCAGTGGACCGCGTGCTGCGCTATCCACCCTGAAACTCCAGTCCTGCCGCGCGCACGGATGCCAGGAGCTGAGCGCGCCGCTCGTCATCGTCCCAGGCGATCTCGAGCGACCGCTCCTCGTCGCTGGCTCCGAGCATCATCGTGATCGTGATCCCGGCGACGCCAGCGCCGCGGGTCGGCCAGCCGAGGAGGTTCGGCCACTCCACGATCGTCAGTCCCTGAGCCTGCCGCTCGTCGATCAGTCCGTGATCGAGTGGATTGGATCGCTCGGGGAGGCGATACGCGTCCACGTGCCAGATCGGGATCGTGCCGCGGTGTTCAGACATCAGCACGAAGGTCGGCGATGTGAGCGGCGGTTCCGCTCGCAGACGCTCGCCGATCGCACGAGCCAGGGTTGTCTTCCCAGCACCCAACTCGCCGACGAGGAAGAGCCGATCGCCGGCTCGAAGCAGGTCCGCCAGCAGCGAGGCGAACCGCCGCGTCTCCTCGACGGTTGGCACCGACAGACGCACTTCGCTCACGCGCTGAGGCGTTGGAGGTCACCGAGCGGTATTGCACGAAGGACGCCGTCGATTCGAACGGCGCCGAGCGGATCGTCCGCTCGAGGATCGGCGAGGCCCTCCCATGTGCCGAGGCAACCTTCGTATGCGCCACCGACGACTCGCACGTCGCCAGCGGGCGCGTGGGTCTCCTGCCGCGCGTCGGCGTCCACCACGGCGAGTCCCGGCGGTTCGGCCGTCAGTGCCACGCGACGGCCGTGAAGGCCGCGGAGGTGTGTCGCGATGGAACGTCGACCGGTCTCGCTCATCCTGCGCGACGTCATGATCAGCAACGCGAACGGCTCGGTGGCAACCGCCGCGGCGATGCGACGCTCGAGTGACGCAGCGAGTGCATCCCGTTCGCCGGCGCTCAGCCCGCAGACGACGACTCCGCGGACTCCCACCGCCCGTGCACGCAGCACGGTCTCCGGAGATGCCTGCACGATGGCGAGCAGGCCGGCGGATCGCGCCGCCTCCCACCCATCGGCATCCGGCTCGGAGTCGGCAAAGTGGACTGTGCCCTCGACCTCGTCGCCGAGCAGCCCACGTCCGCCACGATGGTTCGCCGAGGCGCCGCTGGCAGGGAGCAGTTCGATCGGCGCCGGGATCGGAGCGGCGGAGACCGCTGCGAGCGCTGCTGCCGACAACGTCCCACCGCTCTCGCCGCCGAGATCCGGGATCGCCTCTCCGTAGATGATCGACGCGCCTCTGATTCCACCGAAGAGCTCAGCGCTCAGCATCAGGTCGTCCTCGCCGATCTGGAGAGTCGTCGACTCTCCGCTCCGGAGCGCGAGTGCCAGCGAGCTTCCGCGAGACAGCTCGCGACGTTCGCCATCGAACTGCACGGTGAGCGACGCGCCATCGCCACCGTCGACGAGGAAGAGATCGCCTCCTGGGAGGAGCAGGTTGACCATCACGGACTCGCACAGTTCGGTGGCACGCTCGTCGTCCAGTGCGCTGTCTCCGAGCGCGGCGAAGACGCCATACGGTTCGAGAAGGACTCTCGTGCGCCCAGGTGCAATCAACGGGGCGAGGATCGTGAGCGGGAGCGATCCCGTGGCGATCAGACTCGCCGCACTGCCCACGACGATCAGCGGCGTCGCGTCGGTCTCGGCCTCGCCTCGCTCCTCGCCGGCCAGGGCCTCGCCGAGACGGCGCAGGGCGTCGGCCGTTGCCGCGGCACGAATCGCATCGCGCACATCGTCCCGATCTTGGAGCGGCGCTTCGGCAAGGTCGGCCAGCGCATCGTTGATCTCCGAGCGATCCAGCCGACCGAGCAGGGAGAGGACGCCGTCCGTGCGGCGGCGACGCTCGTGGGGATCGTCCGGCACCAGCGCAGCCATCGGAACCTCGAAGGACAGGGTCGAACGATCGGTGCCCGCGAGCAGCACGCGCGACGCGTCGCGATCGACCTCGACGATGCGAATCGGAACTCCGAGCCGTGCTGCGAGACGCCCCCCGGCGACCGCAGTCTCTGCGGCGCCGCCGCGCAGCTCGTGCGCCGTATCGCCCACGCCGGCACCAGCGGCAAGCGTCGCACGAAGCGCCTCGATCGAACCGCCACGGGGAATGCGCAGCGCGCCGAGCAGCTCCGCTGGGCCGACGCCATCGCGAAGAAGGACGGCGGAGATCGAGTCGAGGCCCTCGCCGACGAGGAGGAGCGGCGCCGACCCGCGTGCCTCGCCGCCGTCCCGAAGCGACTGGTTCACGCGGATGCCTCGATCAGCGTGGCAACGGCCACCGGTCGGCCGCCGCGCGTGTACACCCGCGCGAGTCGGCTCGAGAAACTCGTCGAAACCTCGTTCGTGATGGTCTCTCGTCGACGCGCGACGTCGACCGGCTCGATCTGTTCGCCACCGGACCGACCGATGAAGACGACGTCGTCGAGCGGACCGAGATCGTTTGCTGGATGGTCGGTCGCATCGATCGTGATCGAGTCCATGGCAATCGTCCCGACCACGGGGAGCCGAATCCCGCGAACGAGCACCTCCGCACAGTCCCTGTCGTGGTACGAGATGCCGTCCGCATAGCCGATCGGCAACGTGATGATGCGCGACACCCGCGGTGCGACGAAGTGGGGTCCGTAGCCGACGCCGTGCCCTTGGGGGAGCGTGGCGACGCGAACCGGCCGAGCGATCAGCTGATACACCGACTCGAGGCCGACATCGGAGGTCGAGGTGGTCGAGCGAAGCGCGTTCGGCACCACTCCGAAGAGTGCGATTCCGACTCGCGCCACCTGCACGGTCGAACCGATCGTCAACAGCCCGCCAGATCCGACGAGATGCCGTTCCAGCCCGAGTGTGAGACCGCCGACCGCAGAGTCGGCAAGGCGATCTGTGAGCTCGTCCAGCAGCGTCGCCTGTCGTCGCGTGCGCGACGGATCCTCCGCTGCGGTCAGGTGACTCCAGATGCCGCGGACGGCGATGCGATCGGAAGCCGACCGAAGCCGCTCGAGCTGCTCGGACAGTTCGTCCGGCAGGATGCCGTCGCGGCCGAGTCCCGTGTCGACCTCGACGTCGACGCTCAACGACGGAAGCGATCGAAGATCGGCGGCGAGCAGTTCAGTCACCACGGCCGGCGAGGTCGCAGGGACCCCGATCCCGAACGTCGCCGCATCGCGAAGGTACTCGGATGGCACGCGCCATAGGACGCGGATCGGCGCGTCGATGCCGGCGCGACGCAGCTGCAGGGCTTCGTCGAACGTCGCCACCAACACGGCACGCGCACCGGCAGCGAGGGCGGCGCGGGCGATCTGCACGGCGCCGAGTCCGTACGCGTTCGCCTTCAGCACGACATCGAGGTGTCCGCCCTCCGGGAGGCGCGCCTTCAGGCTCTTGACGTTGGTGGCAATCGCATCGAGGCTGATCTCGACCCAGGCGGCCCGTGCCAGCGGCGGAAGTCCGGCTTCGATCAGCGCCTCGGGGATGCCCATCGCTAGGCCTCGCGTGGGACGCGCTGGCCGAAGGCGACCGCCACGGCGTACTCGCGCTCGTGGGTGATCGAGACGGCGATCTGCGCGATGCCGAGGTCCTCTGCCCGTCGCGCCGCCCCTCCATGCAGTCGAACCGTCGGTTGGCCGGTGGGCCGCCGTTCGATCTCGATCTCGCGCCAGCCGATCCCGCGGATCCCGAGTCCGAGCACCTTCGACACCGCCTCTTTCGCCGCCCAGCGACCGGACATGGTCTCCGGTCGAGCGCGCACATAGGCGCGTTCGGCGTCGGTCAAGACTCGGGTCTCGAACCGCGTGGGATGCCGTTGCAAGACGCCTGCGATGCGCGACACACGAACGATGTCGATGCCGATGGCTGGGAGCTCTGGTTGGGGCGAGGCGTCGCGCAGCATGCGCGTAGTCTACCGCTCGGTCAGGTGCGACGACCGAGCAGGTCGGCGGCGGTGCTGATCAGTCGCTCGGCGGCGGACGCCACCGCCGTCGCAACGGGACCCTCCGCCATGACGCGGAGCAGCGGCTCTGTCCCCGACGGTCGCACGAGAAGGCGGCCGCCGGTTGCGGTCAGGATCTCTTCGGCGTCACGCTGTACCTCGATGAATCGCGGATCCGCGAGCAGGCGCTCAGCCTCCCCAGCCTGCACGCGAATCTCTCGCTGCACCTGTGGGTCGAGCGGCAGTGCCGCAGCACGCTCGGAGAGCGGTCCATCCGCTCGTGCACGAAGCGCGATCACCTCGAGCGCGCTGATCAGGCCGTCTCCCGTCGGCGAATGCTCGGGGAAGAGCAGGTGTCCGCTCTTCTCGCCGCCGAACCCTTCCCTGATCGCACCGAATGCCGCCGCAATGTGCCGATCGCCGACCGCGGTGCGACGCATTCTGATGCCGGCGGCACTCAGCTGTCGCTCGATGCCGCTGTTCGTCAGCACCGTGGCAACCACCTCGTCTGACCGCGCGCAACCACGTGCCTTCCGATCGAGGGCGATGAGTCCGATCACCACGTCGCCGTCGATCGGCACGCCGCGTTCGTCGACCACCACGCAGCGATCGGCGTCGCCGTCCAGCGCAATGCCGAGGTCGGCGCCAACCGCGGCCACGCGCGCGCCGAGCGCCGCCGGAGCGGTGGCACCGACGCCGTCGTTGATCACGCCATCGCCGAGCGCCATCCCCTCCACCTCCGCCCCGGTGGCGGCGAGCGCCGCCACGGCGAACGGCGCGCCCGCTCCGTGTGCGGCATCCACGACCACGCGAAGCCCCGACGCGGAGGCTCGTGGCGAGGTCTTCGACGCAACCGCCGCCAGGTGCGACACATATCGATCGCGATACGCCGCTCCGACCGGCGCAGGGTCCGAGCCCGGCCTGCCGACCGATCCGCCCGCGCCGCCGCGTGCGAGCACCCTCTCGATCGCCGCCTCCAACTCGCGCTCGACCGCATCGTCGATCTTGCGGCCGTCGCGGCCGAGCACCTTCAGGCCGTTGTACTCGACTGGATTGTGTGACGCCGTGACCACCACCCCACACGAGGCGGTCGGCTCGCCGAACACGACACTGGCGAGACCCGGCGTCGGGATCACGCCAAGGTCGACGGCGTTCGCCCCGAACGCGTTGACGCCCGCAGCCAGGGCGGCGCTGAGGCCGGCGCCGCTCGGTCTGGTGTCGCGGCCGATGAGCATGGTCCCGTCGGGGAACCGCTCAGCCAGCGCAGCGCCGAGCGCAAACGCAACCGAATCGGAGAGGCTCTCCCCGGCGATGCCACGGATTCCGTCGGTACCGAATCGGACCGAGGGCATCAGCCGCTCTGCTGCGCTAGGTCAGCGCTTGGTGAACTGCTTCGCCTTGCGAGCGCGACGGAGGCCGTACTTCTTCCGCTCCTTTGCCCGTGGATCGCGGGTCAGGAATCCAGCCTGCCGGAGCGGGAGGCGGAAGGCGTCCGGGTCGGCGGAGAGCAGCGCACGCGAGATGCCGTGACGGATCGCGCCCGCCTGTCCGGAGATGCCGCCGCCCTCGACCTTGACCATCGCGTTGAAGCGCCCTTCCGTGCCCGTGACGCGGTACGGCGCGAAGACTTCCGACTGCGGGATCGCCCCGCCGAAGTGCTCGAGGTAGGTTCGCCCGTTGATCACGATCTGGCCCTCGCCGGCGACCAGCCGCACGCGTGCGATGGAGTTCTTGCGGCGACCGGTTCCCTGGTAGTACGGCAGGTTGCTCACGCGACTCTCCTTCGGGCTCATGCGAGGGGCTTCGGCTGCTGGGGTGCGTGGGGATGCTCGGGTCCAGCGTAGATCTTCAACTTGGTCAACTGGGCGTTGGCGAGCTTCGTCTTCGGCAGCATCCCCTTGACGGCGCGGCGGATCGCCTCGGTCGGCTTGCGCTGGATCAGGTCACCCAAGGCCTCCGCCTTGTGGCCGCCGGGGTGTCCGGAGTGCGAGTGGTACTTCTTCGACACGAGTCGGTCGCCCGTGACGACGAGCTTGTCGGCGTTCACGACGATCACGAAGTCGCCGGTGTCGAGGTGGTCGGCGTAGGTCGGCTTCCCCTTCCCGAGGAGTGCCGCGACGATCTTGGTCGCGAGGCGACCGAGCGTCTGTCCTTCGGCGTCGACCACGTACCAGTTCCGCTCGATCTCTGCGGCGCGAGGTGTCCAGGTCTTCGTGTTCATCGCGTCCTCCTAGACGAGCTCGAGCTGGACGAGCGGTGACGCGTCGCCCTTGCGCATGCCGATCTTGGTGATCCTGCAGTAGCCCGACGTGCGGCTCGAGTACTTCGGTACGATTTCGTCGAAGAGCTTGTCGACGACGAGCGGCTCATCGGGGAGCGCGGCGACCACGGCGCGGCGCGCGCTCAATCCGCCCTTCTTGGCGAGCGTGATGATCTGCTCGACCTGCGGTCGGATCTCCTTCGCCTTGGCTTCGGTCGTCTGGATGCGCTCGTACCTCAAGACGGAGACGATCAGGTTCTTGTAGAGGGCCAACCTCGGCCCCTGCTTTCGAGAGAGCTTGCGACCTCCGACGGCGTGCGATGTCATGCTACGCCTTCGCTTCCGCGTCGTCGTCGTCTTCGTCGTCGTCGAATGAGCCATCCAGCGGCAGCGTGCTCTCCGGCACGTCGAAGCCGCGCTCGACGAGCTTCTCGCGAACTTCCATCAGGCTCTTCTGGCCGAAGTTGCGCAGCTTCAACAGTTCGGCCTCGCCACCGTCGAGCCGTGTGAGCAGCTGTCCGACCTTGACGATACCCGCGCGCTTGAGGGCGTTGTAGGCGCGCATCGGCAGGTCGAGCTCTTCGATCGACATGTCGAGGAGGTTTCCGCCGACGGCTGCCGCCGGGGCAGGAGCTGGTGCCTCGCCCAGGCCCGAGAAGGCGGAGAACTGCCCGACGAGGATCGCGGCCGCCTTGCGGACCGCCTCCTCCGGGGTGATGGTGCCGTCGGTCTCGATCTCCAAGATCAGCTTCTCGCGATCGACATCCTGGCCGACGCGCGTGTTCTCGACGGTGAAGTTCACCTTGCGCACCGGCGTGAAGATGGCATCGACCGCCATCACGCCGCGAGGTCGCGCCTCGCCTTCGTGGTCAGCCTCGAGTCGATCGGCCGAAACGTATCCGACGCCCGTCTCGACGACGAGGAACGCCTCGATCGAGGTCTTGTCCGAATCGAGGGTCATCAGGATCTGCTCAGGGTTGACGATCTCAACCTGGCCGTTCGGCGTGATGTCTCCCGCCGTGACGGGGCCCGCCCCCTTCTTGTTGAGCGTCAGCTCGACGCGGCCGGTCGCAAAGCTGCGCAGCCGGATCTTCTTGACGTTCAGGAGGATCTGGACGACGTCCTCTCGCACGCCGGGGAGCGCAGAGAACTCCTGCTGGACACCGGTGATCTGCACCGCCGTGACCGCCGCACCCTCGAGCGAGCCGAGCAGGACGCGTCGAAGGGCGTTGCCGAGGGTGACGCCGTAGCCCGGGGCAAAGGGACCGGCTTCGTACTTGCCGTACGATCCGAGCTCCTCGAGCGGGGCGATTCGCGAAGTCACTGCGTCTGTCATCTGCCTCTCCTCTCCTACCGCGAGTAGAACTCAACGACGAGTTGCTCGTTGAAGTCGCCCGGCATCTGATCGCGCCGAGGAACCGCCACGACGTGGCCGGTGAGCTTCGGCGCATCGACGCGCAGCCACCCCTGCGGCGCGGCGCTCTTCAGCGTCTCGGCCGCAGCCTTGAACGGCGCCAGGTCGGCGCGTCCGGCGCGCAGGGAGATCTCGTCGCCGGGCTTGAGACCGTACGACGGAATGTCCACCGCGGTGCCGTTCACCGCGAAGTGACCGTGGGAGATGAACTGCCGAGCCTGGTCTCGGGATGTGGCGAAACCGAGTCGGAAGACGACGTTGTCGAGTCGGAGCTCCAGGAGCCTCAGGAGGTGTTCGCCGGTGACGTCCGTGCCGCGCTCCGCCTCTTCGAAGAGGCGTCGGAACTGCGTCTCGCCAAGGCGGTAGACGCGGCGCATCTTCTGCTTCTCGCGCAGCTGGAGTCCGTAGTCGCCTACCTTGCGGCGGCGTACGGCATGCATCCCCGGAGGCGTCGGGCGTCGCTCGAACGAGCACTTCTTCGTGTAGCAGCGCGCACCCTTGAGGAAGAGCTTCGTCCCCTCGCGACGGCACTGACGGCAGACGGGACCGATATCGCGACCCATGGTCCCTCCTAGACTCGACGCTTCTTCGGCGGACGGCAGCCGTTGTGCGGCAGCGGCGTCACGTCGGTGATCGCGGTGATGTCGAGGCCCGCGGTCTGGAGTCCGCGGATCGCCTGCTCGCGCCCGGCGCCGGGTCCCTTGACGAACACCTCGACCGAACGGAGGCCGTGCTCCATCGCCTTGCGTGCCGCCGCCTCTGCTCCGAGCGACGCGGCATACGGCGTGCTCTTGCGCGAACCCTTGAACCCGGCGACACCGCCGGAGCCCCACGCGAGCACCGCGCCGGTCGGATCGGTGATGGAGATCAGGGTGTTGTTGAAGGAGGCGGCGATGTGCGCCTGACCAACCGGAACATTCTTCTTCTCTCGGCGACGAACCTTCGCTGGTCGCTTCTCGATCTCGGCCATCGCCTACTCCCTCGTCCTACTTCTTCTCGATCTTCTTGCCGGCGACGGTCTTGCGCGCACCGCGACGCTGACGTGCGTTCGTCTTGGTGCGCTGACCGCGTGATGGAAGGTTCTTGCGGTGACGGGTGCCGCGGTACGTGCCGACCTCGATCAGCCGCTTGACGTTCATCGCGATCTCGCGACGCAGGTCGCCCTCGATCTTGTGGCCCTTGTCGACGACCTCGCGGAGGCGGTTGATCTGCTCCTCGGAGAGATCCTTGACCCGGATGTCCGGGCTGATCGACGTCTGCTTCAGGATCTTCTGGCTGGTGGTCAAGCCGATGCCGAAGATGTAGGTCAACGCGACTTCGACGCGCTTCTCGCGGGGAATGTCGACGCCGGCGATTCGTGCCATGGCCCTACCCCTGCCGCTGCTTGTGCTTGGGGTTTTCGCAGATGACCATGACGCGACCGTGCCGCTTGATCACGAGGCACTTGTCGCATCGAACCTTGACCGAGGCAGAAACCTTCACGACGTCTCCTGTGCTGCTACTTCAACCGGTAGGTGATCCGACCTTGTGTCAGATCGTATGGCGAGAGTTCGACCTTCACCCGATCGCCGGGAAGGATTCGGATGAAGTTCGTCCGAAGCTTCCCGCTGATGTAGGCACGAATCCGATGGCCATTCTCGAGCTCGATGACGAACGCTGTGTTCGGCAGCGGCTCGACCACGGTACCTTCGACTTCGATCGAATCCTTCTTCGCCAACAACCCCCCGTTTCAGACTGCGGTGCTGCCCCCTGGCGAGCCAGGGGACGACTGGGGAGAGCCCCCAAACGCACGAAGGCGGAGGATAGCAGAGGCCAGCCCCCCTCGCAACGAAACTCCCCTCGTGGGAGGGCGCAGAGCCACGCTCAGGGCCTCGTGAGCAGGAGCGACCCCTCCGGGGTGATCGCGATCGTATCTTCGAAGTGAGCGGCCAGGCTTCCATCAATTGTTACAACAGTCCACTCATCGTCCATCACCCCCACTTCGGGCGAGCCGAGGGTCAGCATCGGCTCGATGGCGAGGCAGTGCCCAGGCTCGAGCGTAAGGCTCTTCCGACCGGTCCGATAGTTCGGCACCTGCGGCGCCTCATGCATGGCGCGGCCGATCCCGTGACCGACATACGGACGCACGATGCCGAGACCGGCGGCCACCGCCACCTCCTCGATCGCCGTCGAGATCTCTTCGACCGTGCCGCCGGGTCGCGCCGCGGCGATGCCCGCATCGAGCGCCTCCCGCGTGACGCGAATCAGACGCGCCGCATCGGGAGGCGCATCCCCGACATAGAAGCTCCTCGCCGCATCGGCGTGCCAGCCCTCGACGATCGCGCCCGCATCGACCGAGACGAGCGCTCCTGCCGTGATCTCGCGGTCGCCCGGGATCCCGTGCACAACCTCGTGGTCGATGGAGAGACAGATCACGCTTGGGAAGCCGTGATACCCCTTGAAGTTGGAGAGCGCTCCCGCGGCCTGGATCGTGCGCTCGGCGGCGACCGCGATCTCGGCGGTGCTCGCCCCCGGCACGGCAAGCTCTTCGACGAGGGCGAGGACCTCAGCCACCACACCGCCCGCGCGGCGCATCAGGGCGATTTCGGCTGGGCTCTTGCGCGTGATGCCGCTCATCGGTCGCAGGCCATGGGACACGTACGCGTCCACCGCCTCATGTACGACGTCGTGCGCCACACCGCGCAAGTCACGTCGACCTACGACGCAAATCCGACCGCAGCGGCGGCCGCCACAAGCTGCGACTGGATTGCTGCGATCTCCCCGACACCTTCCACCACTTTGAGTCGACCGGAGGCACGGTAGACCTCGACGACGTCGGCGAGCGCCGCGAGCTGGTGCTCAAGTCGCGCAGCAACGGTCGCAGGCGCGTCATCGCTCCGTGTGATCAGGGCCGAACCACACGCATCGCAACGATCCGCCACGGCGGGTGGGCGATGCTCGACGTGATAGGGGCGCCCGCAACCGGAACAGATCCGCCGCCCGGTGAGCCGTGCAGTGAGGATCGCAACGTCGACGTTCAGCAGGATCGCCGAGATGCGACGACCGGTCGGGGCGAACGCGGCATCGAGCGCCGCCGCCTGGGCCTTGGTTCGCGGAAACCCATCGAGGATCACGCGGTGTTCCGCATCTGGCTTGGCGAGGCGGGCGCCGATCATGCCGATCGTCACCTCGTCGGGAACGAGCGTGCCAGCGTCGATGTACGACTTTGCCGTCCGCCCGAGTTCGCTGCCAGCCGCGATCTCTGCGCGGAAGAGGTCGCCGGTCGCCACGTGTGCGGCGCCGGTGGCGGCGGCGAGAGCCTCCGCCTGCGTCCCCTTCCCTGCGCCGGGGGCGCCGAGAAGGACCAAGATCACTTGATGAAGCCCTCGTAGTTGCGCATCAGCATCTGGGCCTCGAGCTGCTTCATCGTCTCGACGACCACGCTCACCGCAATCAAGAGTCCGGTCCCGCCGAGGCTCACGCCGAGGCCGCCGAGATCGCCGAACAGCGTGCCGAGGGCGTACGGCGAGACGGCGACGATGCCGAGGAAGATCGAGCCGAGCAGGGTGATTCGGGTGACGACTTTGCTCAGGTACTCCTCTGTCGGCTTCCCTGGGCGAATGCCCGGCACGAAGCCCCCGTTCTTGCGAAGCTGATCCGCGGTTTCATCCGGCTTGAAGGTGAACGCCGTGTAGAAGTAGGTGAAGGCGACCGTGAGGAGGAAGTAGAACGGCAGGTAGACGATTTTGTTCTGAGGACCGAGGGTGTTCACGATCCACGTGGCGCCGGCGGCAACCCACTCCACCTCAGAGGCGGTGAAGTAGCCGGCGATCTGCGCCGGAAAGAGCAGGATGCTCATGGAGAAGATGATCGGAATCACGCCCGCCTGATTCACCTTGAGCGGCAAGAAGGTGCGACCCCCCTGGTAGACCCGGTTCCCGCGCACGCGGCTCGCATACTCGACGGGAATGCGTCGCTGGCCCTCCGTGATCAGGATGATCGCGGCAACCGCCGCGGCTCCCACGGCGACGAAGGCGACGAGGATGGCCAGGTCTGGCGCCGAAAAGAAGGTCTGGATCGCACCGGGAACTCGACCGATGATCCCGGCGAAGATGATGAAGCTGATCCCGTTGCCGATGCCCCGCTCTGTGACCAACTCTCCGATCCACATGAGAAGGAGCGAACCGGTGGTGAGGATCACGATCTGAACAAGGGTCTCAGGGCTCGCAAGGTCGAACGTGGTCGTAAGGACCTGCTGGCTGTTGAGGAGCGCCAGGAAGGCGTAGCTCTGCAGGGCGGCGAGCGGAACGGTCAGGTACCGGGTGTACTGGTTGATCTTGTTCCGGCCGTACTCGCCCTCGCGACTCAGCTCGATGAGTCGTGGCACCACGCCGCTCATGAGCTGCATGATGATCGAGGCGTTGATGTAGGGATTCAAGCCGAGCCCGACGACGCTGAATCGCGCCAGTCCGCCGCCAGAGAAGAGGTCGAGAAGGCCGAAGAGCGCGTTGTCCTTGAAGAAGTTCGAGAGTGCGGCTGGATCCGCACCTGGCACCGGAACGTGGCTGAGCAGTCGGAAGACGACGAGCATGGCGGCGACGAAGAGCACCTTGCGGCGGATCTCCGGAGACTTCAGTGCGCCGAGTAGCGTCTCAATCACCGTGCGACTCCTCTCTCACTCTCTCGCGGCCCGCAGGCGCAACAGCGGAAGACTCAGTCGTCCGCTCGGCTGGTCGACTCGCTCGAACCATCCGCAGACTTCTTCGGGGCGCCCTTCTTGGAGACACCGACGGCGACGCCGCTCGCCTCGGTTGGGAGCTGCAGGACCTGCGTGGTTCCGCCCGCCGCCTTGATCTTGGCAAGTGCGCTGTCGGTGAAGGCGTCGGCGAGCACGAACAGCTTCGCCGTGAGGTTTCCCGACCCGAGCACCTTGAGCGGCTTGCCGCGACTCTTCATCAGGCCGGCTGCCTCGAGAACGTCGACATTGATCGTCAAGGGCGCGTCGCCGGTCAGCCGCCCGGCATCGATCCAGTTCTGGATGCGACCGACGTTGATCACGGCTGGCTCGACGCGGAGCACGTTGCGGAACCCGCGGAGCTTCGGGATGCGGATGTGGATCGGTGTCTGGCCGCCTTCGAACCACGCGGGGATGCTGCCGCCGCTGCGAGCTGTCTGGCCCTTGGTGCCGTACCCGGCAGTCTTGCCGCGGCCGGCGGCGATCCCGCGGCCAGCGCGAATGCGCTTCCGCTTCGATCCTGCTGCGGGCCTGAGATCGTGGAGTTTCACTTCGTCACCCTCTTCGACGTCTTCGCCTTGGTGGCGTGCTTCTGGCGCTTGGCGGCAACGAGCTTCGCGCTGGCTTCCGCCTCGGCGCCAGACAGCTCCTGTGCTTCGACGAGGAAGCGTACCTGACGGATCGCACCTCGCACGGCCGCATTGTCCGGAAGGATGTTGCTGTGCCCGATGCGATCGAGGCCGAGGGCGCGAATCGTTCCACGATTGCGCGACACGTGGCCGTGCTCGCTGCGTACCTGGGTGACCTTGAGCAGTTTCTCAGCCATGGCTGGCCTCCTTCTCCTGCTGGCCGCCCACTCGGATTCGGACGCGCTTTCCGCGCGCCCTCGAGATCTGGGCCGCCGTGTTGAGCTGTCTCAGCGCGTCGATGGCGGCACGCGTTGCATTGACGGGGTTGGTCGACCCGTAGACCTTCGAGAGGATGTCGTGGATTCCCGCCGCCGTCACCACGGCACGGATCGCACCGCCGGCGATCACGCCGGTTCCCTGCGATGCCGGCTTGAGCATCACGCGGCTGGCGGTGTGCTCGGCGTGGACCTCGTGCGGGATGGTCGTTCCGAAGAACGGGACCTTGATCAGGTGCTTCTTCGCGTCTTCGGTGCCCTTGCGGATCGACTCTGGAACCTCGCCCGCCTTGCCGACGCCGACGCCGACATGACCCTGACCGTCGCCGACGACGACGAGTGCGGAGAAGGTGAAGCGGCGACCGCCCTTGACGACCTTGGCCACACGGTTGATCTGCACGACCTTCTCGGTGAGGGTCAGCTTCGACGGATCGATTCGGCTCATCTCGGCGCCCTCCTAGAACTCGAGCCCGGCAGCCCGGGCGGCGTCTGCGAGCGCCTTGAGGCGCCCGTGATATCGGAATCCGGCTCGATCGAAGACCACCTGCGCCACGCCGGCCGCCTTGGCGCGTTGGCCGATCAGCGTGCCGACCGCGGCCGCCTCTTGGACCTTGGTCTGCTTGGCGTCGCCCTTCGCCGCGGCGTCCAGCGTCGAAGCGGCGGCGAGCGTCGTGCCGCGCTGATCGTCGATGATCTGGGCGTAGATGTGATTGAGGCTGCGGAAGATCGCGAGCCGCGGACGGGCAGCGCTTCCTTCCACCGTCAGGCGGATCGAAGCGTGTCGGCGCTTGCGCGCGGCGGTGCGAGTCGTTGCGCGGCTCACTTGGCACCAACCTTGCCGGCCTTGCCAGCCTTGCGGCGAATCACTTCGTTTTCGTACTTCACGCCCTTCCCCTTGTAGGGTTCAGGCTTGCGCAGCGAACGGATTTCGGCGGCGATCTGTCCGACCAGCTCCTTGTCGTGGCCGAGGACGGCGACCTTCGTCTGGCCGTCCACCTCGAAGCTGATGCCAGCCGGCGGATTGATCTCGATCGGATGGCTGTACCCGAGGGCGAGCGTCAGCTTGCTGCCGGCCTTCGCGGCGCGGTAGCCGACGCCGTTGATCTCCAGCTCCTTTCGGAAACCGGTCGAGACTCCTTCGACCATGTTGGCGACCAGGGTGCGACAGAGGCCGTGCATCGAACGGTTCGTCTTCGAGTCGCTCGGGCGGCTGAGTCGGAGTGTGTCGCCTTCGGCGGCGATGGTGATCGCGCCGGGCAGCGCACGCGTCAGGGTGCCTTTCGGCCCCGTGACCGTGACCGTCCGACCGTCGATGGTCACCTTGACCCCCGACGGAACCGTGATCGCCTTGCGTCCGATGCGCGACATCAGCCTGCTCCTCTCACCACACGTAGGCGAGGATCTCGCCACCGAGTTCGGCCTTGTGGGCCTGGGCACCGGTCATGATCCCCTTGGAGGTGCTCATGATGACGATGCCGAGTCCGCCGAGCACGCGAGGGATCTCTGTCTTGCCTGCGTAGACGCGCAGGCCGGGCTTGCTGATGCGCTTCAAGCCCGACACGACAGGTTCCTTCCCGTCCACGTACTTCAACGTGATCTTCAGGAAGTTCTCGGGGACAGTGCGCGTCTCCTCGGCGCTCGCCACGAAACCTTCGTCGACAAGGATGCGGGCCATCTCGGCCTTCAGCTTGGAGGCAGGGATCAGCACCTCAGCATGCCGCGCACGCGAGGCGTTGCGGATCCTCGTCAACATATCGGCGATCGGATCGGTCACGTTCATCTGCTCACCAACTCGACTTTGTGACGCCCGGGATCATTCCGACAAGGGCGCGCTCTCGGAAGCAGATGCGGCAGAGACCGAACCTGCGGATGAACGCTCGCGGGCGACCGCAGAGCGAGCAGCGATTGTACTTGCGGGTGGAGAACTTCGCTGGAGCCTTCGACTTCAGGACCATCGACTTCTTCGCCATCTCAACCTCCCTCAGTTCGCAAACGGCATGCCGAGCAGGGCGAGCAGTCGCTTGGACTCCTCGTCGCTCTTCGCCGTCGTGACGATCGTGACCTCGAGGCCTCGAAGCCGATCGATCTTGTCGAATTCGATCTCGGGGAAGGAGAGCTGCTCCTTCAGGCCCAAGGTGTAGTTGCCGCGGCCGTCGAATGCCTTGCCGGAGACCCCACGGAAGTCGCGGATGCGCGGAAGCGCAACGCGCGTGAGTCGTTCGAGGAAGCCCCACATCCGATCGCCACGGAGCGTCACCTTGGCGCCGATCGGGTTCCCCTCGCGCACCTTGAAGGTGGCGATCGACTTCTTCGCCTTGGTGACCACCGGGCGCTGCCCCGTGATCAGCGAGAGGTCGCCCACGGCGGCGTCCACGGCCTTCGAGTTGGCGAGTGCCTCACCAAGGCCGATGTTCACCACGATCTTCTCCAGGCGCGGCACCTGCATGACGTTCTTGTAGCCGAACTCCTTCTTGAGCGCTGGGACCGCTTCGTTCATGTAGCGCTCCTTCAACGTCCCGCTCACTTGGCCACCGCCTTTCGCGGGAACTCAGTCGAGCAGCGGCCGCAGAGCCGACGCTTCTCGCCGTCGGCGGCGCGCGCCGACTTGATGCGCACCGGTCGATCGCACTTCGGGCAGACGACGGCGACCTTGGAGAGGTCGAACGGAGAGGCGACGTCGAGGATGCCGCCCTTGTCCACGGTCGGCGTCTGCGAGCCGGAGGTCATCTTCTGACGCGGCTTCTGATGCTTCTTGGCGATGTTGATGCCGGTCACGACGACCTTCCCCGGAGCGACGAGCCGCTCCACCGTGCCCCGCTTCCCTGCATCCTTGCCGCTCAGCACGGAGACGGTATCGCCAACGCGGATCGACGTCGTGGTCGCGTAGATCGAACGCATCAGAGCACCTCCGGTGCGAGCGAGATGATCTTCATGTAGTCACGGTCGCGCAGCTCGCGCGCCACCGGCCCGAAGATGCGGGTCCCGCGGGGGTTCCCGTCGGCGGCGATGAGCACGGCGGCGTTCTCGTCGAAACGGATGAAGCTCCCGTCTGGTCGTGCGATCTCCTTGACGGTCCGCACCACCACGGCCTTCACCACATCGCCTTTCTTCACCCCGGCATTCGGCGTCGCCTGCTTGACGGCGGCCACGATCACGTCGCCCACCCCGGCCACCGTCGAACGCGAGCGTCCGAGGATGCGGAAGCACTCGATCTCCTTGGCGCCCGAGTTGTCGGCAACGCGCAGGCGGGTTCCGGTCTGGATCACAGCGAACCTCCCTCTGCGCGCTCGACGATCTCGATCAGTCGCCAGCGCTTCCGTGCAGAGAGCGGGCGCGACTCTTCGACCGTCACCAGATCGCCGACCTTCGCGCTGTTCGCCTCGTCGTGCGCCATGAACTTCTCGGTTCGACGGATCACGCGCTTGTAGACCGGGTGCTGCTGCAGACGTTCGACGCGGATCACGATCGTCTTGTCGCCCGCATCGCTGAGGACACGCCCCGTCTGCGTCTTGCGCTGGCCCGTGTGCTTCGCCGTCATCGTGCGACCTCGCTGCTTCCGCCGGCCTGGCGCTCGGCAATCACCATGAGCAGTCGCGCGATGCTCTTGCGAGTCTTGGCCACGACGCTGGTGTCCTTGAGCTGGCGCGTGGAGAGCTCGAAGCGTGCCTGCCAGAGGTCTCGCTTCGCGTCGGTGAGTGCCTGGACCAGTTCGGCGTCGCTCATCGAGCGCGCCTTCACGATGTCGATCATGCCTCTGCCTCCTTGGCCGGCTTCACCGGCTTCACGAGCTCGGGTTCCTTCGGCGCGGTGTTGGCGGGCACGACCGGCTCATCGTCGAGCGGCGCGCCCGAAGCCACCTTGGCGAGGAACTTCTTGCCGAAGATGATCTCGCCGAGCCCTGCGGGGCGCTCGAGCGTCACGGTGTTCACCGGCAGTTTCATCGACGCGAGGCGGAAGGCTTCCATCGCCTCCTTCTTGTCGATGCCGGCAACCTCGAAGAGGATGCGACCGGGCTTCACCACGGCGACCCACTGGTCGGGCGCGCCCTTGCCGGAACCCATGCGGGTTTCCGCCGGCTTCTTGGTGATCGGCTTGTCGGGGAAGATGCGGATCCAGACCTTGCCGCCGCGCTTCAGCGAGTGGGTCATCGCTCGGCGGGCCGCTTCGATCTGGCGTGCAGTCACCCAGGCGCACTCGGTCGTCGCCAGGCCGTACTCTCCGAACGCCACGGTGCGACCGGCCTTGGCGGGTCCGGACATTCGTCCCCGCTGCACCTTGCGCCACTTCACTCGCTTCGGCATCAACATGGTCAGGCTCCTGTCCCGAGGTTCTCGGCGACCTGCTTCGGCTTCAAGACATCGGCCGGTGCGTCGCCGCGATAGATCCAGACCTTCACGCCGATTCGGCCGAAGGTGGTCGGCGCGTGGTAGACGGCGAAATCGATGTCGGCACGCAGGGTCTGGAGCGGCAGGCGACCGTCGCGATCCCACTCCTCGCGGCTCATCTCGGCGCCGCCGAGTCGACCGGAGACCATCACCTTGACGCCCTTCGCTCCGGCCTTCATCGAACGCTGGATCCCCTGCTTGAGCGCCTTGCGGAACGCGATGCGGCGCGTCAGCTGCCCGCCGATCGCGGCGGCAACGAGGTAGGCATCGAGATCTGGCTGGCGGATCTCCTTGATCTCGAGCTTCACCTTGCCGGCGCTGATCTCGCCGATCGCGGCACGGAGCACTTCCACGTTCTGGCCGCCCTTGCCGATGACCACCCCGGGCTTCGCCGAGTGGACGGTGACGGTCACGTAGTTGAGCCCTCGCTCGATCTCGACCTTGGAGATGCTCGCCGCAGCCAGCTTCTCTTCGATCAGCGCGCGGATGCGCAGGTCTTCTTGCAGCAGCTTGGTGTAGTCCCTGTCGGCGTACCACTGCGCGCTCCACGTCTTCGTGACGCCGAGCCGGAAGCCGATCGGATGAACCTTCTGACCCATCTCAGGCCTCCTTCGGGCTGACGGTGATCGTGATGTGGGTCATCGGCTTGTTGATGGAGAAGGCGCGTCCCTGGGCCCGCGGGCGGAATCGCTTCATCGTCGGACCCTCGTCGGCGCTTGCGTCGACCACCCAGAGGCGTTCGGCGGGAATGCCGTGATTCGCCTCGGCGTTGGCCGTGGCGCTCTTGAGCACGGAGGCGACATCGCGCGCCGAGGCGTGCGGAAGGAAGCGCAGGATCGATGCGGCGTCAGCCACCTGCTTCCCCTTGATCGCGCGCACCACGAGCTGGGCGCGACGCGTCGAGCCGCGCACGTACTTCGCCGTTGCCTTCACGCGGATGCTCATGCGGCACCTGCCGGCGTTGCGCCGGCGACGGCGGTCGTGCGGTCGACGCGCGAGTGGCCCTTGAAGATGCGCGTCGGCGAGAACTCGCCGAGACGGTGCCCGACCATGTTCTCCGTGATGAAGACGGGCACGTGCTTGCGTCCGTTGTAGACGGCGATCGTGTGGCCGACGAAGTCCGGATAGATCACCGATGCACGAGACCAGGTCTTCACAACCCGCTTCTCGTTCGCGGCGTTCATGGACTGGATGCGAGCGAAGAGCCGCTTCTCGACGAAGGGGGCCTTCTTGCTTGAACGAGACATGCCTCCTCCTTCCTACTTGGCGTGTCGCGAGCGGACGATCAGCCGCTGCGTCAGCTTGTTGCGACGGGTGCGGAGACCCATCGCCGTCTTGCCCCATGGCGTCTTCGGCGGCATGCCGGTCGGTGCCTTCCCCTCGCCGCCACCGTGCGGGTGATCGACCGGGTTCATCGCCGAGCCGCGGATCTCCGGCCGCTTCCCCATGTGCCGTGCGCGGCCAGCCTTGCCGATCGCCATGTTCTCATGGTCGAGATTCGAGACCTGCCCGACGGTGGCCATGCAGAGCAGCGGGACGAGGCGCATCTCCGTCGACGGCATGCGCACCGTTGCAAAGAGGCCCTCCTTGGCGACGAGCTGCGCAGCGGCACCCGCCGATCGGACCATCTGGCCGCCCTTTCCGGGGACGAGCTCGATGTTGTGGATCGTCGTACCGAGGGGCATGCGCGCCAACGGGAGGCAGTTGCCGAGCTTCGCCTCCGCATTCGGACCCGACTCGATGATGTCACCGACCTTCAGGCCGTTCGGCAGGAGCATGTAGCGCTTCTCGCCGTCGACGTAGTTGAGGAGACCGATGCGGGCCGAACGGTTCGGGTCGTACTCCACCGTCGCCACGCGAGCGGGAATGCCGAACTTGTCGCGACGGAAGTCGATCTTCCTGTAGAGGCGCTTCTGCTCGCCTCCGCGGTGTCGGACGGTGATCTTCCCCTGGTTGTTGCGTCCCGAGCCGCGCACCTTCTTCTCCGTGAGCGGCTTGTACGGCGTGTGCGTCGTGATCTCGTCGAACGTGGGCATGGTCATCCCACGGACCCCGGCGCTCGTCGGCTTCATTCGTCGCAGCGGCATGTCAGACCCCCTCGAAGAACTGGATCTTCTCGCCCGGGGCGAGGGTGACCACGGCCTTGCGCCACGGCGTCGTCTTCCCGGGGAACGGGCTGCGCGCGAGCGCACCGCGCGTCGACTTCGCCTTGGTGGTGAGCAGGTTCACGTCGGCGACCTTGACGGAGAAGAGCGCGGCGACGGCGCTGGCGACCTCGATCTTGGACGCCTCGCTGTGGACGGCGAAGGTGTACTTGCCGGCCTGCGACTGCACGATCGACTTCTCGGAGATCACCGGACGGAGCACGGTCTCGTGCGCGCTGCGGCTCATCCGTACACCTCCTGGATGGTGGCCAGCGCGGCCTGCTCGACGATGATCGTGTCGGCGTTGACCAGGTCGACGAGATTGAGCGAGTCGGCGCGCAGCACCGAGAGGTGCGGGATGTTGGCGGCAGACTTCACCAGGGCGCCTCCCACGGTCGGGGCCACCACGAGCACGCGCTTCCCTGCGCTGAGGGCGACGCACATCTTGGAGATCACCTGGGTCTTCGGCGCTTCGATCCCGAGCTCGTCGACGACCTTCAGGGTCTCGACCTTCGCGGCGAGGGCGCCGAGCAGCGCCGCTCGGCGCATTCGCTTCGGCATCGGGGTCTCATGGGAGCGGACCTGGGGCCCGAACACGACACCGCCGCCCTTCCAGTGCGGCGATCGCGTGGAGCCCTGTCGCGCACGACCGGTCCCCTTCTGCTTCCACGGCTTGCGTCCGCCACCGGCGACATCGTCGCGCTTCTTGGACGCGTGCGTCCCGGTCCGTCGCCCGGCGAGCTGCGAGACCATCGCCTGATGCATCAGGGCCTGGTTGATCGGGCTGGAGAAGACGGCGGGCAACTCGACGCTCCCCACCTTCGCCCCTGCCTTCGAGAAGACGTCGACGTTCGGCATCAGATCTGCTCCGCCTTGCTCATCGCGACGAGCGCGTTCTTGGCACCGGGAATGGAGCCCTTCACGAGGATGACGTTGCGCTCGCCGTCGCAGCGCACGATCTTCATCTTCTGGACGGTGACGCGATCCACGCCCATGTGGCCCGCCATGCGGGTGCCACGGTAGACGCGTCCAGGCGTCGTGCCCGCTCCGATCGAGCCCGGCTCGCGGTGATGGTCGGCGCCGTGGGTCTCGGGACCGCGAGCGAAGCTGTGGCGCTTGATCGTCCCTGCGAAGCCCTTCCCCTTCGAGACCCCGGTCACGTCCACGAGATCGCCTTCTGAGAAGAGGCTGACGTCGAGGGTCTGACCGAGCGTCATCCCGTCGACGGAGTCCACGCGGAATTCACGGGTGACGGCGCACGCGGGCAGCTCGCCCTTGAACTGCCCGAGATCGGGCTTGTTCAGGCGACGCTTCCCCGCCTCGATGCCGAGCTGCACGGCGGTGTAGCCATCGCGCTCAGGCGTCCGGATCTTCGTCACCGTGTTCGGTTCGACGGCGACCACGGTCACCGGCACGGATGTGCCGTCCGCTGCGAAGATCTGTGTCATCCCGACCTTTCGGCCGAGCAGTCCAAGCGTCATCTCACCCACCTACATCTTGATTTCGATGTCCACGCCTGCAGCCAGCGTCAGCCGCATGAGCGCGTCCACGGTCTTTGGAGTCGGATCGATGATGTCCACCAGTCGCTTGTGCGTCCGGATCTCGAACTGCTCGCGGCTGTCCTTGTCGATGAACGGCGAGCGCAGCACGGTGAACTTCTCGATGCGCG
>CAWULR010000006.1:0-22922 GCA_963923845.1 uncultured bacterium
GGCTCAGAGAGGTCGAACTCCACGCTTTCGAATGCATCCACGTTGATCGTGATGGTGAGCGGCGTGAAGATGGAGGAGACGTCCGGATCGTCGCCGAGCACCTCTTCCACCCATCCGGTGCCACGCGCGATCAGCTCGCCCCCGTGCAGGTGTCGATACGAGACCGTCTGTCGAAGCAGCGGGCGAAGCACGTTCGCCTTGTCGGCACGCAAGACGGCGAGCCCACGGTTCACAAAGAGGCTCGGGGTCCGTTCGCCGTGGTCGTGATCCATGAGAGGGAGAGCCTAGCGCAGCCGCCTTCGCGCCGCGGCTCGTGCTCCCGTCGATCCGCTCACCCGCCTATCATCGGCTCGTGCGCTACGCCGTCGATCTAGGGAACAGCGCCGCGAAGGCCGGCTGCCTCCGCGACGGCGCCCTTGTCTCGCTGCGCGTCGCCTCTCCCGCCGATCCTCGTGACGCTGACGCTTGGCGCGGCGTCGTCACCGCGCTGCTCGACCTTGCCGAGCACGACGGCGGCGGCGCCAGCGGTCTGACGGTCGGGAGCGTGGTCCCCGATGGTACGACGGCCCTGCAGGAGGTTGCCGCTGCGCGCGGCGTTCCGATCGACCTGATCCAGAGCCGCGACCTCCCGCTGCGTTCGAGGCTCGAGGCACCCGATCGCATCGGGGTCGATCGCGCCCTTGCCGCCTGGTACACCTTCGAGCAGCAGGGTCGGCCGCACGACCGCGGCGCGATTGCGGTCACGCTCGGCACCGCGCTCACGTTGACATGTGTCAGCCGTGACGGCGAGCTCCTCGGTGGCGCCATCGCCGCATCGCCGCTTCTCGCCGCCCGCGCCCTCGCCAGCGGGACCGCCACACTCCCCGAGGTGACGCTCTACGACGAGAGTCCCGAGATTCCCGGGCCGATCGGCACGTCGACCGAGCGCGCCCTCGCCGCCGGCATCCTGCGCGGTGCACGCGGCGGACTCCTCGCGCTGATCGACGAGAGCGCGGCCGAGATGGAGCGACTCGATCCTGGGGCTCCGTTGCCGGCGATCGGACTCACCGGCGGTGCGGCGACAGCGGGTTGGAGCGCGAGCATCCGCGCCGATCTTCGTGACCCGGATCTGGTGTTGCGCGCGCTGCTCGCGCTGCCGCGGAGCGTTCGGTCATGAGCGGCTCGCCAGCCGGATCGGACGCACCGCTCCAGGGCCGACTGATCGTCCTCGGCATCACCGGATCGATCGCCGCATTCAAGGCGCCCGAGATCGTTCGCGCACTGCGCGCCGCCGGTGCCGACGTACAGGCGCTGCTCACCCCGGCCGCGACGCGATTCGTCTCGCCGCTCACGCTGCGCACGCTCACCGGCCACGCCGTCGACGCAGATCTGCTCGACCTCCTTCCAGATGGACGGATCGGGCACATCGTCGCCGCCGACAGCGCCGATGCGATCCTGGTCGCCCCTGCCACGGCGCAGTGGCTCGGTGCCATGGCCGCCGGCCTCGCCGGCGACGCGGTGACCGCCGCCTGCCTCGCAACGACTGCACCCGTCGTCGTCGCTCCCGCGATGGATGGCGAGATGTGGGCACATCCGGCCACGGCCGCGAACGCCGCGCGCCTGAGCAACGACTTCGGCTACACGGTGGTGCCGCCGGAACGCGGCGCACTCGCGTCGGGGAGCAGTGGGGTCGGGCGACTCCCAGAGCCCGCCACGCTCGTGGCTGCGCTGGTCGAGGCGATCGGCGACGCGGCGATCCGCGAGCCGAACGAGTCGCGCCGACCGCCGCTCGTCGCCGCAGGAGACCTCTCGGGTCGGCGCGTCGTGATCAGCGCCGGCGGGACCGAAGAGCCGATCGACGGCGTGCGCATCCTCGCCAATCGCTCGTCTGGCCGACAGGGCATCGCACTTGCGGAGGCGGCACGCGATCGCGGCGCCGATGTCGTGCTGATCGCCGCACGTGTTGCCATCCCACTCCCAGACGGAGTGGAGGTGACGCGCGTCGCCACCGTCGCCGAGCTGCAGTCGGCGCTCGACAAGGCACTCCTCCCTCCACCGAATGGTGCTGCAGCGCCGCTCGCCGATCTCTACGTCTCCGCTGCCGCCGTCTCCGACTTCCGTGTGGCGGGCGGACCGAGCAGCGAGAAGCTTCGTCGCGACGGCCCGTTGACCCTGCACCTCGAACCGACGCCGGATCTCCTCGCAGGCATCGCCACATCGCTCGGTCCGCGCGCGAATCGAACCACCAAGCTGATCGGATTCTCGGCGGAGAGCGGCGCGACCACGCGTGCCGCGGAGAAGCTCAAGGCGAAGGATCTCGACCTCATCGTGGCAAACGATGTCGGCGCGCCGGGCATCGGCTTCGAGAGCGAACAGAACGCCGTCGAGGTGCTCCACGTCGACGGAAGCAGTGAGCGAATCGGCCCCGCGCCGAAACGCGTCGTCGCCGATCGGATCCTGGATCATGCCGTGCGCCTCCTCCACGGTCGGACGAGCGCATGAGCGCCTCGAGCGGAGCGAGGCGCGCGAGCGTTGCCACGCTCCAGGGGTTCCGCGACGCGGGCGAGCGGTTCACCGTCATCACCGCGTACGATCGCGCCACCACCGAACTCGCGGAGGCGGCCGAGATTCCCGCGATCCTCGTCGGCGACTCGCTCGCGCAGGTCGCCCTCGGCCATGAGAGCACGGTGCGGGTCGGCATGGACGAGATGCTGCACCACGTCGGCGCCGTCGTTCGCTCGAGCCGAAGCGCGCTGGTGATCGCCGACATGCCCTTCCTCTCGTATGTCGACGTGCCCACCGCCGCCGCGAACGCCGGCGCCTTCGTCCGCGATGCGGGCGCCGGCGCCGTGAAGCTGGAGGGCGGCGAAGAGGCGGCGCCGATCGTCCGCGCCCTCGTGGAGAGCGGCGTGCCGGTCGTCGGACACATCGGCTTCACCCCCCAATCGTCGCTCCACTCCGGGCGAGCCCGCGCCGAGGGGAAGGATCCGGCAGCGGCGGCGGCGCTGCTCGCCGACGCCGCCGCACTCCAAGCGGCCGGTGCGGCCGCGATCGTCATCGAACTCGTCCCCAGCGAGCTTGCCGCGCTCATCACCGCTCGACTCAGGATCCCGACGATCGGAATCGGCGCGGGCCCACACTGCTCTGGTCAGGTGCAGGTCGCCCCCGATCTGCTCGGACTCCTCTCCGGACCTGCGCCGAGGCACGCGGGGGCGTACGCCACGCTGCGCGACGTCGCTGTGGCGGGACTCGCTCGATGGCGCGCAGACGTTGCGAGCGGGTCCTTCCCCGGCAGTGCGCAGAGCATCGCCGCGGGAGACGAGCTGCGCCACGCGATCGCGCAGATGGAGCGATGATCCGTTCCAGCACACGCGCCGAGCTGGCGGCGGCGCTCAGCTCGGCCGCTCGACCGATCGGTCTGGTCCCGACGATGGGAGCGCTGCACGCCGGGCATGCCGCGCTGATCCGAGCCGCGCGCACCGAGTGCGCAACGGTCGTCATCTCCTTGTATGTCAACCCGACGCAATTCACCTCTCAGACCGACCTTGTCGAGTATCCCCGCACGCTCGAGGCCGACGCCGCCCTTGCCGAAGCCCACGGAGCCGACATCCTCTTCCATCCGACGGATGCCGAGATCTATCCGCCGAGCGAACCGATCCCGACCGTCGATCCGGGGCCGCTCGCACGGCGACTCGAGGGAGCGGCGCGACCCGGTCACTTCGAAGGTGTCGCGACCGTCGTGTCGCGTCTCTTCGACCTCGTGGGGCCGGACCGAGCCTATTTCGGCGAGAAGGATGCCCAGCAGCTGCGCGTCGTGGAGTGGATCGCCGCACGACGCACCTCCGATCCGACGATCCTCATCCGCCGCGTCCCGACGGTCCGCGACGTCGACGGTCTGGCGCTGAGCTCCCGCAACGCACGACTCTCGTCGGTCGGACGGGCGGCCGCCGCCGCGATCCCGCGCGCACTCGATGCCGCGCGCGACGCGGTGAAGTCTGGCGGCGCCAGCGTTGCCGACGTGCGCGCGGCGGCGCATCGCATGCTCAGCGAGCAGAACGCACTCCACATCGAATACCTGGATCTCGCCGACCCGCACACCCTCGAGGCGCTTCCCGACAGGGCGCCCGTCGTCGAAGCACTGCTCACCGTCGCCGTGTCGATCGACGGCGTTCGGCTGCTCGACGAGCGGCTCCTTCGCGCCGAGCTGCGCTCCTAGCGGCTTGGCAGCGGTCGCGCGACCGACAAGACGCGGTCGATGTCGAGCGATCCGGCAACGAGGCGCTTGATCTCGTCGATCTTCCGGACATCTTCGGGGTGCGTCTTGACGAGGAGGTCGTGCACCTTCGACGCAACCGTATAGGTGTCGCCCTCCATCAAGACGGTGAAGAGGTCGGCCGAGCGGAGCAGGTCGACGATGCGCTGGCTCGGTCGATAGCCGCCGCTCAAGACGAATCCGAGCGGGCGGTTCGGATGGCTGCCGCCGTCGAGCCAGAGGCCCGCGAGCGCCTCCAACACATCCTCGCGGTCACCGGGGACCACCACGAGCGCGTCGGCACCGATGCGTTCCATGACGTGCCCCGGTTGCATCGCGGCAACGGAGACGCGGCCGATGATCGCGTCCATGTTTCGTCCGGGCCAGAGCGTCTCGCCCTGCAGGCCGTCCTCGATGATCGCGAGCGTCGGATTCGAGAGGATCTGGCGATACGGAAGGATGCCGAGGAGCGGAATCCTGTGCCGCGCGAGCCCTCGCTCCAGGAGGCGCGGCAGCTGCGGCTCCATCTCGAGGTTCACCTTGTTCACGATCGCCCCCGCCACCTCCACGCCTCGGGCGGCGAAGAGCGCCGCGTTCAAGACGATCTCGTCGATCGGTCGTCCGATCCCGCCCTCGCTGACGATGATCACGGGGGCGCCGAGCAGGGCGGCAACATCGGCGTTGGAGAGCCCGATGACGGCACCCACGCCGGCATGACCCGTCCCCTCCAGGAGGATCAGGTCGCGCCCGTGTGCCATCTCATCTCGCGCGGCCACGATCCGCGCGCTGAGATCCTCGACCACCTCTCCCTCGATGACCCGTCGCGTGAAGCCGCGCGGGATCTGGACCGGCGACAGGAGGTGCGTCGGATCGGGGAGGTCGAAGACGGCGCGCATCAGCGCGGCGTCTTCGTCGGCCGGCGCACCGTCCAACACGATCCAACGCTGGCCGACCGGCTTCATGAAGGCGGTGTTCAGGTCGCGCCCGGCGAATGCGGCGAAGAGGCCGAGCGAGGCCGTGGTCTTGCCGCGATTCTGTCCGGTTGCGGCGAGGAAGATCTGCCGAGCGCCGTCGGCCATGCCGGCTACTCCTCTCGGCGTGGAGCGGTGCGCCGTTCGATCAGCTTCACCGCGTCGGCAAGCCGTGCCACGACCTCTGGCTCCACATCTTCCCTGGTGATGTGGGTCCCGAGCCGATCGAGCACGTCTGCGGCGACGGCGAGGAAGACCGACGCGTCGGCGATGAAGAACTCGGACTCGTTGCTGTAGCGCACGAAGGTGAGCCTCCCCTGCAGCGCACGCCGGTCGTCCCCATGCGCCACCTGCGTGGTGAAGTTGTGTCCCTGGATCCCGTCTGGGTTGGAGAGGAAGCTCAGCGCGTTGTCGATGGCGAGGCCGAAGCGCGCCCGCCAGCTCGTCAGTCGTTCGAGGATCTCCGCCTGCAGTCGCAGATCGTGCACCGCGTCGAAGGTCTCGGGGGCGGCCGTGAGCGCATTGACGAGCGTCGTCCCCTGGCGCTGACCGAGCATCGCCTGGAGCGATCGCTCCAGCGTCACCACCTCCGCGTTGAAGTGGCTAGAGGTGATCAGGTCGACGAGGAGGTCCTCCACGTTGTCCAGCGTGGCGGGATCGCCGAGCGCCGAGGCAAGCGCGAGGATCTCCTCGCGAAAGAGGAAGCGCTCTTCGTGGTCGAGTCCCATCATGGCCGCATCCTAGCGCGCCCCACGGCGCCGATCGGTCGCACCAGCGTCGCGCAGCCGCCGAGACCTACGGATAGATGCCGCGGACGCCCATGGCGTCGGCGACGCGCTTCACGGAGAGGAGGTAGGCGCCGGTCCGCAGGTGGCTCTTCTGCTCCTGGGCCATGGCGTAGACCTCGTTGAATGCCCGCACCATCTTCTTCTCGAGGCGGAGGTTGACCTCCTCCTCTTCCCAGAAGTCGCGGTTCAGGTCCTGCACCCACTCGAAGTAGCTGACCGTCACGCCGCCCGCGTTGCAGAGGATGTCCGGGATGACCATCGCCCCGTTGGCGAAGAGGATCTCGTCCGCCTCCGGGGTGGTTGGACCGTTTGCCGCCTCGGCGACGATCTTCGTCTTGATCTTCGCGGCGTTCTCGGCGGTGATCTGGTTCTCCAGCGCCGCCGGGATCAGCACGTCGCAGGGGATCTCGAGGATCGCCTGGTTGGAGACCGCCGTCGCGCCGGCAAGGCCGACGACGCTCCCCGTCTTCTTCTTGTGCGCATCGACCGCCGCAAGGTCGAGCCCGGCGGGGTTCTGGATGCCGCCGCCGCTGTCAGAGACGGCGATGATCTTCGCGCCAAGGTCGGAGATGAGCCGCGCGGCGATCGAACCGGCGTTGCCGTAGCCCTGCACGACGACCGTCGCACCCTTCAGGTCGAGCCCGATCTTCGCCGCGGCCTCACGGACGCAGATCACGGCGCCGCGCGCCGTCGCCTCGTTGCGTCCCTTTGAGCCGCCGAGCGCGATCGGCTTCCCGGTGACGACGCCCGGAACGGTGTAGCCCACGTGCATCGAGTAGGTGTCCATCATCCACGCCATCGTCTGGCTGTTCGTGTTGACGTCGGGCGCGGGAATATCCGACTCCGGCCCGATGATCACGGCGATCTCGGTGGTGAACCGTCGCGTCAGGCGCTCGAGTTCGCCGGGCGAGAGCCGCTTCGGATCGACGGTGACGCCGCCCTTGCCGCCGCCGTACGGCAGGTCCATCACCGCGCACTTCCACGACATCCACATCGCAAGCGCCTTCACCTCGTCGACGTTCACGTCCTGGTGGAAGCGGATCCCGCCCTTCGCCGGTCCGCGGCCGAGGTTGTGCTGGACGCGGTGCCCCTCGAAGACGCGCGTCGACCCGTCGTCCATGCGCACGGGGAAGTGCACGGTGAGCTGCCGGCGCGGCTCGCGCAAGACGGCCGCGATCCCCGGGTCGAGGTTCAGCCGCTTGGCGGCAAGATCAAACTGCTGCTGGGCGACAGCCCAGGCGCTCTTCTGGCTCATTCGTGGGTCCCCTCATGCTCAGATCCGCTGCGGCGAGTGGTCGCAGTCGGCCGCCCTTCGGCGCACGCCCTCAGGCTACAACTTGGCCACGAAACCCGCCGCCGAGCCCCGACACGCAGGGGAGCCCGTGGGTGTCGGCGCAAGGAGAACGACCGCCGCTACCGGGCGCGAATCAGTGCGACGCCGAGACCCTTGGGACCTGTGTGCGGACCGATCGCCGCTCCCGCACGGACGATGCCGGGCTTCAGCGCACCGATCGCAGGGAAGCGCTGCGACAGCTCGGTCCGGAACGCCTCCACATCGGGCGCCTCCGCGTGCAAGATCGTCAGCTCTTCGACCGGCTCTGCGCCGACGAGCTCCATGAAGCGCTCGCGCGCCTTCGACGACGTTCGCGGCTTGTCGAGCGTCACCACCTCGCCGTCGATGATGTCGATGATCGGCTTCACCGAGAGGAGGCCGCCGATGGCGGCGCGCGCCGGACTGATCCGCCCGCCCGCCTTCAGGTAATCGAGGGTGTCGAGGAAGAAGATCACGTGCGTGCGCGGGATCGCCCCGTTCAGGTCGGCGACGATCTCCGCCGCGCCCTTCCCTGCTGCGGCGCCGCGCTGCGCTCGCTTGACCAGGAGTCCCTGTGCGGCCGACGCCGTGGCGGTGTCGACCAGGTGGATGTTCTTGCTCTGCGGGTGCGCCGAGGCGGCCATCTCCGCGCTTCGAAAGGTCGCGGAGAGCTTCGATGCAACGTGCACCGAGACGATCTCCTGCGCTCCGTCCGCGAAGGCACGATCGTATGCGGCGGTGAATGCCGCCGCCGATGGTGCGGCGGTCTTCGGAAACGGAGCGCCAGGTGCGGTGAGTCGCCTCCAGAACTCGTCCATGGAGATCTCTTCGCCGACCTTGAAGCTCTCCGCCTCGAAGGAGACGATGATCGGGACGATCGTGATGCCGAGCTCCTTCGCGAGCTGCGGCGGGATGTCGGATGCGCTGTCTGAAACGATCGCGACCGTGCGTGCGGACTGGCTCATCTCCACTCACCTCGACTACGTTCCGAACGGGCCGACTGCCCGCTCGGTCAGTCTATCGGCGGGGTTCAGTCGTGCGCGGGGCGTTGCCGCTGCAGGCTCGTGGGGAGAATTTCGTGCTCCACCCGGCGCAGGATCAGGAGGAAGCTCCCTGCGACCGCGAGGAAGCCGAAGGTTGCATAGACGAGCCCGTCGACCCCGAAGGAGGTGGCGAGGTCTCCCGCAACCTTCACCCCGATGACCTGACCGAGGCCGAGGAAGATCGAGTAGAGGCCCATCACCGCGCTGCGATCCGCCTGGTAGCGCTCCGAGACGTCGGCGAGGAAGCCGAGCGCCGCGGGCGTGGCCCCCGCGATGAAGAACATCGAGACGCAGATGGCGACGAAGAGCAGCGCGAGGAGCAGCAGATCGGATCCGGTGAGCCGATTCATCAGGAAGACCGCGGACATCGCCACGATGAACGCGATCAGTCCGAAGAGGAGGATCGTCGTGCGACGGTAGCTCGCAAAGCGGTTCCCCCAGAAGAAGAGCCCGACTCCGCCGACGAGCGCCACGAAGGCGAACGCCGAGGTGATCACCACGAACGGGAAGCCGCTCAACAGGAACTGGTCCTTTGCGTCGACTCCGGCGGCGCCGAGGAGCAGGTTGAGTCCCTGCGGGACCCAGACCCCGATGATCGCGTTGATGGAGACCCAGGTCGGGACGAAGAGAAGGATGCCGCGCTGGCTGAAGAGCCTCGCGTACTTCTTCAGCCGACCCTCGTGCTGCGGTGGCGGCGGCGCATGTTCGTCTTTCACGCCGTAGGCGAAAAAGGCGAGCGAGAGCAGGTAGATCCCGCCGTTGATGAGGAAGGCGCTGATGCCGAAGATCTCCCAGAGCGGTCCGGCGAGCGCCGTTCCCGCCACGAGGAGCCCGCCGAGCGTCGCCACCTCGAAGAGCGTCACCACGCGCCCGCGCAGCTTCTCGTCGTGGCTCGTCTTCGCCGCAACGAAGGAGAGGATCGACGGCACGCTCGCCGCCGTCGACGCGCCCTCGAGGAGACGTGTCGCGACGAGGAGCGGGATCGTGGCGGCGAACGGAGTGAGCAGCACCGCCGCCAACCCGAAGAGCGGTCCAAGGAGCATCACCGGCTTTCGTCCGATCCGGTCGGCGACGATCCCGAAGATCGGCGAGCCGATCAGTTCGGTGACATAGAACGCGAGCGTGATCGTCGCCAGATCGACGGGCGTGATGCTGACCACCCCGTTGGTGTGCAGGTACTTGTTCCAGACGATCAGCAGCGCGCCGGTCGTGCCCGTCGCCGTGCGGAGCGTGAGCGTCCCCAACAGCAGCGAACGCATCGAACCAGTCATCTGCTCAACGATAGCGGCTCGGTATACTCGCCGCATGCCGAGCAACGTTGCACAAAGCTACCCATACAAGAGAGAGAGCGAGGCGGAGCGCGTCGCCGCCATCGCCGCAACTCTGGGCGCTCGCGAGGGCCTTGCCGAGCGGCTCGCCGCCGAGGCGCTCCCCTACGACAACGCCGCGGACGACGAAGCCTGGACGTGGCGCTGCCGTACGGTCGGATGTGCCGGTCTGATGCACACCGCGGGATACGCACGCGAACGTCGCGGACTGGTCGCGCTCTGCGACGGCTGCGGCGCGATCGCACTGCGCTGACCGTGAGCGGCAGGGAACTCCGATGAGCAGCGAGCGCGCTCCGGAGATGGGCGCCGCGCCGAGCCTCGTCTCGCTGAGCGCCGCCTCCAAGCCGACGCAGGTGGAGGTCGTCGGCGATCGCATTCGCGTCGCCTCGCTGGAGATCGTCGACCGTGCGCTCGCCGGCTATCTGGAGAGCCGTTCGCCGAACGAGCGACCCGAGACGATCGAGCGCGCACTCCGCGTCGGACTCATGGCGCTGCAGAGCGCGAGCGGCTCGATCGACGTCGATCACGTTCGACGTGCCTTCGACAAGCTCCTGAGCGATGCGGCGGAGTCGAACAAGAAGGCGACCGTCGAGGTCGAAGAGATCCTCCGCAAGACCTTCTCAACCGAGGGAGGCGCGTTGCCCGCGACCTTGGAGCGATTCATCGGCGACAAGGGCCAGCTCGCCCAGTTCACCAAGGACCTCTTCGACGAGAATCGCCGCGACTCCGCGATCGGCAAGCTGAACACGATCCTCGGCACCTACTTCGACGGCGACGCAAGCAAGCTCGCCCACCTGCTCGATCCCACGCGCGAGGCCTCGCCGCTGAGCGGCTTCCGAGCCGAGATCGCGAAGCGCTTCGACGACGTGCTGCTGAAGATCGTCGAGATGGAGGCCTCGCAGAAGGCGGCGAAGGGCGAGCGCAAGAAGGGAACCGCGAAGGGAGCAGATTTCGAGTCGCGCATCATCGCCGAGTACACCGAGCTGTTGCGCGCAACGAACGACGACATCGAGGGGACCGGTGGCGTGACGGGCGCCGTGACCGACTCGAAGAAGGGCGACGCCGTCATCACCGTGAACGCAAAGGACGCATCGGCGGCCGTCCTCCGCATCGTCGTCGAGGTCAAGGACAAGCCGATGACGGGTCCGGCGATCGAGAAGGAGCTCGTCGAGGCTCGCGAGAATCGCCGCGCAGAGGTGGCCCTGATGGTCTTCAGCGAGGCGGCCGCACCGAACGGCTACGCACCCTTCCAGATCACGCGCAACGGCGTCTTCTGCGTCGTGGATCCCGAAGCGCCGGATGTGGCGATCCTCGAGGCGAGCTATCGCCTGGCGCGCATGGTCGCCCTGATCCGGATGAAATCGGAGGGGAGCGGCGCCGACCTCTCGGCGGCGCGCGAGGCGATCGACGCGCTCCGCGCACGGCTCGAATCGGTCCGCGAGATCAAGAAGACGCTGACGGCGGTGGATACCGCCACCGAAAAAGCCCGCGACGAACTCGATGCGCTGCGCGCCGCGATCGCGGCCGAAGTCGACCGCATCGAAGAGCAGGTTCGCGCGAGCGGCGCCGCCGCCAAGCACGAGTGAGCGGCGCCGCCGCAGACTGGCGACGCTTCCTCAGCGGCCGCTACGCCGCCTTCGGCACGCTCGCCGTCTCGGATGCGATCGCCGTTGCGCTCGCCGGCGACGGACTCGCCATTCCGCTCGTGGCAACGCTCGGTGCGTCGCCGGCGCTTGCAACGCTGATCGGGCTGCTCCCCTTCCTCGGTGGCGTCCTGCAGGCCCTCGTCCCGGCCGTCTTGCGTCGCAACCGCGGCGACCTGCGCGGCCTCACGATCGTCATCGCCTCGATCGGGCTGATGCGACCGCTCCTCTATCTCGCCGTCGTCGCCAGCATCTGGGCCGGCGTCCTGACGCCGGTCGGCGGGATCCTGCTGATTGCGATCGGCTTCGGCGTCGGCGCGACCGCTCAGGCGCTTGCCGGCGCGAACGTCCAGACGTGGTTCGGTCGCATCCTCCCGGAACGCGAGCGGCGCTTCGTCGCACCGCGCGCGCTGGCGATCCAGTTCGGCCTCGGGTCGGTGCTCCTCGTTCCGATCGCACTGCTCGTCCGCATCGGCGAAGACGACTGGGGCGTCCTCATCTATGCACCGGCCTTCGTCGGCGCTCTCGCCGCCAGCCTCGCCTTCATTCGCGCGCTGCGCACGCTGCCGAGACCCGGCGCCGTCGCCCCCGAGCGCGCTGTCCGCGGCGGAACGCTCTCGGCACCGGTTCGCCGATTCATCCGCACGAACGCGATCGCCGCGCTCGGCGCCGGCTTCGCCCCCTACCTCTCGCTCTACGCCATCGTCGTCCTCAAGCAATCGGCGGCCTACGCGATCCTCCTTTCGGCCGTCGGATCCGCTGCGGCGTTGATCGGCGCGCTCCTCATCGGCACCTGGCTCGAGCGCGGCTCGGCGAGCCGGCTCTACCGCACATCGCTCATCGTTCGCGGCGTGGGGATGGCCTCGTCGGCGCTCGCCGGGCCGTGGAATCCGCTCGCGCCACTCGTCTTGCTCGTTGTGATGGTGGTCGTCACCGTCGGCTTCGCCGCCGGCATGCTCTCCGCGCAAGAGCGACTCCTCAGGTTGGCTGCGCCCGGCGAGGTGGTGCACGCGCAGTCGACCTTCGGTGCCGTGAACGCCGCCTGCCTTGCGATCGGGCAGGCGATCGGCGTTGCCGTGCTCGCCACCCTCCCGGTCGCCTACCCAACCTATGTGTTGATCTTCCTCGTCACGGGCGCGCTTCGCCTGGTCGCCGCGGCGACGGCAGAGGTCGGCGGCGGCTGGGACGCCGCCACGCGCCTCCACCACGGCGACGAGGTGGTCACCGAACCCGCGCTCGAATCGCAGCGCTGACGCGGCGGAACGCGCCGGACGGCACGGCTGCGCGGCGCGCGCGGGGCTACACTAGGGGCGAAGCCGCACAGCGGCACCGCGAGTGCGGAGCGAGTGGAGGGAGCGAGCGATGCGTGTACCGGTAGAGATGCCACGACTCGGCTACGACACCGAAGTCGGAAAGATCGGCAGCTGGACGGCGAAGGTCGGCGACACGGTCGCCGCCGGTCAGCCGATCGGTGAACTCGAGACCGAGAAGGCCACCGTGGAGTTCGAGTCCCCCGCCGCGGGCACGCTCGTCGAAATCGTCCACGCCGCTGGGAGCGAAGTCGCGGTCGGCACGGTGATCGCCTACATCGACGACGGCAAGTAGGTGGAGAAGCCCGGCCGCTCGCCGGTCGCCTTCACGCCGATGCGCTCGGCGATCAGCCGTCGCATGGTCGAGTCGAAGTCGAAAGCGCCGCACTTCTACGTCACCACCGAGATCGACATGGAGGCGGTCACCGCCGCGAACGCCGCGCTGAACCACGACAGGAGCGGCGACGACCGCGTCACCATCACCGCCTGGCTCGTTCGCGCCGTCGCGCAGTCGCTCGCCGCGGCGCCCGAACTCAACGCGGTCTGGAACGGCGAGACGCTCGAGCGCATCGAGCAGATCAACATCGGCATCGCCGTGGCGATCCCCGATGGCCTGATCGCGCCGGCGCTGCTCGACTGCGGCCCCAAGGATCTCGCCACGATCTCGTCGGAGCTTCGCGACCTTGTCGCGCGCACCAAGGCGAACAAGCTGAGGCCTGCAGAGTTCTCCGACGCAACCTTCACCCTGAGCAATCTCGGCGGCTTCCCCGTGACGCAGTTCACCGCGATCATCACGCCGCCGCAGGTCGCCATCCTCGCCACCGGACGCAGCGAGCAGCGCGCCGTCGTGCGCGACGGTGCGATCGTCGCGCGGCAGATGCTCACCGCAACGCTCTCCGCCGATCACCGCGCGGTCGACGGCGCACTCGTCGCCGCCTTCCTCGGCGACCTGAAGTCGCGGCTCGAAGCGCCGGAGGGCCTCGGCTGATCGTGGTCGCCGATGGCTGACCAGGGTGCGCCACTCGGTGGACGCTCCGACTACGCGCTCCTGCATCTCGACGAGAGCGACCTCCACGCCGACCCGCTCGTCCAGTTCCAACGCTGGGTCGACGCGGCAATCGCGGCGGCGTACCCAGAGCCTCTTGCGGCGGCGCTGGCGACGGCCGACGCGAGCGGGACGCCGAGCGTCCGGATGATCCTGATCCGCGGGATCGGCGCCGACGGTCTCCGCTTCTACACGAATCGCGAGAGTCGCAAGGGGAGGGATCTCGCGGCCAATCCGAAGGGCGCCCTCACCCTCTGGTGGCCGAGCGCCGAGCGCCAGGTGCGCTGTTCGGGTCCGGTGCGCCCACTCGACGACGCCGAGTCGGCGACCTACTTTGCGAGCCGTCCGCGCGAGAGTCAGCTCGGCGCCCGAGCCAGCCGCCAGGGGGAACCGACCCCATCCAGGGCCGCGCTCGAGGCGGCGCTCGCCGCAGAGGCCGACGCCTACCCGGAGTCCAGCCCGATCGACCTCCCCCGCTTCTGGGGCGGCTACCTGCTGACCCCCGAGCGCTGGGAGTTCTGGCAGGGTCGTGCGAACCGCCTCCATGATCGCTTCGAGTACCTGCCACACGGCTCCACCTGGGAGATCCGCCGCCTCCAGCCCTGACGTGCGACCGGCCAACACGGCCGAAAACCGCACCGCGCCTGGGAGGACCCCCCGCCGATCGGATACCCTACGCCCAAGCGCAGATCGCGCTTCATGAGACACGGCGCTCCGAGGAGGGTGCCGATCGAAGGAGGAACCATGCGAAAGAAGTCCGCGTTGGCGGCTCTCTTCGTAAGTGCCGCGTTGATCGCTGGCGCTTGCGGCGGCGGTGCCAGCATCGTCGGCTCGTACAAGCCTGGTGAAGGCGGTACCGGCGGAACGCTGCTCGTCGGCGACTATCAGGACGTCGACAGCCTGCACCCGTACTACTACTCCACCGTGATGTCAGCGAACGTGCTGGCCACCGTGTGGGACGGCCTCGTCACCCTCAGCAATGAGGCGAAGTACGTGCCGTGGATGGCGACCGAGATTCCAACGATCGCCAACAAGGGAATCGTTCTCCCAGGAGAGAACGGCGACGCGATGACCGTGACCTGGAAGCTCCGCGAGGGCCTCGTCTGGTCAGACGGCGTGCCGATCACCTGCGCTGACGCCGAGTACACCCACCAGTGGGTGATGACGGAGGGCAACCCCCTCTCGACGACCGGCGCCGCAGAGATCTCCGATGTCGAGTGCGTCGACGACCTGACGATCAAGCTGCACTACTCCGAGATCTACTCGGGCGTGTACGGCGGCGTCGGCATCATGCCGAAGCACTACTTCGAGAAGTACGACATCAACTCCGGCAATCCGGCCACCGACATGGTGCTCGGCGCGGGCTTCCGCCCTGAGGACCTGGCCAACGTTCCGGTCTCCGGTCCGTTCAAGTTCGCAAGCCGAACCGAAGGCGTGGAGACCGTCATGGTCCGCAACGACAAGTGGAAGAATCCGTACAGCGGCGAAGGCGCGAAGCTTGACAGCATCAAGTACGTCGTCTGCGGCGATCCGGACACCTGCATTGCGAAGTTCCGCGCCGGCGAGTTGGACATCGTGACCGACCTCGACGGCAACGCCTTTGCAACGACCAAGGATCTCGGCGCCCAGCAGCGACCGCAGAGCGTCTTCACGTATGAGTTCTTCCGACCGAACCACTCGCCGGATGACTGCTCGATCCTCGAGCCGCTCAAGACGACGCGTGGCGGCGGCTGCCCGGTCTCTGACCCGGCGATCCGCAAGGCGATCGCCCAGGCAACCGACAAGCAGGCAATCTGGGAGCGCATCCTGGGTGAGGCCGGTGTGATCGCCTCTTCGAGCGTCACTCCGCTCGCCTGGTTCTACAAGGAGCAGAACCCGGTCAAGTTCGACCTGGCGGCTGCCAAGAAGACACTCACCGACGCAGGGTGGGTCGACAGCAACGGCGACGGGATCGTGGACAAGGACGGCGTTTCGGCCATCCTCGAGTTCTGCACGACGATGAAGCCGGTGCGCAAGTCGACAATCGCCTACGTCGCGGGTGACCTCGCGAAGATCGGAATCAAGGCCGTGTACAACGGCGGCGGCACCATCTTCGCTCCGTGGACAGAGTCGGACGAGTCGCTCTCGTGCAACCTCTCCCGCGGCAACTTCGACGTCGCGCTGCACGCTTACAGCTCGGGCATCGAGGCGGTCTCGCTCTACGGCGTGTACCACTCGAGCAAGTTCGAGCCGGACGGCCAGAACGACGCCAAGGTGAACGATCCTGCACTCGATGCCCAGCTGGACATCATCAAGGGCACGATCGACCTCGAGAAGATCGCCGCCGCTGCCGCCAAGGTCCAAGAGATCATGGCTGCGACGACGGTCGAGATCCCTCTCTATTACTGGATGGGGATCGAGCTCGTAAGCGACAAGGTCAAGGGGTTCCTCTCGAACCCGACGCAGGCCGGTCCGCTCTGGAACGCGGGGGATCTCTCCCTCTCGAACTGAGCCGAGCAGCGCACCGAAAGGTGATCTAGGACGAGGGGCGGGACGCGAGTCCCGCCCCTCGTTCGTTCCCATCGATCGGCTACGATTCTGCAGGCACCGGCCGCGCCGGGGGAAAGGAGGAGGGATGCTCAAGTTCGCACTGCGCCGCATCGGCGCGAGCCTCCTCATCCTCCTCGGCACCACCGTCTTCATCTATGTGCTCCTGCTGGCCGCTCCAGGCGGACCGGAGCAGAAGTACGCCAACAATCCACGCTTCACGCCGCAGCAGCAGCAGGCGTATGTGAAGGCGCTCGGTCTCGACAAGCCGGTCCCGGTCCAGTACTGCCGCTGGCTCGGCGCCTGCCGCCGCGACGCGGATGGCATCGAGGCGCTGCTCGGCCCAACGGGGTTCCCGAGCATCCTGCCGACCTTCCTCTCCGGAGTCGAGTCCGGCATCGTGCACGGAGACTTCGGATACAGCTATGAGAACGGCAACGCAGTGAGCGAACGAATCAGCGGTGCACTGCTCCCCACGCTGATCCTGGCCGGGCTGTCGGCCCTGCTCTGGCTCTCGCTGGCGGTGGTCCTCGGGGTGATCACGGCGCTGCGCAACGGCGGGCTCTTCGACAACTCCTTCAGCGTCTTCACCTACGTGACCGCCGCCTTCCCAACCTTCATCCTCGGCTTCGCGCTGATCTCCATCTTCTCGGTCGGCCTCGGCATCACGCCGGTGAGCGGAATGACCGACGGCCGGCTCTCGCCGGCCTTCGGGAGCGACGCCTACTGGGCGTACGTCGCCGCCAGCCCTGGAACGGCGTTCGCCGACCTTGCGCGTCACCTCGTCCTTCCGGTCACGACGCTCGTGCTGATCAGCATTGCGGGCGATGCCCGCTACGTGCGCCAGAGCGTGATGGAGTCGATGGGGATGGAGCACGTGCGCACCGCCCGCTCGAAGGGGCTCAGCAGCCTGCGCATCAACCGACGGCACATCCTGCGCACCGGCCTGATTCCGTTTGCCACGAATATCGGGCTCGCCTTCCCCTTCCTCGTCTCGGGCGCGCTCGTCACCGAGACGATCTTCAGCTGGCCGGGTGTCGGCCGACTCACGCTCGTCGCCATCGGCAACCTCGACTATCCGCTGCTGATGGGGATCCTCTCGATCGGCGCGTCAGCAGTGGCGATCGGCAACCTGATCTCCGACCTCCTCTATGCGGTCCTGGATCCGAGGGTGCGACTGTGAGCGGCGCACTTCAAGAGCGGCTCCCCGTCTCCGAGAGCCCGTGGCTGCAGGCGCGGAAGCGCTTCATGCAGACGCGGATGGGACCGGCTGGCCTTGCGATCTTGATCGGCATCTTCCTCTTCGTCATCATCGGATCGCTGCTCCTCCCCTTCGACTTCTACAAGGTGCCGCAGCCAGACGAGATCAACTTCATCGGTCGGCCCCCAGCCTGGGGCCGGCCGTTCGGGGAGACCGGGATGCTCCAACTCGATGTCATGACGCTGGTCGCCAACGGCGGACGGACGTCGCTCACCATCGGCTTTGCGACGGCGATCGGCTCGATCACGATCGGCACGCTGGTCGGTGTCATCGCCGGATTCATCGGCGGCAAGGTCGACTCGTTCCTGATGCGACTCGCCGACGTCTTCCTCATGATCCCGTCGCTCTTCGTGATCCTCTTCCTCGCCAGGATCTTCCAGGGCGAAGGGGGTGGCGGCGTCTGGTCGCTCGTCATCGTCTTCGTCGGATTCGGCTGGATGGGCCTCGCGCGTCTCGTCCGCGGTCAGGTGCTGGCGATCCGCGAGATGGAGTACGTCGAGGCTGCGCGAGCCCTCGGCGTCCCGTCGCTTCGCATCGCACTCCGGCACATCCTTCCGAATGCGATCGGCCCGCTCGTGGTCGCCGCACCGTTCATCGTCGGCGGCGCGATCGTCAGCGAGGCGTTCATCAGCTATCTCGGTTTCGGCGTGAACCCTGCGACGCCGACCTGGGGGAACATCCTCTCCGAATCGGCCAAGTTCCTCCAGCAGGGAAACTGGTGGTGGATCGGCTTCCCGGGGCTCTTCATCGTGCTCACCTCGCTCTCCATCAACATGATCGGCGACACCCTTCGCTCTGCACTCGATCCACGAGGTCGCAAGTGAGCCCGGCGGCGTCGACTCCCGTCGTCGAGGTGAAGGACCTCAACATCTCCTTCAAGACCGCCGCCGGCGTCATCAAGGTCGTCGAGAACGTCTCGTTCTCCATCGGCACCGGCGAGTGCCTCGCCGTGGTGGGCGAGTCCGGCTCGGGGAAGAGCGTGTCGGCGCTCGCCACGATCGGCTTGCTCGTCAAGGAGCAGTCGATCGTCACCGGCTCCGTCCTCTTCCGCGGCGAGGAGCTGCTCGGCAAGCCCGAGTCGTACATGCGCAAGATCCGCGGCGGGGGCATCTCGATGATCTTCCAGGAGCCGCTCTCCGCGCTCAATCCGGTGACGACGATCGGCGAGCAGATCGCCGAGGTGCTCGTGGCGCACGGTCGAGCCGGTTGGCGCGAGGCGAACAAGAAGGCGATCGAGTACCTCGAACTCGTGGAGATCGCCCAGGCGCCGCAGCGCGTCAAGCAGTATCCGCACCAGCTCTCGGGCGGCATGCGGCAACGCGCGATGATCGCCATGGCGCTCGCCGGCGAGCCCGAGCTCATCATCGCCGACGAGCCGACGACCGCCCTCGACGTGACGATCCAAGCGCAGGTGCTCGACCTGCTCCGTCGCTCGACGAAGGAGCGCGGCACGGCGCTCATGTTGATCACGCACGACCTTGGCGTCGTCGCCGAGACCGCCGACCGGATCGCCGTGATGTACGCAGGCCAGATCGTCGAGGAGGGACCCGCGCGCGACGTGCTGCGCACGCCGACGAGCCCGTATGCGCTCGACCTGATCGCCTCCATTCCCTCGTACGAGCGACGCGGCAAGGGCCTCTCCACGATCCAGGGCGCCGTCCCCTCGCCCGCCAACTTCCCGAGCGGCTGTCGCTTCCACCCGCGCTGCCGCTTTGCCGTGAAGGCATGCGCCGAATCGATGCCGAGCCTGACCGCTCGTTCCACCGACCGCTCGGTGCGCTGCTTCCGCGCCGATGAGATTGCCGCAGGTGCCAAGTGAAGACGACGCACTCCGCATCGAGCCCGAAGACCAACCTGCTCGAACTCCGCGGTCTGAAGAAGCACTTTCCGATCGGCAGTGCGATCCCGCTGATCCAGAAGCGAAAGACGGTGAAGGCCGTCGATGGTGTCGATCTCACCATCGCGCGCGGCGAGACCCTCGCGATCGTCGGCGAATCCGGATCCGGGAAGACAACCCTCGGACGTGTCGCGCTCGGACTCCAGGCGCCGACTGCGGGCGAGGTCTGGTTCCAAGGTGCCCGACTCACCGATCGCAGCGCCGAAGAGCAGCGCAAGCTGCGTCGCACGATGCAGATCGTGTTCCAAGACCCGTTTGGGTCGCTCAACCCCCGCCTGCCGATCGGAGACCAGATCGAAGAGGGGCTCGTCGCACACGCGATCGGCACCGCCACCGAGCGCAAGAAGCGAGCACATGCGGCGCTCGAGATCGTCGGGCTGCCGGCCGAGTATGCCGTGCGCTATCCCCATGAGTTCTCCGGCGGACAACGGCAGCGCATCGGCATCGCACGGGCCCTGGCCCTCGACCCGGAGTTCGTGGTCCTCGACGAGCCGGTCTCGGCGCTCGACGTCTCCATCCAGAGCCAGGTGCTCAACCTGCTCGCCGACCTCCGCGCGCAGAAGGGGCTCACCTACATGTTCATCAGTCACAACCTGGACGTTGTCGGCTATTTCGCCGATCGCGTTGCGGTCATGTACCTCGGCAAGGTGGTGGAGTCGGGACCCGTCGACCATGTTTTCACCAAGCCACAGCATCCGTACACGATCGCCCTCCTCTCCGCGGTCCCGAAGATCGAAGGGCACGACACGGCTGACCGACTCATCCTCGAGGGCGAGATTCCGTCGCCGATCAACCCGCCGTCTGGTTGTCGCTTCCGCACGCGCTGCTGGCTGCGCGAGCAGCTCGGCAATCCGGAGCGCTGCGCCACCGAAGAGCCGCCGCTTGCGGCCTCGCCGCGCGACCTCGATGTCGCCGTTGCCTGCCACTTCCCGCTCGAAGACGGGGCCGCCGCAACGAAGAGCGCCGGTCGCGCCACACCGGCGCCCAGCACGGCGAAGAAGTCTGCGTAGGAGTCGATCCGCCAACTGACCAGCCGCCGACTGACCGGCCAACCGAGCGCACCCTATTCGGTTCGAGCCCTCGCACGAAGCTCCGCTGCGATACGAGCGTTCTCGGCGCGCGGTTCGATGCGCGTCTCTGCCACCGCAATCAGCTCCGCCGCCTCCCTGAGTGACGCGAAGCGGCCGGCGCCGACCCCGGCGAGTGCCGCGCTCCCTGCGGCCGCCGCCTCGGCGATGCGTGGCAGCACCACGGGAGCGCCGAGAAGGTCGGCGCGCAGCTGTGGAATGCCACGCGGAACTTCGTGCTGTGCTGCGTAGAGTCCGGGAGCCGCACCGGTAGCGGGACCTGAGAGCCACATCTCGTCCAGTGGAAGTCCAAGAGCTCGCGCCGGCTCCAACAGCGCCGCTACGGCGAGCGCCCCGTACTCCATCGCGGCGCGGATGCGCCGCGCCTCGCCGGACAGGCCGCCCGACCCATCAGATTCGCCGACGAACTGCGGTCCGTCTCCGTTCAACTCGACGCGCACGCCGTCCGCGCCGAGTGGCAGCGAAGCCGCAGCCTCGAGCAGCTGACCCGGATCGATACCGCGCCCGACCGCAGCAGAGAGCGCAGCGTCGAGGACGAGTCCCGTTCCGCCGAGGGCGCCGCCAACAATCCGGATCTCCCCGAACGAGGCCGGCGCCGGCCCAGACCAGAGCCGACCACTCACCGCGTCCACGATGCGATCGGCCGTCTGCCGTTCGACGGCGATGCCGACACCGCCGGCTGCGCCGCCCACATCGACTCCCCGCGCGGGGTGCATCAGCCCGGCTCCGATGACCGCCGCCTCACCATCGTTTGTTCCCGCGACGATCGGGATCCCGATCGGCAGCCCGAGATCGTTCGCAGCCTGCGCGCGCAGCGTGCCAATCCGCATCCCGGGAGCGACTTCGGGCGGGAGCGCGCGCCCGTCGAGCCCGCCGAGATCGGCGAGCAGCAGCGCGCGCTGCGACGGCGCCAGCGAACGAGCAGGATTCCAGAAGGATGAGACCGCCTCGCCGCTCAATCGAAACGCGAGGGCGTCCCACGTCGAGAGGAGCCATGCGGTCTCTTTCGCCGCCGCCGCGCGCTCACGCAGGAACCAGCGCGCCTTCGGCAGTTCGGCGAGCAGCCAGCCGGACCGGCCGAGCAGCGCAGCGAGTGCCTCGTCATCACCCGCTGCGCGACGATCGCGCCAGAGCAGGGCAGGGCTCGCGGCGCTGCCATCCTCTCGCACCGGGACGAGCGATGGACCGTGTCCGTCGGCCGCGATCCCGAGGATCTCGATCTCGGGTCCTGCCGCCGCGAGGGCATCGCCCACCGCAGACCTGATCGCCCTCCACCAGAGATTCGGATCCTGCTCGAACGCGCCGCTCGTCGGCGAGAGGATCGGACCGCTCGTCCGTCGTTCGAGTGCGAGCGGGCGTCCGCTCTCGACGTCCACGATGAGCACCTTGACGGCGGTGCTGCCGAGATCGATCGAGAGGAGTGCACCGCGACGTGCGGTCATCGAACGGCCTTCGCCTCAAACGGGCGTGCGGCGTGGCCTCGCGAAGCCAACGCGAACGAGGTGCGCGCTCAGCGCGGTCCGGCGCTGCGGCCGTTGTTCACGTACCACCACGCGCTCGGAAAGATTCCTGCGGCGAGGGTGATCTTGATCGCGTCGCCGATGAGAAACGGTGTCGCACCCTTGGAGATCGCCTCGCCGACGCCGATCTGCAACGCGACGGCGAGCCAGCTGACGCCGAAGGCATAGATCACCGCGTTGCCGATGACCATCGCGCCGACGGTGCCGACGACGCTGCGATCCCAGCCGAGATCGGCGAGCCGTCCCACCAGGCCGGCGGCGCAGAGCATGCCGATGAGGTATCCACCGGTCGGCGCGAGCGCCAGCGCGCCGTCAGCCGATGTGTTCGCAAACTGTTCGATCCCGTGGCCACCCGACTTGAAGAACGGCGCACCGAGCAGGCCGAGCGCCAGGTAGAGGGCGAGTGACGCGACGCTGCGCCGCGCACCGAGAGCTGCACCGACCAACAGGACGCCGAACGTCTGCCCCGTGATCGGGACCGGAGTCCCCGGCAGCGGAACGACCACCTGCGCCGCCGCGGCGACGATCAGGGCGCCGACCACGGCCAGGGCGAGGCCCTGCAGCCTTGCTCCGAGTCGCTCGCCGAGGAAGACTGGGAAGAAGAAGTCGCCGAGGGTCACCCCGTGTTCCGCCGCGGGGATCCGTGCGACGGCTGGCATCGACCGACGAATCTGCATCAGAACCTCCCGTTCGCTGCTCAACCCAAGTCTACCCCTCGCGGAGCGTGTCGGCACCCTGAGCCCGGAGCCCGCGACCTGAGATGCGGCATACTGCCCCTGGACACGGTGGCCATCGTTCAATGGTTAGGACCGCGGTTTGTGGAGCCGCAGATGAGGGTTCAATTCCCTCTGGCCACCCCAGTCCCCCCGCGCCGACGAGCGTGGTACCGCCTCGGCCTCGGAGAAATTCCTAAGAAACTTCACATCTTCATCATACGAAGGTCTAATGCTCGAGACCCA
>CAWULR010000007.1:0-21125 GCA_963923845.1 uncultured bacterium
CGGTGGCGCGCACTCCAAGGAGCGTTGCAACGGTCGCGATACCGGAGCGTTGGTCGGCCGCCACGTCTTGGAGCGCTCCGAGCGCATGGCTGGCGACGCCCCACACCGCTAGGGCACCGAGCGGCGCAGCCCAGTCTGGGTTCACGGCAGCACCGAGCAGCAGCCCGGCAACTGGCGGGATCACGAAGTGCAGCGAGGAGACCAGCGAGTCGAGCAGCGGGATAGCACGCGCCCTGAGCAACCACGGAGCGCTGTAGAGCGTCGCGAAGACGATCCCGACGAGCGGTGCCAGGCCCGCGGGCGCGGGGAGCGCGATCGCCATGATCGTTGCCGGCAGCAGACCGACGAGGATCAGTGCAACGCGGAGGGGCCCGGTATCGCGTTCACGCAGGAGCGCGCCTTCGGCTCCGCCCTTGCGAGGGTTGGCGGCGTCGCTTTCGCGGTCGTACAGATCGTTGATCCCGTAGAGGTAGAGGTTGTACCCAGCCCCCCACCAGAGGATCGGGGCGAGAAGCCACCCGCCGAGCGATTCACCTGCACCAGCCGCCAGCACGCCGCCGAAGAACGGCAGCGCGGTGTTGATCCACGAGATCGGACGTGCTGCAAGGAAAATCCTCCAGGCGCTCCCGCGACCGTGGACAACCTCCGCGCGCAACCGCAGTGCCACACCCGCCAGTCCGACGGCGTAGAGAAAATCCTCGATCGGCGCCGCGCCGAGCACGACACCGCTGCGCTGCTCCAGAGGATAGGCGAGCACTCCGATGGCGCAGAGCAGGTTGTCGAAGACGAACGTCAACGTTGCAAAGATCGCCACTGCGGTCCGCGTCCCTCGGTCACGCCACAACGGAGCGATGAGCGCCGCCCCTCCCCCTGCGATCGCCCCCGACACGACGCTGTACTCTGCACCGCTCAACACCGCGGCGGACACGCCGCCCATCACCGCCCCGAGTGACGCTTCGAATGCACCGCTCCGGAGCCCGAGCCGACGAACGGTCGACGCCGAGCTCTGTGCACACGCATCCGCCGCAACGACGAGAAGCGACGAGATGCCGATCAGCAGGAGCGGCTCCTCGATCGGGAATCCGCGACCGAGCGCACCGGCACCGGGCAGCGAGAGTGTGGTGCCCGCCTCAGGCGTGGCAAACCACCCACGGGCGAGTCCGACGGTGTCGACGAGCAGAAAGAGGAGCGTCGTCGCAGCGACGACTGGGAGCAGCACCTCTCGCCGCGTCGTTGGGCTGAAGCGTACGGCCAGGCCGCGGATCCCCACGATGGAGAGAAGGATCGCAACCAGATACGCCGCGCCCATCTAGGAACTCCGGCGCCGAGCGACGCGGTATCCGGCGGCGGCGATGGCGATCAACACCGTGCAGTAACCAAGTGCCGCCGCGACCCAGAAACGTTCGGGATAGAGCTGGACGAGTCGGTCGGTCGCAGGGTCGAACGTCCACGTACCAGCGGGAAAGAGCAGCTGATGCGCGAACGTGAAGGTCGCGTCGAAGGCCATGACGAACGCGGCGCCGACGAGCGCAGCGCCGAGACCGAGGAGCAGCGCCCCGTCTCGGAGACCTTGGAACAACCAGCTCTTCCGTCGAAGCCCGAGCCAACAGAGGAGCGCAGACGCAACGACACCGCAGGCCAGTAGGGCGCGGAAGAGTCGACTGACGTCGACGAGGTGCGAACGTTCGGACGACCGCAAGAACACGTCGCCGTCGAGACGCGCGTCGAACATACCGCCAGTCAGCAGATCACGGACCAGTTGATCCGAGAGGCCATGCGCCACACTCCCTTCAACGCCGAGTACCTGCGGTGCGCCTGAAGCGTCGATGAGCAGGTGCACGATCGGTGGGAGGAGGAAGAGAACCAAGGTCAGGGCAAGGAGGGCACCGAGGACAGCGGCAGCGATCGCACCTCGCCGCAGCACGCGGCGCAGCCGGTTCACGCGTCGACGAGGACGCGACCCTGCTCCCACCATGACCGAACCGAGAGCGGGTCCGGCGCAACGCGACCAAGGAGGATCGCCGCCTGGGTCACCGCGGACTGGAATGTCTCCCACTCGCTCTCCGCAAGGAGCTGGATCCCCGAGAATCCCGCAGCCGCCAACAGCTGGTGCTCACGCGGACCGAAGAAGGCGAGATTCAGCAAGAGTGCCTCATCGCGCCACTCTGCTACGTCGGCCAGCGTGGCATCGGTTTGATCGGCAAGCGTCTGACGGCGGGTCGGCGTTTCGCTTCGCTCGAGGAGGAGTCCGGTCGTGAAGATGCCGTGGGCCTCGAGGCGCGCAAGGTGGACCGGCTCGATCCGGGTGAGCTGGCTGATCGCTGGCATCGACACCTCCTGTCGGCATCGTAGCGCCTCCCCTCTCGCCCGCACCGTGCCGCCACGCTCCGCGACGACGGCAGAGCCGACATATTGTTACAAGATTCGCCGCATGAAACGATCCGCGCCCCCCACCCACGATTGCTGCTTGACCGTCATAATCGCCGCAGCGGCAGGCTGTGCCGTGAAACCAAAAGGGAGGATGAATGAGTCCAGAACAGGGATACCAGTTGGTCTACAACTTCATGTCCCTCGCCATCGCGGCGATGGGTTCGAGCTTCTTCTTCTTCATCTCCGCACGGGGATCGTTGAAAGAGGGAAATCGCATGGCGGTGACGCTGTCGGCCACCGTGGTGCTGATCGCGTTCTACCACTACGTCCGCATCTTCGACTCGTGGGTCGCCACGGCGGGCGCCGGCAATCCGGGAGCATTCAACGAGGCCTACCGCTACGTCGACTGGCTCCTCACGGTGCCGCTCCTCGTGGCCGAGCTGATCCTCGTCCTGCGCCTCGACAAGAAGGTCGAGAGCGCGCTGATCCAGCGGAACGTGCTCTATGCCTTCCTGATGATCGCCACCGGCTACATCGGCGAGATGGACGTCCAGACCTCCGTGGTCCTCGACTCCTCGCGCACGATCTGGGGCGCTATCAGCACGATCTTCTTCGTCCTGATCCTGCGTGACCTGTTCGGCGGCATCGAAGCCTCGTTCAAGAAGCAGAGCAAGGAGATTCAGGGGATCTTCAAGGTGCTCCGCGTCGTGCTCATCGCCACGTGGGGTGTCTATCCGATCGCCTATCTGCTCCCGACCATCGCGGGTGACCTCGGCCTTGCTGCCGGGGACGGCCTCGTGCTGAAGCAGGTTGGCTACACGATCGCGGACATCCTGGCGAAGCCAGGCTACGGTCTGCTGATCTGGAAGATCGCAACGTTGAAGAACACCGGGCGATAGTTCGCTCGAACGCGTGGCTCACGCCACGTGGAAAAGGCCCGGGGGAAACCCCGGGCCTTTTCGTTGGACGGAGAATGGTCGGAGCGACTGGATTCGAACCAGCGACCTCTTGCACCCCATGCAAGCGCGCTACCAAGCTGCGCTACGCTCCGATTGCGGTCGAATCGGAATACTACCAGCGGACCCGCTTAGCGCCACTCCCCACGTGGGGCTCGACCGAGTAGCCCCTGGGCCAGCCGTTCGATGGAGACCTCGTGTTCGAGCGCCGCGACGACCGCAGCGGTGATGGGCAGCTCGACGCCGAGCCGTGCGGCGAGCCGCAACGCGCCATGAGCCGTTGGGATCCCCTCGACCGTCGCCCCGATCTGCTCCACCGCGCGTGACACGGGTACTCCGGCGGCGAGCAGCTCCCCGAGTCGCGCATTTCGCGAGCCGGTATTCGATGCTGTCAACACGAGATCGCCGACCCCAGCGAGTCCGAAGGCCGTCTCGCTCCGTCCGCCACAGGCCTCGACGAGTCGTGCCATCTCGGCAACGCCACGAGAGAGGAGCGCGGCGGCCGCATTCTCTCCGTAGCCGAGTGCCCGCACCCCGCTGACCGCGATCGCGAGGACGTTCTTCAGCGATCCAGCGATCTCGACGCCGATCGGATCGTCGCTCAAATAGAGTCGCAGCGTCGGACGAGCCAGCTGCGGCAGGAGATCCTCGCCGCTCGCGCCGCGAACGGCGAGGACCGCTGCGGCAGGTTTTCCGTGTGCGATCTCTCCCGCAAGGTTCGGTCCCGAGAGAATGAGGATCGATGCAGGATCCACACCCGACGCCACCGCAGACTCCGAGGTCCGCTCGCCCTCGCGACTGAGACCCTTCGACGCGATCACGAGTCGGGCCGTACCCACGGCGGCACGTGGTAGGGCGTTGCGGATCGCCTCGGACGGCACCGCGACCACCACCACATCGGTGGCGCCGAGCGGCTCGAGATCCTCCTCGATCGACCTGACGTGGACTGATGCGGGCAGCGTTACGCCGGCGAGTCGGCGAGTGTTCTCCTGGTGCGAAGCGATCGACGCAGCGTCGGCACGTGAGTGGGCGACGAGCTCCAGTTGGGCGGTGGCGACTCCGTCGTGAGGGCGGCCCCACAGCACGGCGAGCGCCGTCCCCCATGCACCGGCGCCCAGGATGCGGATCATCGCGGCCTCGACGCGGCCCGCCCGCCGCTCCTCCCCCGCTCGCGCCCCTCGTCGGCCGCGCGCTCCCGCACGACGATCCGCACGGGCGTCCCATCGAGTGGATAGCGCTCGCGGATCTGGTTCTCGAGGAACCTCTGCCAGCTGAAGTGCACCTGCGCCGCGTTGCGGGCGAAGAGGACGAACGTCGGCGGTGGCGTCGCCGCCTGGGCCGCAAAGAGGATCTTCGGTCGCTTGCTTCCGCTGTGTGCAGGCTCTTGTCGTGCGACCGCCTCGGCAACCAGGCGATTCAACGCTCCGGTTGGAATGCGCAGCTGACGGGCGTCTGAGGCAGCGATCGCCGCGTCGAGCACCTTGGTCGCGCGCAGCCCGGTGAGTGCAGAGATCGAGAGAACACGGGCAAAGTCGAGAAACGGCGCCTGGCGACGGATGCGATCGACCGCAGCGTCGAAGGTGAAGCCATCCTTCTCGACCAGGTCCCACTTGTTCAGGACGATGACGAGACCCTTCCCCGCTTCGATCACGGAGCCGGCGACATGGAGGTCCTGGGCAAGGAGTCCGCGCTCCGCGTCGACGACGAGCAGGGCCACGTCGGCACGGTCGAGCGCTGCGACCGAGCGAACCGTCGCATACTTCTCGGCCACGGGACCTGCGGCGATCTGTCCCCGCCGCTTGATCCCTGCCGTGTCCACCAGAGTGATGGTGCGCCCGCCATGCTCGAGATGGTCGTCGATCGCATCGCGCGTGGTGCCGGGTATGTCGCTGACGACCGTGCGCTCCTCGCCAAGGAGGCGGTTCAGGAGGCTCGACTTGCCGACATTCGGGCGACCGACGATCGCGACGGTCACCTCGCCCTCTCGCACCGACGCGCCGGCGCTTGGCGGGAGGCTGCGAAGGCTCTCGACGAGGACATCGAGGAGATCCCCGGAACCGATGCCATGCTGCGCGCTCACAGGGTAGATGGCGTCGAAACCGAGCGAGGCAAACTCATGCGATGCCCGTTCCCGGTCGACGTTGTCCGCCTTGTTCGCGACCAGCAAGATCGGCTTGCCGCTCTTGCGAATCAGCCCGGCAACCTCGGCATCGCCCGGATTCGGGCCCGTCGCCGTATCGACCACGAGGAGGATGAGGTCCGCGTTGGCGACCGCCATCTTCGCCTGGTCTTGGACGGCGACATCGATCACACCGCCCTGCGGGGGCTGCATGCCGCCGGTGTCGACGATCCGAAAGCGCACTCCATCCCAATCCGCGATCGCGATCAGGCGGTCGCGGGTTGTTCCCGCTCGATCCTCCACCACCGCCCGACGCTCGCCGACAATGCGATTGAAGAGGGTGCTCTTCCCGACGTTCGGTCGACCGACCAAGGCCACGAGCGGCAGGCGTTCCTCTCCCGGGCGATCAGGGCGATCCGCCTGAGCGTGATGGTGATCGGTCATCGGACATCGCGTCGATCGAGCGACGTTGTGCGGTACTGCGGGGTGGCAGCTGCCGCGAGCGCTTCGCGAGCGATCTCCGCAGCCTTGGCTCGGATGCGATCGGTGCCCGCCAGTTCCGCGACGGTGCGGGCCACGGCTTCGAGGTCCTCGATCGGCGTGCTGGTCCCGCCTGTGACGCCGACGCGCCGAACGCCGCCGAACTTCGCAGCGTCGGTCAACTCGCGCGCTGATTCGATCTGCAGAGCGCGGGTCCCGTTGATCTCGCAGATACGAGTCAGCTCTTTGGTGTTGGCGCTCTTGCTTCCGCCGACAACGACCATCAGATCGACGTCGCGCGCCGCCGCGAGGGTGTCCTCCTGACGACGGATCGTCACCGGGCAGACGGTGTTCAGCACCTTGAGCTCATGACAACGGGAGACCAAGAAGGCGGCGAGGCGTTCGAACTTCCACGGCGGCTGGGTCGATTGAGTGATCAACGCCATCCGTTTTCGCCGCGGGATCTTCACCCAGTCTTCCTCTTCGTCGACGAGGATCGCATTCGGCGCGAACCCGAGAAGTCCCACGACCTCCGGGTGTCTGGGGGTACCGAGGAGCACGATGTCGTACCCTTCGTCCACGAGCCTCGCAAGCTCACGGTGCTCCTGCACCACCCACGTGCATGTACCGTCGATCACCTCGAGTCCGCGGTTCACCGCTCGTTCCAGGACGCCGGGCGTCACACCGTGCGCTCTGATGACGACCGCGGCGCCCTCCTCCACGTCGTCGAGGCTTTCGACGTTCTCGATGCCGCGCTGATGGAGTTCGGCAATCAGGCCTTCGTTGTGGACGACGTGGCCGAGGGTATGCGTCGCCTTCCCCTGCGCCCGTGCGACCTTGGCCTTGTCGATCGCCTCGCGCACGCCGTAACAGACGCCGGTGCGACGCGCGATGACGATGCTTTCGACGCTTCCCATGCGCGGATTATCCCCTAGTCCGCACTTCGGAGTCCGCGGCGCGTGCGAGTCTCTCGACCGGGCAGGCGGCGCTCTCAGTCAGGTGGCGCCGACGGACCCCGATAGTCAGGCGGGAGCAGGCGTGCCACGGCGTCGTGGATCTGGGAGCCCACCGCCGCAAGATCGGGTCGCTCGCGCCCGGGTGGGGCGAACTGCAGTGGCGCGCCGATCGTCAACCGAACGCTGTCGACTCGACGTGGGAAGAGAGCGCCGGGCGGCCACATCCGCTCCGTGCCGCTCACCGCAACCGGGATCACAGGCACGCCGCTGCGCACCGCCAAGAGGGCGACCCCGTCGCGAAAGGGTCGAATACGCCCGTCACGGGATCGCGTGCCCTCCGGGTAGATCCCGAGGAGCCCGCCGTCGCGCAGCACGCCCTCCGCGAGGCGGAAGGCTTCGAGGTCGGCGCTCCCACGTCGCACGCCAAAGACGCCGTTGATTCGCAGAAAGGCGCCGATGAGCGGCCAGCCGAGAGCCTCCGCCTTCCCCATCCAGTTGATGGCGCGCTTGGTGGTCGGCGTGAGCCAACAGGCAAGAAGCACCGGATCGACCCAGGAGATGTGGTTTCCTGCCAAGATCGCGCCGCCCTGACGTGGAACGTTCTCCAAGCCCTCAACCGAAACCTGACGTGCGAGCCGACGAACCGCCCACGCACCGAACGCATCGGAGAGGCGCATGCCGAGCGTTGGGTGGTGAAGTGCCATGGTCGCGTCAGGGACGCACTTCGCGCACGATCGTCTCGACAACATCCGCCAGACTGAGATCGTCGGTCATGATGATCCGAGCGTCGTCCGCCGCGCGAAGCGGTGCCGCTGCCCTCGTGCGGTCCTCTCGATCGCGGGCGAGAAGACCGTTCAGTGCATCACGGTGTTCGCTCGATCCGATCTCGTATCCCCGTTGCAGGGCACGCCGCAGCGCACGGGCCTCAGCAGATGCGTCCAGGTAGAACTTGTGCCTCGCCTCGGGATAGACGACGGTTCCGATATCTCTGCCCGCCAAGACGATGCCACCTCGCATCGCCGCATCGCGCTGGATGGTTCTCAGGGCCGCTCGAACATCTGCAAGGGCTGCAACCGTCGCCACCGTTCGCTCGACCGCTTCGCTCTCGAGCTCTCCTGCCGCAAAGCGACGACTGTCTACGGAAATCGCAGCGCCACCGCGCTCGATGTCGACGCGGGTGCGGAACGCCAGCGCGACGATCGATTCGATGCGGTCGTCGGTCCATCGACCGCCGCTCTCAGCCTGGTCGAGGCTGTTGTCGGCGTCGATCGCCGCGCACGTGACGGCGCGGTAGAGCAGACCGGTGTCGAGAAAGCCGAACCCGAGCTCGGCTGCGACCCGACTCCCGACACTGCTCTTGCCGCTGGAGGCGGGACCATCGATGGCAACCTGTGTCATCGGCGGACTGGATTCAACCTGCGATCCGCTGTTCGACGGCACGCAACGTGGTGCCCAGTTCAGTGCGCTCTTCTCGCTCGAGCGAGCGCGCGTGGCCCACCGGCAGATCGAAGAGTCGAACTGGGCCGAAGGAGATCCGAACTAGGCGACGAACCGGACGGTTGATCGCGCCGTAGAGTCGCCGCACCTCGTGATGTCGGCCCTCACCGAGGGCAATGTAGCTCCACTGCTCCGGATGAGATCCGTCACCGAGCAGCGCCGCTGGCACTCGGTCATCCGGTCGGAGGGCACGCGCCTCGATGGCTCGTGCCCAGCCGTCGGTCAGTCGGATTCCCGCGCGGAGCCGCGTCCGCTCCGCGTCGCCGAGCGGACGATCGCTCTTGACGGCGTACCCGCGCTGAAGCCCTGCGCGTGGGTGCGCGATCGGCGAAACCAGGCGTCGCTCTGGCGTCAACAGAAGAAGGCCCTCGCTCTCCCGGTCGAGCCGACCGACCGAGAGCATCCTGCTCGCTCGCTCGCTCCCGAAAAGCGGCGAAAGGGCCTGAGGGAGGGTGATCGCCGCATGCGGATCGGCGTGCGTTGTCGTCACGCCCCACGGCTTGTGCCACGCCAAGAGCTCCGCTCCGCCGAGCGGGTCGTTGAGATCAGACGAATTCACGCTGCGGACGTGGAGTGACTCCCCGTCCAATTCGAGCGGTGTGGACGGGTCGACGCGCTCTCCAAGCGATACCGCGCGGCCCGCGCTCGTGACGCGGTTCGCCGCGATCGCGGCGTCTGCTCCTCGCCGAGAGAGTCCAGATCGTTCGGCCACGAGGACGTTGATGCGAATCAAGTCAGTCAGCGAGGACTCCTTCGCCGGCCGGCGACGCAGGACCGGCGGCGCCGTCGTCATCCGAGCCAGTCCTGCCCGGGGTTTCGCTCGCAAGCTGCAGGTGGCGCAACGATTCGGCCTCGCCTTCGAGCGCAGGAAGGTCGGCGAGCGAGGAGAGCCCGAACTTTCTCAGGAACTCCAGGGTCGTCGCATAGCGGTGTGGACGTCCTGCCGTCTCGAGGCGGTCGACCTCTTCGATGAGGCCGCGCTCCAGAAGCACACGGAGACCGTAGTCGGCGTCGACCCCACGAATCTCTTCGATCCCTGCCTTCGTCACAGGCTGTCGGTAGGCGATCACGGTGAGCGTCTCGAGCGGCGCCGCCGTCATGTCCGAACCGCCCGTCCCGATCCACGCGAGCACGGCGCGGGCTTGCTCGGGTCCACTCGTGAGCTGCAACTCGTCTCCGTGCGTGATCAAGGTGATCCCGCGACCAGAGAGACCATTCTGCAGCTCGTCGACCAGCCGATCGATCGTGGATCGATCGACCTCGAGCAGTTTGGCGGCCTCTTTGCGCGCCAGCGGTCGGTCGACGACGAACAGCAGCGCCTCGAGATCGGATGCGGCGACAGGTCGAGACCGCTCGGGAAGGTGCGCGGCCCCGTGCCGTTGTTCGTCGCTCATCTCGCCTCCTCGTGTTAGGCGCTCGCGCGCTCGGTAATGATGATGGGTCCCCACAGAGTCTGCTGGTTGACCTCCACCTCGCGACGCTTCGCGAGCTCCAGGAGGGCGAGGAAGGTGACCGCGATGAACGAACGATCCGTGCGGTCACCGAGGAGCGACTCCAGGTCGACACCATCGAGACCGTGCAAGCGAACGGCTTCCCGAATCGCCGCAAGGCGATCGCCGATCGATACCTTGAGCCCGACCGGTGCGAGCGCCAGCGCGGCGAGCGGTCGGCGACGAGCCGCGATCCTCGACATCGCACGGACGAGTCGACGCGGATCTGACACGACAGGTACGAGTGGTTCGCTGAGCACCACCTTCGGCTGCGGAAGCAGGCGCGTCGGCTGTTCTCTCTGCCAGAGCGGACGCTGCATGCGCTCCCCGAGGACGCGAGCGGCGTCGCGGAAGACGCGATAGCGCACCAAGCGCGCACGAAGGTCGACCGACTCCTCCTCGTCGTCGAGATCGGCTCCCTCAACGACCGCGGTCGCGATCGGGCGCGGCAGAAGGGCACGGCTCTTCAAGACGATCAGCTGCGCCGCCACCGAGACGAAGGCCGAGAGCGTTTCGAGGCGATCGTCTGGAATCTCGGCGAAGAAGCGCAGGAACTCGTCGGCAAACGGGGCGAGCGGGACGCGACAGACATCCAGTTCCTCGCGCTCGATGAGCGCCAGGAGCAGTCCGTATGGGCCGCTGAAGTCTCCCAGCGCCACATACGAACGTGAGCGACCGAAGAGACCCCCCTGCTCGCGGCGAAAGACGACTCCCGCGAGATCGGCGACGGCGGGATCGGGAAGCTCGAATCCCTCCGCAATGACCGAACGGCTCATCTCAACCCTCCCATCGGGTCGATGGTAGCCGCTCAGGCACGGGGATGGGCCCGCCTGTACGCATCGCGAACATGGCTGCCGAGCAGATGCGTGTACAGCTGTGTCGTGGCGATGTCGGCATGGCCCAGCAGCTCTTGGACCACCCGCAGGTCCGCACCACCATCCAAGAGATGCGTGGCAAACGAGTGTCTGAGGGTGTGAGGATGGATCTCGCGTCCGAGACCTGCGGATTTCGCAGCTGCGCGGACCGCCGTCCACGCCGCCTCACGGCGAAGTCGCCCACCTCCGTGGGCAAGCAGGAGCGCCCGAGGATCCGCAGGGGCCGCCCCGCGACGTGCGCGACTCAGCGCATGGACGGAGCGCCCTGTGGCGAGATAGACGCGTACGGCGTCGACCGCCGGCTCTCCGATCGGCACGACACGCTCGCGGCGGCCCTTTCCGAAGAGACGGACGGTCCCATCGCCGAGGTCGACACTGTCGAGATCGAGGTTCACGATCTCGCTGACCCGCCCGCCAGAGCCGTAGAGCAGTTCTCCGAGCGCCCGAGCTCGCTCGGCGTCGGCGAGGGCGAGGTCGCCCTCACCGCGAGGGGTCGCCAGCGCGGCAAGAAGTCGTTCGATCTCATCAGGACGCAAGACGGCCGGGAGGCTGCGACGAGTTCGGGGAAGGTCGATCTCACCGCTCAGCGATCGAGCCAGTGCCCCCTCGCCCTCGGCGAAGCGGTACAGGATGCGAAGCGCGGCGGCACGGCGACGTTTCGTGGAGACGGCGACATCGGCTTCGGCCAACCAGTCTTGGGCCGCCTGTGCGTCGGTGCGCCACGTCCCTGTCGACCCGAGCGAGGCGGCAAACGATCGATAGTCACCGCGATACGCCGCGATCGTGCGCGGCGACAGATTCCGCTCCACACCGAGATAGACGAGACACGAATCGATGATCCGCTCGAGTTCGCGATCCGCAGGCGGTCCGCTCATGCCCCGCGGCGTCCCGCCTTGGCCAACAGTTCGCGTGCTGCCGCTTCCGCACCGCTCCCCGCTCCGTCGCCGGCGAGCATCGAGGCGAGTTCGACAACGCGTTCGTCGTCGGTGAGACGGCGAACCTGCGTCACGGTCCGCCCCCCCTCTTCTCGCTTCGACACGTGCAGGTGCACATCCGCCTGGGCAGCGACCTGGGGAAGGTGCGTGACACAGAGCACCTGATGCTGGGCAGAGATGCGCTTCAGGCTGCGGCCGAGCGTCTCTCCCGCACGGCCCCCGAGCCCCGCGTCGATCTCGTCGAACACAAGGGTGCGCCCTTCGCTCGCATCGCTCAGCGCCTCCTCGAGTGCGAGTGAGACGCGGCTCAGCTCGCCTCCAGAGGCGATCTTCGCGATCGGCGCGGCAGGTTCGCCCGCATTCGGAGCAAAGAGATACTCGACCTCGTCTCCACCGCTCCGATCGACTGCGCACGGTGCGCCGTCGACGAGCGGATCATCGGCGCCGCCCTCACGGGCGCGCACCTCGATCTCGAAGGTGGGTGGCAGAGCAAGGGCCGTCAGCGCCGTGTTCACCGCACGCTTGAGATCGACGGCGCCGGTCGCGCGCGAGGCTCGCAGATTCAGCGCCAAGTCGCCGATCTTCGCCGCAAGGGCGGCGCGCTCCTCGATGATCGCCGCTTGACGTGCGGCGGCGCCTTCGAGGCGCTGCACCTCGGCGGACGACCGTTCGAGCGCCTCTGCCAAGCCCGCCTCGTCGGTGCGGAAGCGGCGTTCGAGCGAGTGGATCAGCCCGAGCCGCTCCTCGATCTCGGCCGCGGGGCGCGCCGGAGCATCGGAGACGCCACGTGCGGAAACATCTCGTGCCAGGTCGTCGATCTCGATGGACAAGGCGCCGATTCGCTCTGCCAGGGCAGTCGCGCTGTCGTCGAGCTTCTGCAACTCTCGCGCGGCACGATCGAGGAGGCGCGCACGTCCCCGCAGTCCTGCCGCGTCGTCGTCCAGCAGCTCGAGCAGCTCGCCGCGCAGCGCTTCGATGCGGTCGCCGCTCGACGCTCGACGCAGCTCCTCGCGGAGTCGCTCGACCTCACCAGGCTCGATCGCGGCCGCGAGGAGGTCGTCGCGCTCCGCTCGCGCAATGGCCAGGAGCGCCTCGCGACGGGCATCATCGCCCCCGAGCGCCTCGAACTCCTCGAACAGGGTTGCGCGTGCGTCCACCAACGCGGCGATCTGATCCCGCACTGGAATGCATTTTGACCAGCGATCGAGCAGGTCCCGTTGGCGCGCCCGGTCGCCGAGACGCTGTTGATCGTGTTGACCGTGGATCTCGATCCGCGCCGCAACCTCCGCCGCGAGGCGCCCGATGGTCACGAGCTGGTCGTCGATCCTCGCCACCGAACGACCCTCGGCGTGGACCTCTCGCGCAATGACCTGCTCCCCGCCCTCGCCGCTGATGAGGAGATCCACGCGCAACCGGTCCTCTCCAGCGCGGATCGCGGTCGCATCGGCTCGCGCACCACGAGCGAGGGAGAGCGCATCGACGATGAGACTCTTCCCGGCACCGGTCTCACCGGTCAGGACGGTCAGGCCCGGGCCGAACTCCACGCGGACCGCATCGATGATCGCGAGTCCGGCAACGCCAAGCTCGCGAATCTGCGAGCCGCTCGTCGCGGGGGCCTTCGCCGCCTTCACCGCGGCAGCAGATCGACCTTCTGGCGCACCAGGTCCCAGAAGGGTGCCAGTCCGTCGAGCTCGGCGAACCGAATCGGCGCCGCTGCAGCGGTCACGACGACCCGATCTCCCGGCTCGAGTCCTTCGTCGATCCAACCGTCGATCGAGATCACCGCCTCCTCTCCTTCGACGACCGTGCACGTCACGCTCTGGTTCTCGGGGACTACCACGGAGCGGAGCGTTGCCAGGTAGGCGGCGATCGGCGTGACGATGAGGTTGCGGCTGAGTGGATCGAGGATCGGGCCGCCGGCGGAGAAGGAGTATCCGGTCGAGCCGGTGGGCGATGAGACGATCACACCGTCGGCGATATAGGTCGCGAGGTGGCTCTCGCCGATGGCAACATCGAGACGAACGACCCTGGGGAGGCGTCCGCGTGCCACGACGACATCGTTGAGTGCGGTGAAGGCACGAGTCGCCCCCTTGGCCCGATGGACGACGGCGCTGAGCGCCAGGCGCTCCTGCACGCGCCATCGACCGTCGGCAAACGCCTGGAGCGCGCCGGCAAGCTGGAAGCTCTCCGACCGCGCCAGAAACCCGATCTTTCCAAGGTTCACGCCGAGGAGCGGGACTCCGTGTGCGGCGACGGCCGCCGCAGCGCGCAGAAAGGTGCCATCGCCTCCCAGCGAGCAGAGCACTTCACTCCCAGGGAGCGCTGCGGCGATGCGCTCCTGTTCTTCTGCGGCGAAGCCCCAGTGCTCGATGCCGTGGGCGGCACACCACCCTGCCGCCTCGTCCCACGCTTCGAGAGCGAGATCGCTCGTTGGGTTGTAGACGAATCCGAAGCGGCGCATAGCCGTATTCTCGCACAGGCACTGAGCGCGGTCGCGTACCGCGCGTCGTCCGGCGCGGTCCCGACGGACGTCTACGACCCCTGGAGGACCCCCCACGCGGCTCGGATCTGGCGTTCGATCCCTGACTCATCGAGGCCGATCAGCGCGCGCAGATCGGCGACGCTTCCGTGATCCACGAATGCCCCAGCCGGGATGCCGATGCTCAGCAGCGTGGCGCGGATCGGCACGCCGGTCGCCGCCTGGTCTGCCGCGAGCGACTCCGCCACGGCACCACCGAATCCGCCGGCGGCGACGCTCTCCTCCAGGGTCACGATCAGCGTGCAGCTGCGGCCGAGCCGGCGATAGAGCGCGTCGTCGATTGGGCGTGCCCAGATCGCGTTGACGACGCCGACGGAGAGCCCTGAGGCTCGCAACCGTTCGGCGACACGCAGTCCTCGCTGCACGATCGGACCGAAGCCCACGATGACGATGTCGCTCCCCTCGGCGATCGTCTCCGCCACGCCGATGGGAATCGGCTGCGGCTCGCGCGGAGCGACACCCTCGATGCTGTCGCGCGGGTAGTGCAGCGCAAACGGGTGATCTTGCGCCAGGGCCGTCCGTACGAGCGCACGCAGCTCTTGCTCGTCTTTCGGCGAGGCGATGACGAGCCGGGGAATCTGACGTTGCGCCGTGAGCGTGAACATCCCCTGGTGACTCGTCCCGTCTTCGCCCACAAGCCCGGATCGGTCCACGCCGAAGAGGACCGGCTGGTCGTTCTGGCAGGCATCGTGGACGATCTGGTCCCACGCCCGCTGCAAGAAGGTCGAATAGATCGCAACCACGGGTCGTCCGCCGCCCATCGCGATTCCCGTTGCCGTGGCCACCGCGTGCTGCTCGGCGATGCCCACATCGTAGAAACGGTCCGGATAGGCGGTCGCAAACCTGTCGAGGCCGGTGCCGGTCGGCATGCCTGCGGTGATCGCAACGATCCGGCGATCGTCGGCGGCGGCGGCAATCACCTCCGCAGCGAAGAGCGCGGTGTAGTTCTGCCGCTTCGGCGTCGGCGCCTCCGGCACGCCGCCGCTCTTCCCGTAGGAGTCCGTCGCCACGCCGACCTCCATCTTTGGGAGTGCGGCGCCGTGGAAGGTGATCGGATCGGCCTCGGCCGGGCGGTAGCCTCGGCCCTTTTGGGTGCGCACATGCACGATCACCGGCCCGGGCATCGCAAACGCTGCGACGAACGCCTCCTCCATCTGTCGTCGGTCGTGTCCATCCAGCACCCCGACATAGGTGATCCCCAGATCTTCGAAGAGACGCCCGGGTTCTTGCGCGAACGAGACAACGGATCGTCGCAGGCTGCGTGAAAGCCTCAAGAGGCGATCGCCGATCAGCGGCAGCGAGCCGACGATGCGGTCATAGCCCGACTTGCTCCCCTGCCACGCCTTGGAGAGCTTCACCTTGGAGAGATACGTCGAGATCGCTCCGACGGTCGGCGAGATCGACATCTCGTTGTCGTTCAACACGATCAACATCCTCGTCTGCCGATGCCCGATGTCGTTCAGCGCCTCCAGGCTGAGGCCGCTCATCAGCGCGGCGTCGCCGACGACCACCGCGATCTTCTCGCTTCCACCGCGAACATCCCGGGCCAGAGCAAGACCCTGCCCGATGGAGATGCCCGTACCGGCGTGGCCGCCATCGAAGACGTCATGCGGCGATTCGGTCCGCCTCGGAAAGCCGCCGATGCCGCCGAGCTGTCGCAGGCTGCCGAACCGTGCCAGTCGACCGGTGAGCAGCTTGTGGGGATAGGCCTGGTGTCCCGTGTCGAAGACGATGCGGTCGACTGGCGACGCCATGACGCGATGAAGTGCGATCGTCAGCTCGACGACGCCAAGGCTGGGTCCGAGGTGCCCGCCGGTCACCGCGGTCGTGGCGATGATCGCGGTGCGAATCTGTTCTCCCAGCTGATCCAGTTCCGCCGACGAGAGCCCTTTCAGATCGGCGGGTCCACCAAGGCGCGCGAGCAGCGAGTCGGGTCCGACCGCTCGAAGCGCCACACCTTCGTCGACCGGCGGCCGTGGCCCGGCGCTCATTCCTCCTCCTCGTCATCTAGGTCGATCTCGGCGAGCTCGCCATCGGGAAGGAGCTCTTCCACTCGCAGCCGCGCGGCGTCGAGTTGTCGCTGCGCATGCTTCTGCAGCATCACGCCTCGCTCGAAGCTGGCAACAGCGGACTCGAGGCCCCCCTCGTGCGACTCGAGTCGAGCAACGACGCTACGAAGTTCGCGCATCGTCTCTTCGAATCCTTCGGGGAGATCGGCGGGCGCCCGTTTCGGCGCCGCCGTTCGCTTCGGACGCTTAGTTGCCATCTCGACTCCCCTTTCCGCTCCGCGTCACCTCGGCGCCGAGCTCCCCGTCTTCGAGCCGCACCCGAATCGTCCCGCCGACGGCCACCTGTCGCCAGGAGCGTACGAGACGACCGTCCCCTCCTTCAACCATCGCATACCCACGGGCGAGCACGCCGAACGGCGAGAGTGCGCTGAGAAGGGTCGCGGCTCGCTCCACCTGAAGGTCATCGAGGCGCAGTCGCACGCGGACCGCTCGGCTCAGATCGTCGGCGACGAGGGCGAGGCGCTCCTGCGCACGCACGAGGCCCGCGACCGGACTTGCAGCCGCCAGGGCGCGCCGCTCGCCGTCGAAGGCGGCCGCGGCGCGGGCAATCGAGGCGACCGCGGCACCCCGGGCGCGCGCGGCGAGCTCCAGCGGCGCTCGACGGAGTGCATCGAGGTTCGGAGCAAGGCGGGCGGCCCCGATGCTCGGCGTTCCCGCGCGATCGTCTGCAACCAGGTCCGCAAGGGTCGCGTCAGATTCATGGCCGACCGCAGAGAGCACCGGCAGTTCGGATCCCGCAATCGCGCGAAGCACCGCCTCGTTGTTGAAGGCGGCAAGGTCATCGCTCGATCCTCCGCCTCGCGCGAGAAGGATCACCGACGGCGCGTCACCGCGCCCTGTGCGAGCCTCTGATCGCGCCAGGTCGTTGGCACGACCGATGGCTTCTACGATCTCGGCCGGCGCCGTTGCGCCTTGTACCGCGCTGTGGATCAGCACGAGCCGAGCCTGAGGCGCGCCGTGACGGAGCACGCGGAGGACATCGTGCAGCACCGCACCCGTCCTGGAGGTGATGAGCGCGATCCCCTGCGGCGCGACTGGAATCGGCCGTTTGCGGGCTGCATCGAAGAGGCCCTCTGCCTGCAGTCGCCGCTTCAACGCCTCCAGCTCTTTGCTGAGGAGCCCGATGCCTCCCGGCCTGAAGAGCGCGTTGACGACCATCTGATAGCGACTTCGCGGCGCGTAGAGGTCGACCCTACCGACCACGAGGACGACCTCGCCGGCTGGCGGCACCTCTTCGTCGGGTCGGATGCTGCCGCGGAACCTGACGCACTCGAGCGTCGAATCGGCATCCCGAAGCGTCAGGTACTCGTGCCCGGCCGAGCTGCGCGTGCTGCTCTGCACCTCGCCGACCACGGTGCACGAGGAGAGCAGCGGATCCGCACTGATCTGCAGTCGAATGCGCGCGGCGACCTCAGAGACGCTGAGGGCCTCCTCGGGGACAGGCTGGATGATCAGACGCGGGTCTGATACTCGCCGGTTCGCGTGTCGACGCGAATGACGTCGCCGACGTTGACGAAGAGCGGCACCTGGACGACGAGACCGGTTTCGAGGGTGGCCGGCTTGCGCGCCCCGGTGGCCGTATCGCCGGCGAAGCCAGGATCAGTTTCGCTCACGACGAGGTCGATGTTGATCGGCAGCTCCACCCCGAGCGTCTCCCCTTCGTAGCTGATGCGCTCGAGGACGAGGTTGTCCTTGATGTAGTCCTTTGCATCGGCAAGCTGCTCGGCGGTGATCACGAACTGATCGTAGTTGGAGGTATCCATGAAGGTGTAGTCGCTGCCATCGGAGAAGAGGAACTGCGCGGGCCGTCGCTCCAACGTTGCCCGCGGAAACTTCTCGCCGGCCTGGAAGGTTTTCTCGACAATCGACTGCTTTCGGACGTTGCGGAACTTGATCCGAACTTGGGCGGATCCGCGGCCGACCTTGATGTGGTGGTACTCGAGGATCTGCCAGAGCTCTCCCTCGAGCTCGATGACGACACCCTTCTTCAACTCGCCTGTGGAGATCATTCGGCTCCCCCTCTCCCGCAGCCGTTCGGCCCGGCCTCTCTTGTTCGGCTCAGTCTAGCCGTCAACCTACGATCAGGGGGGCGGAGGGGAACCGTGTCAGCGTGTCGCAGCGACGCCCCGCAAGGTCGACGGCGATGAGGTCTTCGATCCGGACACCGATGCGATCCTCGAGATAGATCCCGGGTTCGACGCTGAACACCGTCGGCGTCGGCAACGGCCGTTCCGATGCTCCGCGCGAGAGCGACGGCGATTCGTGCGTCTGCAGGCCGATGCCGTGACCGAGGCCATGCTCATAGGCTCCCGGCGCAGCGCCCATGGCGGCGCGGGCGATTCGATCCAGCTCGAGCCCCGAGGGGAGCGCGGAATCGCCGCGCTCGACCGAGCCGCGGAGCGCCGTGATCGCCGCCTGCTGCCCGTCGAGGACGCGATGATAGAGCGCGAGATCTTCGTCGCTCGCCGAACCGACGAACAGCGTCCGAGTCATGTCGCTGCGATACCCGGCAACCTGTGCGCCGAAGTCGAAGAGCGCCACCTCGCCGCGTCGGAACGGTCGACTCCCGGGGTTGCCGTGCGGCAGTGCGGCGTTCGCACCTGCGAGGGCGGCGACATCGAAGGCGAGCGCTTCGGCACCCCCTTCCCGCATCGACCGCTCGAGCAGCCAGGCAAGTTCCGCCTCTGTCGCACCGTCGACGATCCGAGGAAGCACTGCGGCGAGCGCTCGGTCGGCCACGGCGCAAGCGGCGGCGATGCGCTCGATCTCGTTCGCATCCTTCGTCGCCCGGAGGTCGGTCCCCCAACCTTTCGCGTGCACCAGTTCGAGTCCCTCGCCGGCGGCCAGGATCCTCTCCCACACCGCATGGCGGATCGACGCCGGATCGGCGGCAAGCGAACGGACACCGTGCGTCTTCGCCCAGGCCGCGATCGCCGCCCCAGGATCGCTCCCTGGATCGAGCGGCGTCGCGGTCGGCGCCTCGCGACGGGCCTGCACCGTGTAGCGAGAGTCCGCGAAGATCGCGCAGGAGTCGGACGAGATCAACAGCCAACCGCTCACTCCGGCGGTGGGCTCTTCGTTCGGTCCGAAACAGATGCCCGAGAAGTAACGTGCATCCGCGTGCGATGTGAGAAGAACGCCATCCACGCCTTCGCTGCGTGCTCGTGTGCGGAGCGCGCCGAGTCGCACGGGGCGCTGCGCCGCATCGGCGTCGCTCCATCGCTGCAGATCCGCAGGACCCGGAGGAGCGGCGAAGTCTCCGGGCTGGGGGAGTGTCGGGCTCATTGGGCTACTTCCAACCGTACTTGCGCGCCTTCGCCTCGTGCTCGGCGAGCGTCGTGCTGAAGTCGTGGCGACCGTTCGCGCCGGGAATCAGGACGAAGTACATCTCCTTGCGACTCGTATCGGGTGCACGGGCGGCTTCGATCGACGCGCGGGACGGCGTGCAGATCGGTGTCGGCGGAAGTCCGCCCCGGACGAACGTGTTCCACGGAACGAGATCCTTCGGGACGCGGGGCGGAACCAGTCCAACGTAGGGCTGTTCGGGGAACGTCCAGAATTCGTAGCTCTGCCACTTCTCGAGCGCGCGCTTGCGCAGCGCGGCCGAATCGGCGACCCAGATGATCGTCGGATCTGAGAAGAGTCCGATCCCCTGCTGCAGCCGATACGCATAGACTCCCGCCATCCGCGGTCGCTCTTCGTCCAAGGCCGCCTCGCGTTCCACGATCGACGCGAGCGTCAGCACTTCGTGGAACGAGCGTCCGTCCGGCGCGCTGCCCCGCAGCTCAGCGGGAATCTCCTCTGCAAACCGATCGAGGAGCATGCGGACGAAACGATCCGCTGTTGCGCTCGCGGGCACGTTGAAGGTGCCGGCGCCCAGCCGGCCTTCGAGCGTCGAACCGTTGGGAAGGTCGAGCCACGGGTAGTCGGCGAGGATCGATTCAGGAGGCGTGCGCAGCAGAGTGAGCAGCTCTTGCTGCTCGAATGGCAGATCGAGCGTGCCGACTTGTGCAACGATCTGCTCGAGTCGCAGGCCCGCCCTGAGCTGCACCGCAATCGTCGGTTCTCGGTACGGTTGCGTCAGCGCAACGGCGATTTCAGTGGGCGTCATGCTTGCGGACACCCGGAAGAGCCCTGCCTGCAGGCTGCCATCGAGACCGGCGCGGGCAACGGCGACGAGGAATCCGGTTTCGTCCCCGATCACGCCTGCGTCGCGAAGCTGGGTTGCGATCTGGCGGCTGCTGCTCCCCGAGGCGATCTCGACCGTCACCAGCGTCGTATCGCTCCCCGCCGGTGCGTCGATCCGATCGCCGAGCCGCTCGACGACGATGTCGCCGACCACAGGAAGCGAGAGCAGTCCGGGCGACCTCAGGCTGAGGTCGATCAGGAGATCTCCCGCGAGCGCCGGCGCGGCGAGTCGACCGAGAACGAGGACCACGAGGAGCACGCCGACGGCGCCGATGCGCGAGGGTCTGATCATGGAACCGAGTTCGGAGCGAGCGCCGCGGGATCGAGGCGGAGCGCCTCTTCCTGCGCGTCCTCGAGGATCAACTTCGCGGCTGCCTGATCGAGCGCGGCACGGTGCGCCTCGCGGCGCGTCGGTCCCGGCGGCGCTCCTCCCGAGCCGCCCCCTTGCCGACCGACACGCTCGGCCGCGCGCTCGGAGGAGTAGCGCTCGTCAACGTAGACCACCGGTAGGCGCAGCTCCCGCGCGACCTGTTCTGCCCACCGCAGCGTCTTCTCCCCCTGGGTGCTCATCGTTCCGTCGCTGTGCAACGGAATCCCGATGGCGAGGTCGGTGATCCGCTGCTCTCGACAGAGTGTCGACAGGCGCACCAG
>CAWULR010000008.1:0-20903 GCA_963923845.1 uncultured bacterium
TCTCGATGTCCTCTGCGGAGGCCGCCTCCGGCATGTTCACCGTCTTGGAGATCGCACCGGAGAGGAACGGCTGCGTCGCCGCCATCATGCGCACGTGGCCCATGTAGTGGATCGAGCGCTGCCCGTTCTTCGCCTTGAAGGCGCAGTCGAAGACCGAGAGGTGCTCGTCCTTCAGTCCCGGCGCCCCTTCGATGGTCTCCTGCTCGTCGATGTACTTGAGGATCGCGGCAACCTGTTCGGCGCTGTAGCCGAGCTTGGCCAGTGCCTCGGGGACCGTCTGGTTGACGATCTTCAGGAAGCCTTCGCCGACGAGCTTCTTGTACTTGATCAGCGCGATGTCCGGCTCGATGCCGGTGGTGTCGCAGTCCATCATGAAGGCGATCGTCCCGGTCGGGGCGAGCACGCTCACCTGGGCGTTGCGATAGCCGTGCGCCGTGCCGAGCTCGAGCGCCCGATCCCACGCATCCGTGGCCGCCTTGGCGAGATCCTTCGGCAGCGTTGCCGTCGGGATCTTGTAGGCCGCGTCACGGTGCTTGCCGATCACGCGGAGGAAGGGCTTCTCGTTCTTCTTGTACTCGATGAACGGCCCACCGTGGCTCGCCGCCGTCTCGGCCGACTGCACGTACGCCTCTCCGGTCATGACCGAGGTGATGGCCGCCGCATAGGCGCGCCCCTCGTCGGAGTCGTACGCCAGCCCGCGGCTCATCAGGAGCGCGCCGAGGTTGGCGTAGCCGAGCCCGAGCGGTCGGAAGCGGTGGCTGTTCTCGTCGATCTTCGGCGTGGGATACGAGGAGTTGTCCACCAGGATCTCCTGCGCCAACAGCGTGAGCCGCGAGGCGTACCTGAACGACTCCACGTCGAACTCGCCGTCCTCGCGCACGAACTTCATCAGGTTGAGCGAGGCCAGGTTGCAGGCCGTGTCGTTCAAGAACATGTACTCGGAGCACGGATTCGACGCATAGATGCGGTCCGTGTTGGATGAGGTGTGCCAGTCGTTGATCGCCGTGTCGTACTGGATCCCGGGGTCGCCGCAGACCCATGCCGCCTCCGCCATCTTGCGGAAGACCTCGCGAGCCTTCAGCGTCTCGACCGGCTCGCCGCTCACCACGGCGCGCGTCTGCCACGTGCCGTCGGACTCGACCGCCTTCATGAAGTCGTCGGTGACGCGAACCGAGTGGTTCCCGTTCTGGAAGAAGATGGAACCGTACGCCTCACCGGTGAAGCTGGCGTCGTAGCCCGCCTCGATGAGCGCCCAGGCCTTCTTCTCTTCGTTGACCTTCGAGTCGATGAACTCGACGACATCAGGGTGTGCGACGTCGAGGATCACCATCTTTGCTGCGCGGCGCGTCTTGCCGCCCGACTTGACGACGCCCGCGAACGCGTCGAAGCCCTTCATGAACGAGACGGGACCGGACGCGGTGCCGCCGCCGCTCATCTTCTCCTTCGCGCTGCGGATCGTGGAAAGGTTCGAGCCCGCGCCCGATCCGAACTTGAAGAGCATCGCCTCGGTCTTCGCGAGATCCATGATCGACGACATCGAGTCTTGCACGCTGTTGATGAAGCATGCCGAGCACTGCGGTCGCGCTTCGACGCCGACGTTGAACCAGACCGGCGAGTTGAACGCCATCTTCTGGTTGACGAGAAGGTGCGTCAACTCCGCGATGAACGCGTGTCGATCCTCGTCGCTCTTGAAGTAGCGCTGCTGCTCTGCCCAGGCGTCGATCTGTCCGGTGACGCGACCGATCAGCTGGCGTACGCTCGTCTCTCGCTCGGGACTTCCCACATGGCCGCGGAAGTACTTGGAGACCACGACGTTGGTGGCGAGCTGCGACCAGGAGGCGGGAACTTCGACGTCCTTCTGTTCGAAGACGCTCTTGCCGCTCTCGTTGCCGATCGACGCGGTGCGCGTCTCCCACGCAATCTCGTCGTATGGATGGATGCCAGCGGTGGTCCATCGACGCGGCCAGGCGAGTCCCTTGACGCCCTTCCCGTCGAAGCTCAACGGCGCCAGTGGAAGTGCAGCAGACTTGGTGGTCTGGCCCTTCGCGGCTGCCTTCGTTGCGTCCACCAAACCGGCCATGGTTCGCTCCCTTTTCTGGCCCGGCAACGGGCCCCTCCCTCCCGTCTCCCCAGCCAACGGCTGGGCGTGCGGGTACTCGCGCTGTTAGCAGTGCGGAGCGGGATCGTACGCTTCGCGTGGAGTCGCGTCAAGCCCTAAACCACAACATATGGTGGGGTGTAACCTTCCACGTACCGCATATGTTGTGTTACACCCCGCTGAGCGTGAATGTAACAAAAGGGCGGCGCTGAGCCTGTTTCAGCCGCCTCAGGGCCCGCTCAGCCGATGAGTCGCCCGCTCGACCTTCGAGGCGATCGGGCGGAGGCTACGGGGTGGGGAGGCCGGAGTAGGTGTGCAGGCCGCTGAACCAGAGGTTCCCCGAGTAGGTGAGCAGCACGGCGCCGAAACCGATGACCAGGAGCAACGCGGCGGGGCGACCCTGCCAGCCCCGCTGGCTGCGAGCGTGCAGGTAGACGGCGTAGACGAGCCAGGTGGCGAGGGCGGCGGTCTCCTTCGGATCCCACCCCCAGTAGCGACTCCAGGCGATGGAGGCCCAGATCGAGCCGAGGATCAGCATGCCGGCGAAGAGCGGGAAGCCGATGGCCACCGCCTGGAAGGCGACCTGGTCGAGTCGCTTCGCCGGTGGCAACCAGCGGAATCGATCGTGTTCGCCTTGCGCCAGATACGCGACTCCGGCGGCGAAGGCAAAGGCGAAGATGCCGTAGCTCAGCATCGCGAGCCCGACGTGGATCGTGAGCAGCAGCGGATGCTGCAGCGCGGGGACGAGTGCGACGACCTCGTTCGGCAGCGTTGCCGCATAGCCGAGCAGGCCGAGCGACACGCCGACGGCGATGACGCTGAGTGCGCGGAGTCGTCCGCCGCGGTCGAATGCGATCGTTGCGGCGCAGATTCCGAACGCGAATGCGATGCTGAATTCGTAGAGGTTCCCCCACGGTCCGCGTCCGACCACGATCGCGCGCGCCACCAGCGCGAGCCCGAGCGCGACTGTGCCCACGACGGTCAACGCGGCGCCGATCTCGCCGGCCGAACTTTGCCGTTCATCATCGGAGCGGCCGCCGCCGGCGATCGCGTCGCCGAGCGGACCGCTGATGTTCGAGATCGATGAACCGGCGCGAGCCGGGGCCACGGCGACGGCGCGGAGGGCGCGGTCGTTCGACACGAGCAGCACCAGGTGCGTGATCAAGAGCGCGAAGGCGGTGGCGAGTGCGACGCCGGCGACGACGACGAGATAGAAGGAGAGCGTTGCCACCCTAGGCCCGCGCAGCCCCGCCGGGCGGCGGTCCGGCGGGTCGAGCGACGTGGACGCGACTGCGCAGTCGAATCTCCATCCCGCAGGCGGTGCACGAGCTGAGCTCGGCGAGGCGCACGGCGCCGCAGCCAGGGCATCCCATCTGCAGCGGTTCCCCGCTCAGCGAGCGCGGTGTTCCGACGGGATAGATCAGTCCGGCGCGTGGGTCGTACGGCCGCCCTGCGGGGTAGATCGGCAGGCCCGCCGCGTCACGTTCGGCCGGGTGCGGCGTCGCGTCGACCGGGCGGAGACTGGCTCGCGGCTTGGTGATCGCCACAAGGCTCCAGACCGCTCCGGTGCCGAAGAACCAGAGGGCAACGATCGGGACGATGAAGAAGGGGAGGAGTCCGATGAGGGCAGACCAGTCGGGGGTGACGATCAGCGCGATGACGCTCATCAGCGCAGTAACGAGCTCCGCGATGCGGGTGCCGATCTCGTTCATCCACGACCCTCCGTTTCGATGGCCTTGATCGGATGTTAGCGTCCGCGCGGTCGGCGCGCAGAGGGACCGCGCTTCTTCGTCGCACCGCGTCCAGGCTTCCAGCGTCGCTCGTCGAGACCCTCATCCTTCTCAGCGTCCTGCGCGGGTTGCGGTCGTGGTGACGCCGCACGACCGAAGCCACCCGGTGCGCGCGTCGGTGATGGCGGCAGCGTGTTGGCGTCGATGCGGTCGCGGAAGTATCGCGCGGTGATCGTCGAGGCACCGAGTCGACGCGCGCGCTCGCGAAGCTCACGGTCGTCCGTGATGATCACGATGCGATCGGCGCGCCCCGGATCCGGTCGGCCGACCGCCTCGATGATGCGGTCGTCGGCCGACCGACCGCCGCCGTCTCGGAAGACCTCGAGTCGCACGCTGGTGGGGAGTGCTCGCCGCATCGCCGCTTCGTAGGCGCGCAGGCGGGCGTCGTCCCACCCGCCGACAAGGTTGTTGCCGTCCACCAGGACGCGCTCGGCGCGTCCGAGAAGCCGCCACTCCTGATCTACCATCTCACCATGCTCCTCTGTCTCGACCTGGACGGCGTGCTCTATCGCGGCGCCGAGCCGGTCCCGGGCGTCGGACCCCTGCTCGCCGAACGCCACGCCGCAGGCGATCGGATCGCGTACATCACCAACAACAGCTTTCTCCGACGTGCTGAGTATCGCGGGCGCATCGAATCGTGTGGCGCCCCGTTCAGCGACGAGGCGCTCTTCACCGCCGTGGGCCTCGTCGCGGAGCGCTTCCAGGCCGCCGGGATCTCGCGAATCCTGGTCTACGGCAGCGAGGGGCTCGCCGCAGAGCTCCGAGCGGCGGGCCTCGACGCGCGTGTCACCGGAGAGTTCGCGGATGCTTCGACGCTCGCTGCCTGGTCGCCGCACGGGGTGACCGTCGGGTTGAGCCGTGAGAGCACTCCGCGTGATCTGGCGGTGGCCGTCGCCGCGGTCCGCGCCGGAGCGCGGCTGATCGCACCGAATCGCGATGCCGCCTACCCAGATCCGGCGACGGCGAAACCTGGGACCGGCGCCGCAGTTGCCGCGCTGGAGTCTGCGAGCGGCGCCACGGCAGAGATCGTGGGGAAGCCGAAACCTGATCTGCTGATGCGTGCGATGCACCACGCGGGCGTCGGTGCCGCCGAGACGCTGATGATCGGCGACTCGCCTGCCACCGACATCGCTTCGGCGCACGGCGTCGGTGTGCGCTCGATCTTGATGTTGACCGGGGTGACGGCGAGTGCCGATGGACTCGTCGGCGTCGAGCGACCGACGGCCGTGGCACGCGATGCCTCGGAGCTCGCCGAACTGCTCGCCGCGTTCAGATCCGGCGGCGATCGGATTAGCTGACGATTCCCAACGCGGCGAGCGCGATGCGCGAGCCGAACGCGATGATGAGCAGCTGACCGACGAGTCGAGTCGCGGCAACCGCGCGCTCCGGCAGGAGGCGACCGGCGGCGGCTCCGATCGTGCCGAGCAGCAGCTGCCAGGAGAGGCTCGCGCCGGCAGCGCCCGCCGTGAATGCGATCGCTTGGAGCGGGTCGCTGCCGAGACCAGGGAGACCGACGGCGAGTGCCAGGAAGTAGAGCACGGTGGCAGGATTCAGTGCCGTGAGCAGGATGAAACGCAGGTAGAGCTGGCGCGCCGAACCGCGAACGCGCGGGTCGTCGAGGTTCGCGATCGGCGTGCCGCGATGGGTCCAAAGTGCGCCGAGCCCACGGAGGCCGATCGCGATCAAGACGATGCCCGAGAGCACCTGGAGCGGGACGAGGAAGAGGGCGAGCGCCTGGCTGAGCAGGCCGCCGGCGCCGAGCGCACCGGCACAGTAGACGAGATCGACTGTCGCCGCCCCCGCCCCTGCCGCGAGCCCGCGCCGCAGGCCACCCGCCATGCCGGTCTCGATGATCAGCACGGCGATCACGCCGACGGGGACGGCGATCGCATAGCCTGCGAAGATACCCGCGAGGAGTGCGCCGCTCATCGGCGCATCATAATCGGCGCATCATAGTCGGCGCATCAGCGCGATGGCGACCGAGCAGAGAGAGGAGGCTCACGTGGCACGCGTCTTTGTCACCGGCGGTTCCGGGTTCGTTGGCAGTCACGTCGTGCCTGCGCTCATCGAGGCGGGACACAGCGTCGTGGCACTCATGCGCACCGCGCGAGCGGCGACCGAGCTGCGTCAGCGCGTCGGTGTGGGCGAGGCGGGCCTCACCACGCGCATCGGCGATGTGACCGATCCGTCGACGCTCGCCTCGGCGCTCGAGGGCTGTCAGGCGGTCGTGCACCTTGTCGCTCTGGCGCGCGATTGGAACAACGGCAAGGATCTCGAGCGCGTCAACTTCGCCGGCACCGTCAACGTGATCGACGCGGCGTCGGCCGCAGGCGTGCGCCGCTTCATCCACCTTGGGGCGCTCGGAGTGGAGGAGCGCGCCGATCTGCACTACGCCAACTCCAAGGCGCGGGCGGAGCGTGCCGTGCGATCGTCGGCCCTGGACTGGACCATCCTGAAGCCGAGCCTGATCTGGGGAGAGCGCGACGGCTTCTTCAATATCGTGGCGGCGCTCGTCAAGGTCCCAGCCCCGGTCGTGCCGGTGCCCGGAAACGGGAGGAGCCGCTTCCAGCCGATCTGGATCGGCGATGTCGCTCGCGCGATCGTGCAGGCACTCGCCGATTCCTCGACCGTTCGCCGATCGTACGAACTCGGCGGTCCGCGCTACTGGACCTACACGGAGATCACGCAGGAGGTGGCGCGTGCGCTCGGGAAGCGGCGCGCGGTGGTGCCGATGCCGGTCCCGCTGATCTCGCTCGTCGCCGGCGTGTCGGAGGCGATTCGCCTCCCGTTCCCCGTCGCAACAGACCAGCTGCGACAGTTGGCTCTGGATAACATCGGGGCAACCGATGCGGTAGAACGCGAGCTCGGCTTCACCCCGCGCGACATGGGGGGTCGCCTCGGCTACCTGCGTCGCAAGCTCTCGGCGCAGTAGCGCCGAGGAGGGGAGAGACGGCGCGATGAAGATCCTGGTGAGCGCCAACGGATTCGGCGGGGCGACGTCGAAGAGCGGCGTGTTGGCGATCCCGCTGGTCGCCGCGACAGGGACATCGGCGTCGCGCGACACAGCGCACCTGGCGGAGGTCGACCGCCGCAGCGGTGGAGGACTCACCGCACTCCGGAACGTCGACGACGCGTCGACGAAGCGCTTCGCCTTTGCCACCGCGGCGGCAGGCAGCCTCCCCGCCGAGCAGCTTCTCTTCGCCGGTCTCGGCAGCGCCGAGACCCTCGATCGCCAGACGCTGCTGCGGTGGGCCGCGGCGGTGACGCGCCGGCTCGCCGGGCGCGACGTTCGCCGCCTCGCAATCGATGCGACGCCGATTGTCGCCGCGCTGAAGGGCGACGCTCCCGCGCTCTACGCCAACGGCGGTGCCTCGTTCGGCCCGGGGCTCGATGCCCGCACCAAGGAGCGGCTCGACGCGGGTGTGCTCGCCGTCGAGCTGGTCGTCCGCGGCGTGATCGAAGGGTCGTTCCACGAAGGTCTCGACGGAAAGGGCCACGTGGAGAACTTCCCCGCGCCACTCGACCTGCTCGAGATCCTTCTCCCGTCGAGTTGCGACATCGCTGCTGCAAAGGCTGCGGTGCGCAGGTCTGAGATCATCGCCGACGGCACGGTGCGCACGAAGCGCTGGTCGAATCGCCCTGCGAACGAGATGTCACCGCTCGGCATCGCCGAGGAGGCACGCGATCGTGCCCGTGCGGTCGGACTCCGCGCGCGCATCATCGGCGCCAAGGAGCTGGAGCGCATGGGCGCCGGGATGCTCCTCGCCGTCGGACGTGGCTCCGACAATCCGCCGTGCCTGGTGGTGCTCTCCGGCGGTGCGCCGCGCGGTCGCGACCCACTCGGGCGCCGTCTCGCGATGGTCGGGAAGGGCGTCTGCTTCGACACCGGCGGTATCTCGATCAAGCCCGCCGACGGCATGGAAGAGATGAAGATGGACAAGAACGGCGCCATCGCGGTGATCGAGGCGGCGGCCACCGTGGCGCAGCTCGACCCTGGTCGCGTGATCCACGCCGTTGCGGCGTGTGTGGAGAACATGCCGTCCGGCCATGCAACGCGCCCTGGCGACGTGGTAACCGCGCTCAACGGGAAACGCGTGGAGATCACGAACACCGACGCGGAGGGTCGGCTCATCCTCGGCGATGCGCTGCACTTCGCGGAGCGCGATCTTGGCGCGACGCACCTGATCGACGTCGCCACGCTGACCGGGATCGCCTACTCGGCGTTCGGCGGCGAGGTGGCTGGCAGCTGCGGCACGAACCCGGAGTTCCTCGCAGAGACGCACCTCGCCGCACGCCGTGCCGGAGAGGTCTACTGGCCGTACCCGCTCGCCGATGCCTATGCGAAGAACATGGAGACCTGGTCTGCCGACATGCAGAATTCTGGGACACGTGAGGCCTCGTTGATTCGCAGCGGCCTCTTCTTGCGAGAGTTCACGACCGTTCCGTGGGTGCACCTCGACATCGCCGGGACCGCCTATCGACGATCGAACGCACCATGGGCCGGCCGCGGCTCCACCGGTGCGGCGCATTCGACGCTCGTGGAGCTCGCCATGGGAGGTGGCGTCCGTCGCTGAGGCTGATACGCTTCCTCTCAGTGGAGAGGAGGCAGCGATGGTAGCCCGCACTGCTCCGAACCGAAGTGGGTCGACATGGCGTGCGCGCGTTGCCGCGCTGCTCGTCGTGCCGCTCCTTGTCGTCGGACTCGGGTTCAGCCAGGCCGCTCCGGTCCGCGCCGATCAACTCGACGACGCGCTCGCTCGCCAGAAGGAGCTCGCCGCGCAGCTCGCGGCCCAGCAGGCGGCCCTGAACGCTCTGATCAACCAGCAGAAGGATCTGGCGGCACAGCTCAAAGCCACGACCGCCGCCCTCGCCAAGAACACCGCCTCGCTCGCCAACATCACCGCTGAGGTCGAGCGCCTCAGCGTGGTCGTCGAGAAGGCGAAGGCCGAGCTGACCAAGCTCGAGGCGGAGGTCGAGCGACTCGACGCCGAGATCTCGCGCCTGGTTCGACAGCAAGAGGAGAAGGCGCGCGACCTCGCCTCGCGACAGGCGATCCTTGCGGCACGGATCCGCGAGGCGTACATCGCCGATCAGACGCCGCCGCTCTGGACGCTCCTCTCGAGTCAGAGCTTCACGGATCTGCTGATCGACCTTGCCGGATTCTCTGCGCTGGGCAAGGCAGACGTCTCGCTCGCGGACGGGATCAGCCGCGACGCGGCGCGCCTCGCGGCGATCGAAGAGCAGGTGCGACAGAACCGAGCCGAGACGGAGAAGTTCCGTCGCGCCGCTGCAAAGCAGAAGGCGGCGCTCGATGCCCAGGTGAAGCTCCTCGAGGCGGCGAAGGTTCGCCTTGCGCAGGCGATCGCCGCCCAGAAGAAGGCGCTTGCGGCACAGAAGGCGGCGATGGACCGTGTGCTCAACGACAAGGCGAAGCTCGCCGCGGCGGTCGCTGCACTGAAGGCGGAGGAGGCGCAGGTCAAGTCGATCGTCGATCGTCTCTTGAAGCAGCAGTTCGGATCGTCGCTCCCGATCCTCTATCAGGGTGGGTGGACGTGGCCGATCGCGCGCACGGCGGCGGGTTTCGTCAAGCCCGCGAATGGCTTCCGCCCCTACATCTCACAGAAGTTCGGCTGCGTCAGCTGGAAGATCTATCCTCGCAATCCGGACTGTCCTTCGGGGACACCGTACTTCCACAACGGCGTCGACATCTCTGCTCCCGCCGGGACCCCGATCTACGCGGCAGCGACCGGGAAGGTCATGATCGCCGGAACCTGTTCCTACTGCGTGGTGTGGCGAGGGATGCGCCCGCTCGCCTGGGTCTGGATTGCGCACAGCAAGTCGATGGTGAGCATCTATGCACACATCGGCGACGGCTCGCGGTCGAGTGAGCCGCGCTGGCGGGTGAAGGCCGGCGACTATGTCACCGCCGGACAGCTGATCGCCTTCGTCGGATCGACCGGCAACGTCACCGGCGCCCACCTGCACCTCTCGCTCCTCTCCGGCGGCAAGTACGTCTGCATCCAGAAGTACCTCCCTGCAGGATCGTGTCCGGCGAACTGACGCGTCGTGCACCGAGGCGGCCGTGACTGCGGCCGAGATCCCCGCGATCCTGGCGGCGCTCGGCATCGCCGCTGCGGACCCACATCGGCGAGACGACGCAACCGTCTGGGATCTGGAGCTCGACGGAGCGAGACGGCGCGGACTTCGCGTCAGCCTGATCCTCGACGCGCGCAACGGCGGTGCGCTGATCATCTGGGCGCACCTCGCGCCGCCACTCGGCGACGGACTGCGCAAGGCGTATCGGCAGCTCCTGGAGTGGAACGACCGATTCCTCTTCGCAAAGTTCTCGATCGCGACCGACGGACGTCCGACGCTGAGCGTCGAGCTTCGCGCCTCAGAGGCGGATGCGGCACAGCTCACCGAGAGTCTCGCACGCGTCGTGCTGATTGCCGACGCGGTCTTCGGCGAAACCGCCGAGTGGATCTGGATCGGCGGAACGGTACCACCGGATCCTGGAACCGAGCGTCGCAACGCGGCACTGCTCGTGGCGGCCGGCGACCTGGCGGAACGACTCGAGGGTTAGCGCACCGCAGGCTTGGGTCGGGGAGAGCGGCGGCTACACTTGCCGCATGCCTGAACTCGATCGCCCGACGCGACCCGTCCCTGCACCGCTCCCCGCAACCTTGAGCGGCGCCAACGCAGACGTCTACTTCCTGCGGACGCAGGCGGTGCTGCGGCACGCCGACCGGAACCCGATCGTCACGATGGAGGTCTTCTGCCGCGCCGACGGAGCAACGCTCTGCGGGATCGACGAGGCGAAGGCGCTGCTCGCCGTGGCGCTCCAGCAGGACGCCGCTGCCGGTCGCGCCACGGTGTGGGGTCTTCGCGATGGCGACTCGATCGCCGCGCACGAGGTCGTCCTGCGCATCCGAGCTCCGTATTTGAGCTTCGCCCACCTGGAGACCGCGTATCTCGGTGCGATGGCCCACGGCACCGGCTGGGCGACCGCCGCACGGGCGATCGTGACGGCGGCGGCGCCGACGCGGGTCATCGCCTTCGGCGCGCGACACGTGCACCCCAATGTGGCGGATCGTCTCGACCATGCTGCGCTGATCGGCGGCGCGCTCGGCGCATCGACGACGGCGGGGAGCGTCCGGCATGGACTCGTGCCCGTCGGGACGATGCCGCACTCGCTCGTGCTGATCTTCGGTGACACGGTCGAGGCGGCCCTCGCCTTCGATCGGACGATGGACCCCGAGGTGCCTCGGATCGTGCTCGTCGACACGCTTCGCGATGAGGCGGAGGAGGCACGGCGCGTGGCGGCTGCGCTCGGCGATCGACTCGACGGCGTGCGGCTCGATCGCGCCAGCGAACTCGGAGGCGTGACGCCTGAACTGGTCGCGGACGTCCGCGCCGCACTCGACGCGGCGGGCGCGCCGCAGGCGAAGATCGTGATCTCCGGTGGACTGACCGTGGAACGGATCGCGGCCTTCAAGGCGGCACGCGCGCCGGTCGACACCTATGCGGTCGGGAGCGCAATCTCCGGTGCGCGACCGATCGACTTCACCGCCGACATCCACGAGATCGACGGGTCGCCGATCGGGAAGCGTGGACGCCGCGTCGGTCTGACCGATGCGCCACGACTGCGCGAGGTCGATCTCGACGCGTGGCGCGGTGCGGGATCGGCGTCGTAGGGCATACTCTGCGCATGTCGCCCCTGCCGCTCACGATCACGGCGCCACCTGGTGACGCACGCGACCTCCTGACGCACGAAGAGTCGATGGCGCGCGCGGCGACCGTGAGCAGCGTCTCCTATGCGCTGCAGCTCGCGTTTGCCAAGGGATCGGATCGGTTCGGTGGTCGGATCGCGATCCGCTTCACGCTCGCTGCGGAGGCGAGCGGTCCGCTCTTCCTCTGCTTCCGCGGCGAGACGATCCGCGACATGCGCCTGAACGGCGCGACGGTCTCGAATCCGCGGTGGAACGGCTATCGGTTGATCCTCGACCGAACGCAGCTCACCTTCGGTGCCGAGAACCTGCTGGAGGTCGAGTACGAGAACCTCTTCGACACGGGCGGCGACGGCCTCTTCAGATTCGTGGATCCCGAGGACGGCGCCGAGTACATCTACTCCAACTTCGAGCCCTACGAAGCGCACCGCATGGCGCCGCTCTTCGACCAGCCGGATATCAAGGCCCGGCTCGCCCTCGAGGTCCTCGCGCCCGCCGAGTGGGCGGTCATGGCGAACGGTGCCGAACGATCGCTCGGCGCAGTCGATTCGGACGGCCGTGTGCTGCGCAGCTTCACGGAGACGCCGCCGCTCTCCAGCTATCTCTTCGCCGTGACGGCGGGAGAGTACGTCGGCGAGCGACGCGACCTGCTCCTCCCCGGGCGTTCCGCTCCGATCCCGGTCGGCCTCTGGGCACGACGCTCGCTCGCGAAGTACCTCGAGCACGATCGGTTCCAAGAGTTGACGCGACAGGCGTTCCTCTTCTACGGCCAGCTCTTCGGTCGCGAGTACCCGTTCGACAAGATGGATCACGTCTACTGTCCGGAGTTCAACGTCGGCGCGATGGAGAACGTCGGGCTGATCACCTACACGGAGCGCTACATCTTCCGTAGCACGCCCACTCCGAGCGACATCACCGACCTTGCCGAGGTGGTCTTCCACGAGATCGCCCACATGTGGTTCGGCAACCTGGTGACGATGCGCTGGTGGGACGACCTCTGGCTGAACGAATCGTTCGCCACGTACGTGTCGTACGTCTGCCTGACGGAGGGGGCACAGTATCCGGGTGCCTGGCGAGAGTTCAACGTCCAGCTGAAGGCGTGGGCGCTGCGGGAGGACGATGCGCCGACGACGCATCCGATCGCCGGAACGGTGCTCGATACCGATCAGACCTTCCTCAACTTCGACGGCATCACCTACGGCAAGGGGGGTGCGGTGTTGAAGCAGCTCGGCGCGCGCCTCGGTCGGCAGGGCTTCGCCGCCGGCCTGCGCATCTACTTCCAGCGCCATCAGTTTGGCAACGCCACCCTTGCCGACTTTCTCGCCGCGCTCGAGGAGGGGAGCGGGGTTCCCTTGGGCGACTGGTCGGCGCAGTGGTTGCGCACGAGCGGTCCGAATCGGATCGCGGCAGACGTTGCGCCCTCGAGAGACGGCACGATCGGGGCGCTGACCGTCACCCAAGACGTTGCCTCCGGCGACTCGGTGCTTCGGCAGCATCTGCTCCGCGTGGCGCTGATCTATCCAGGGCGCAACGGCCTCACGATCGAGCCGCACGAGGTCCTGCTCGACGGCGCTTCGGCGACGATCGCCTCGGCGACCGGTCGCCCGTTGCCACTCGCGGTGATCCCGAATCACGACGATCTCGCCGTCGGGAAGATCGCCCTCGATGCGGCCACGCTGCGCTTCGTCACGACGCGCCTGGAGGAGATTCCAGACGGACTCCTGCGCCAGGTGGTCTGGTCGGCGATCTGGGAGCTGGTGCGCGACGGACGCTTCGCCAGCGCCGAGTACGCCGCGCTGCTTGTCGACCGACTGCCGCTCGAACCCGATGACGCGATCGTGCAGCAGGTCATCGAGTCGACGCTCGGCTCGCTGCTCCTTCGATATCTGCCGGACGGCGATCGCGAAGCGTGGGGGAGCCGCATCGTAGAGGCGGCCCGAGAACGGATCGCACGCGGTGGGAGCGAGGCGATGCGCATCGTCTGGTCGCGCGTCATGGTGCTTGCCGCCGTCACGCCGCGCGATGTCGAAGAGGGGTGGCAGGTTGCGGCCGGCGAGACGCCCCTCGAGGGCGCCGAGATCGATCAAGACCACCGATGGGCCCTGCTCGTCCGTGGGGCATCCTTCGGCCTGCCGCACAGCGCTGCGCGACTCCGCGCCGAGGCGACGCGCGATCCGAGCGATCGCGGCGAGCGCGCCCTCTTGAGTGCTGCCGCAGCAGATCCGAGCATCCCGGCCAAGCGCGAGACCTGGGCGAAGCTCTTCGCGCCGGATGGATACGGCAGCGTCAAGCGCACGCTGGCGGCGGCGGCCGGCTTCGCCTGGCCGTGGCAACGGGAGCTCCTGGCGCCGTATCACGGCGTGCTTGCGGCATCGCTCCAGCAGCTCGGCTCGACCGATGTGACCTTCGCCCGAGACTGGTTCCGCGCCGCATCGTTCGCCCTCTGGGGCGATCCGGGAGCGATGATCGAGGTCTGCGACCAGCTGTTGGCGCGCATCGCCGATCCGGCCAGCGCGATCCCCGCCGTCGATGCGGCTCGACTTCGCCGATTCACGCTCACCGAGCGAGACACGCTCGTCCGCATCGTTCGGCAGCGCACCGTCGTCTCGTAAGGTGACCCGCTCGGGACTCTCCCGCGCACTGTCGGCGGCGCTCTTTGTCCTCACGGTGGCGTCGGTGAGCGGAGCCGTCCTCGTACTTCGCTACGCGGCCGCCGTCGTGGCGGGCGACGGAAGCCCGTCGTCGGCTGATGCGGCAACGGCGACGTTCCGACCGATTCCGCTGCTCAACCTGCTCGTTGCAGCGACGCTCGCCGCATCGACGGCCCTGATCCTCGGGTCGGGAACCTGGCGCGGGCTCACGCGTCGAACGCGCCAAGAGATCGGTGCGCTCCTGCCGCTTGCTGCGCTCCTCTGGGCGGTCGGCATCGCGTCGTCGCACGAGCGTCACTTGATGGTTCTCTGGACGGCAACGGGATGGGCGATCCTCGCGCTCGTCGCCTGGCGGACTCGCGACGCGATCGCGCGCTCGTAGCGCCGCCGACCGTTCCTGAAGGGTCTCGAGCCGAGCGCGCGCTCAGCGCGTCAGTTCGGAGGCGAACTCCTCGAAGACGCCGAGGTAGTGATCGACGTCGGCGTTGTCCATGCCGATGGAGAGCGTCCACTCCTCGTCGCGCCCAGGCGTTCCGAAGATGCCGCGGTTCATGTTCCACAGCCAGAGCAGGTCGATCAGCTCCTTCTGCTGGGCGCTCTTGTAGCTCTCGTAGTCGACCACCTTCGAGGTTGCGAAGGTGATCACCCCTTTCGACTCGATGCCGACTGGATAGGCGGCGAGGCGGTAGCGATCGATGATCCCCTGGGCGCCGTCGAGCAGTCGGGCGTTGATGCGACCGAGGTGCGCGTAGGCCTCGGGTGTCATGACGCGCTCGAGGTTGGCGCGGGCCGCCGCCATCACGAGCGGATTCCCGTTGAAGGTTCCCACCATGTAGACCTCGCCCGAGAGGACCGGTGCCCAGACCTCATCGGTTGCGCCGATCGCTCCGGTTGGAAGCCCGGCGCCGAGCGCCTTGGCGAGACAGACCATGTCCGGCTGGATGCCGAAGAGCTCTGTTGCGCCGCCGGCGGCGACGGTCAGTCCGGTCTTCACTTCGTCGACGATCCAGACGATGCCGAACCGCTTGGTGATCCTTCGGACTTCGGCGAGATAGCCTGGCTCCGGAAGGATGACGCCGCAGTTCATCAACGCCGCCTCCATGATGAGACAGGCGGGGAGACGCCCCTCGGCGTCGAGGCGCTCCAGGCGCTGCTCGAGCGCCGGCGCGTCGTTGAACGGGACGGCGACCGTCATCTGTGTCACGACATCCGGAATCCCCTTGCCGTAGGCGATAGACGGATAGTTGTTTCGATCGCCCATGTCGTAGACGTTGAGGCCGATGTCGACCATCACGTAGTCGTGGTGACCGTGGTAGCTGCCGAAGATCTTCATCACGCCGTCGCGTCCGGTGAGCGCGCGTGCGATGCGGATCGCATCCATCGTCGCCTCAGAACCGGAGTTGAGGAAGCGCCAGCGAGGGAGCTTCCAGCGCGCGGCGAGGTGCTCGGCGACGACATAGGCGTCTTCCGTTGGCGCGGCGAAGTGCGTGCCGAGTCGCATCCGACGCTCCACCGCCTCCGTGATGACCGGATGCGCGTGCCCCTGCACCATGCTGCCGATCCCGTTGTGGACATCCAGGTACTGGTGGCCGTCGACGTCCCAGACGTACTGGCCGAGGCCCCGTTCCAGGTAGATGGGGTACGGCGCGCGGCGCTGGTAGCTGGATGAGACCCCGCCAACCAGGGTTCGTTCAGCGCGCGCGAAGGCTGCCGCCGAGGCTCGGGTGCGGCCGTCGAGGCGGGCCGATTCGGCCGCGGTGATCGCCGCAATGCGCGCGGGATCGATCTGGACGGTCGGACCCGTCGGAGGCTCGTTGCGATGAGGGACGGCCCGGCTCGAGGGAGCGAGTCGTCTCAGTGGTTCGATTGCCATGGTCACACCTATCACTGCGGAATCCGCACCGCAGACCTTCTTGAGGGCGAGATTAGCATGGAAACCGCCTGATTGGTGCGGATATCGCAGGTCGTGCGGGAATCCCTCGTGGACCGAGCGTGGATGAGGGAGCCGATCGAACCCCTTTGTTACACATTCGATCGGGTCGTAGAGTCCAGGCGGGGGCGCGCTCCCCGATAATCCCTCCATGTCCCTGGTGCGCAAGATCCTGCTCTGGGCATCCACCAACGCCTGGTTGCGCGAGCGCGCGATGCGCACTCGGTTCGTCCGCCTCTCGGTTCGACGGTTCATGCCGGGCGAGCGGGTCGACGATGCGATTGCGGCCGCCGTCCAGCTGAAGCCGAGCGGCGTCGATGCGATCTTCACCAAGCTGGGCGAGAACATCCGCCACCTCTCAGAGGCCGAAGAGGTCTACGCCCACTACCTGACGGTGCTCAGCCTGATTCGCAGCGCGGGGATCGACGGCGAGATCTCGATCAAGCCGACGCAACTCGGCTACGACCAGGACCGAGAGGCCTGTTTCGACTACTGCCTCAAGATCATGAGGGCCTGCGAAGCGCAGGGGACGATCTTCTGGATCGACATGGAGGGCTCTGCCTACACGCAGGGGACGATCGACCTGTTCAAGCGGCTCCGCGCGCACTCGACCAAGGTCGGCATCGCAATCCAGGCCTACCTGCTCAGGACCGATCGCGATCTCGAAGAGCTCGTCGCGCTCGGCGCAACCATCCGGATGGTGAAGGGCGCCTATCTCGAGCCGTCGACCGTTGCGTTCGCGGAGAAGGCCGTGGTGAACGAGCAGTACTTCAAGAACTGCGTTCGGCTGCTCGCGCCCGATGCAGACAAGCCCGGCGCACTTCTGCACATCGCAACGCACGATACGGTGCTTCAAGACCGCATCTTGGAGCATGTCGCCAGCCACGGGGTAGAGAGGCGGCGCTACGAGTTCGCCATGCTCTACGGCATCAACACACCGCGCCAGTTGAGCCTTGCGCAGCGCGGCGAGCGCGTCCGCTGCCTTGTCGCCTATGGCGAGTACTGGTTCCCGTGGTACATGCGCCGCCTGGCCGAGCGTCCGGCGAACATCGGCTTCGTGCTGAGGAACGCCCTCAAGCGGTAGGAGCCCCCAAGGCGCCCTGCCTCGCGGCGGGCGATCAGCGGATCGCCGTACCGGTCTCTGCGTCGAAGAGGTGCAACTTCTCCAGGGGGAGCGCCAGCTTCACCTTGCTGCCGCGCTTCGTCGCGTTCTCGGAGTCGACGAGTGCGAGCACGTCTCCGGCGCTGGTCGAGAAGTGGAGCAGTTCCTGTGCCCCGAGGTACTCGACCACGTCGGCCTCGAGTTCGAACTGCGCCTCGTCCTTGCCGGCCTTCCCGATGCGCAGGTGCTCTGGGCGGAAGCCGATGGTGACCGAGGTGCGGTTGACCAGCGCCTTCGCGCGGTCGTCGCTCACTTCGATCTCGATGCCCCCTGCGTTCACGCGCTTTCCGGAGACGCGCGCTTCCAGCAGGTTCATCGCCGGCGAGCCGATGAAGCCGGCGACGAAGCGGTTGACCGGCAGGTCGTACAGATCGTGTGGGGTGCCCACCTGTTGGAGGAGCCCCTCGTTCATCACCGCGATCCTCGTGCCCATCGTCATCGCCTCGACCTGGTCGTGGGTCACGTAGACCACCGTCGTCTTCAGCCGTGCGTGGAGGCGCAGGATCTGGGCGCGCGTCTGCACGCGCAGCTTTGCATCCAGGTTGCTCAGCGGTTCGTCCATCAAGAAGACGGCCGGTTCGCGCACGATGGCGCGGCCGAGGGCAACACGCTGGCGCTGCCCACCGGAGAGCTCCTTCGGCTTGCGGGCGAGGAGCTTGGCGAGATCGAGGATCGCCGCCGCCTCGTTCACGCGTCGGTCGATCTCGTCTTTGGAGACCTTGCGCAGTTTCAGGCCGAACGCGAGGTTCTCTTTCACGGTCATGTGGGGGTAGAGCGCATAGCTCTGGAACACCATCGCGATATCGCGATCCTTCGGCGCCTTGTCGTTCACGACCACATCGCCGATCTTGAGCGTCCCGGCGGTGATGTCTTCGAGCCCGGCGATCATGCGCAGCGAGGTGGTCTTGCCGCACCCCGAGGGCCCGACGAGGACCATGAACTCACCGTCCACGATCTCCAATGAGAGGTTGTCCACGGCGAGGACCTCGCCGTACTTCTTCGTCACGCCTTCGAAGGTGACCGTCGACATCGCGCCCTCCTGTGTGCTGGCTGGCCCCTCTCTGGGGGCATCCCGCCGCGCGCGGAGTCTAGCAATGGGGGCTGGTGCGGCCACCGTCCGTCTCGCGTGGTGCCGTCGGTTCGCCGACCGCTCCCTGCCGCGGCACCTCTCTCCGGATGCGGCGTCAACGACCTCAGGGTCCCCGAGACCCCGATCGGGTCAAAGGGTTTTCGTGACCTTGGTGAGCCCCTGCGGGGCGTCGGGGTTGAGACCGCGCCCCGTGGCGACCGACTCGATGATCGCCAGGCCGGCGATCGCGGTGACCGGCGTGCAGAGCGGACCGTGGGGTCCGGTGGGCAGCACGAGCTCTTCGTCTCGACCCATCCGCCGACTCCCCGATGCATCGCTGCGGATCAACAGGAGCGGTGCGCCGGCTGCGCGGAGGCGATCCAGGCTGCCGTCGATGCTCTTCTCCGTCGCCGGATCGGTGGAGAGCGCGATGCTCGCCACGTCGGCGCTTGCCGAGGCGATCGGGCCGTGGAGCAGGTCGGCGGCGGAGTAGCCGTCGGCGAACATCGCAGTCGTCTCGCGCAGCTTCAACGCGAGCTCCAGCGCATTCGGATACTCGAAGCCGCGTCCAACGACGAGTGCCCGGTTGCCGCCGTGGAGAGCGCGAACGACCGGCGTGTCTGCCGCGTCGGCCAGCCACATTCGCGCCGAGTCGAGCGCGGCCTGCATGCGATTCGGGAGCGAGTTGAACTCCTCAGCCCACGAGCCGTCTCGACCGACCGCACGTGCAGCGGCCGCGGCAATCAGAGCCACGCTGATCAGTTCGGCGAGGTAGGTCTTGGTCGCGGCGACGGCGCGCTCGGGTCCGGCATCGAGATTTGCGGTGGCATCTGCCGCGGCGGCAAGTCCCGAGGCAGGGTCGTTCGTGAGTGCGATGCTGTACGCACCGCGTCGCTTCGCCGATTCGACGAGTGCGATCATGTCCGGTCCGGCACCGGACTGGCTGAAGGCGAGGAGGGCGCTCTGCTTCGAGGCGCTCTCGATCCCGTACTGCGTCAAGAGGCTCGCTGCGGCGAGCGCGACGGGTACCCCGAGCGCATGTTCCAAGAGATAGCGCGCGTAGATCGCAGCATGATCGCTGGTCCCTCGACCGGCGACGACGACCACGGCCGGGTCACGTCGCGCAAGCTCGGTGCCGATGGCCTCGAACCGTCCGCGGTCGGCGATGAGGCGCGCGGCAACGCTGACCGACTCCGCAATCTCGCCGCGCATGATCGCGCCGTTGCCGTTCTCGCCCGCCATTTCTCCTCCTGACTCTTGGTCGCGTTTCGTGCTCTCGTGCGAGGCTAGCACCCCCGTGGGAGCGATCGGGAACCCCTGCAGGGCGCACGACGTTAGGCTGGTGAGGCACGGTTCGTGCCCATCGACGCTGAACAGGAAAGGGGTTGCATCATGCGGAGGAGACTCCTCACCGCCCTCGTGGCACTCAGTCTCTTCGGTGTCGCCTACCCGGTCACCGCGGTCCAGGCTGATTCTGAGGACCCGTGTGCGCCTGCGGCCGATGGCTCGGTCCCAGAGATGTGCCAGGGCGGTGTCGCCTTCCCAGAGATGTTCGGCGGGATCTTCTTCAACGCCACCTTCACCCAACTCGTAACCGGGGACGAGCTTGCTCGCGCGGTGTTCGAGGTGGAGAGCGGCAGCATCGACTACAGCAACGGGACGCTCTCGGCGTCGGTGGGCTGCAACACGCTGACGACGGGCGCCGATCTCACGCTCGGTGCGGACCCCGGGACGGGGACGATCGCACTCACAGGACCGCTGGCGAGCACCAAGATGTTCTGCGAGGGCCTGATGGAGGCAGAGACGGCGCTCTCCGACATCCTCCAGGGTGAGGGGCTGCAGATCGTTGCAGACGGGATCACCAGTTCAGCCGGCCTCATCCGCATCGACGGTGGGGTCGCGTTCGCCGCGGCGGATGGCGTGGCACCTGGCGGCAGCGGCGCACCGATGTGGATCGACTACAACGGCAGCACATACGACGTGTCAGGTGGCTCTCTCGCCATCGCGGATGGCCAGCTCAGCGCGAGCGTCGGCTGCAACACCATCGCGGGGAGCGTTCGGGTGGAAGGAGAGAGCGTCGAGCTGATCGGTGAGCTGATCTCCACGATGATGTACTGCGAGGGCCTGATGGACGCGGAGAGTGCGCTGGCGGCGGTGCTCGGCGGAGGGAACCTGCACTGGGCCGGCGCATACGAGCTCGCGAGCGACGCGGGAGCGATCCGCATCGCGCCGACGCTCTGCGGCGACTGTGTCGCACCCCCAACGGTGCCGAGCGACCCGAACGGACTCGCCTTCGCAGCGCTGCTCCTCTTTGCGCCGGTCGCCGCTGCGGCCTTCGCACTTTCGCGAGGTCTCGCGGGGAAGAGCTAAGTCGCTCGCGGCAACTGTGCCGCGCAGATCTATGCGCGCGGCCTCTCTTCTTGGGTTGGCATCGTCCGGATCGCCCAGACCGGACCGAAGAGGAGAGGGATGAAGG
>CAWULR010000009.1:0-20714 GCA_963923845.1 uncultured bacterium
ATGTCGTATCTGGGCAGCGAACCGTTTCGCGCCTGAGTCCACTCTTGCAGCATCGTCTTGATCCCCTTGCCGATCGCCGCGCGCGGCGATGAGATCTCCGCCTGAAGATGGGTGAGCACAAAGCTTCGAGCCGCGTCGAATCCGTGGGTGAGATAGACCGCACCGATGATCGCCTCGAGTGCCGCAGCAAGCGCCGCGGGTCGCTGGGCGCCTCCGCGCTGCGCCTCTCCTTCGCCGAGCAGCAGGAGTTCGCCGATCCCGAGGCGGTGCGCGACGTCGGCGAGGCCGATCCGGCTGACGATCGAGGCGCGACGCTCGGAGAGGTCGCCCTCCGTCGCGGTGGGGTCTGCGTCGTAGAGCGCTCCGCTTACCACCGCGCCAAGGACCGCGTCCCCGAGGAATTCGAGTCGCTCGTTGTCCTCTGTCGCGCCCGACTGGTGGCGGCGCGACGGATGGGTCAACGCGAGGATCAGGAGCGGCTCGGCGCCAGGCGGAATCTCCAGACGCGCCGCGACACGCGACGCGTGCTCACGCATGGTGTCTGCGGCCTGGCTCACGATCGGAGTGGCGGCGCCAGGCGGCCGAAGGGCCGCCGCACCTCAAGCCTTCTTTTCGACGATCGCGTTGACCGCGTCTTGCACCGTCTTGATCTTGGTCAGCTCTTCGTCGGCGATGGTGACGCCGAACTTCTCTTCCAGACCCATCGCAAACTCCACGAGATCGAGCGAGTCTGCGTTGAGGTCTTCGATGAAGGCGGCATCGGGGGTGACTTTCTCCTTTTCGACGCCGAGCTGCTCCACGATATAGCTCTGAAGCTCCAGGAAGATCTGTGCGCTATCGCTCATCTCTCGCTCCCTCCATCAGTCTCCGCTTTCGCGGTGCTCGCCTCACGATGAGCCGTCCCTAGGACGCCACCCACCAGTTTTCGCGCCGGCTCACCGCTGTACGTGCGAGCCAGTGCCGTCCAGGCCGCGATTGCCTCCGCAGGCGCCGCCGCGCGCGAGTGTAGCACCTCACCGAGGCCGGTCCTGAGGATCGTGCGGTCGATATGGGTCATCGACGAGAGTGGAAACGCAGGGGCGAGTCGTTCGAGCATCGCGTCGAGAGCCGGCCGATGCTCCTCGACCAGCGTGATCAGCGCCTCGGCGACCGCCAGGGGCTCCCCTTCCACCTCGCCCGACGCGGCACGACGTCCCAAGATCTCTCGCGCAGAACGTAGGCCGAATTCGGCTTCGTACAGTGCGGTTAGGGCATCGCGCCGACCGAGGCCGCGTTGGCGCACCGCGGTGTCCAGCGGCGCGGCCGACGCCTTCTTGTTGGGCATCTCAGGAGGGCGGCGGTCCGCTGGGCAGCCCATCCGCGGCGACGGACGGGGCGTCCGCGAGCGCACGGGCGATCCGCGAACTGACGCCTTGGCGCACCGCCTCTGCCGCCGTGCTGCATGCGTAGTAGACCATCCGACTCCGCGCGCGACCGTGGGTGATCACCACGCTCCCCTTGACGCCGAGGAGGATCGCGCCGCCGATTCGCTCGTAGTCCAACCGCGCCCGAATCCGTCCGATCGCCGGACGCATCAAGAGCGCGGCGATGGGACCGAACGGCCACCGGCGGAACTCTGCGCGGAACATGTCGGTGATCGCACCCGTGACGCCCTCGACCAGCTTGATCGATACGTTGCCGAGCACCGCATCGCAGACCACGACATCGGCTTCGTCGGATGCGAGGTGGCGGCCTTCGACGTTTCCGGTAAAGCGCAGGTCGGCGAGATCCAAGAGTTCTGTGGCTCGTTGGATGCGCTGGTCTCCCTTCCCCTTCTCCTCTCCGATCGAGAGCAGCGCGACCCTCGGGCGTGGCACGCCGAGGACGTGTTCTGAGAAGACGCTCCCCATGTGCGCAAACTGGTAGAGGTTCTCTGCCGTCGCATCGGGGTTCGCTCCGATGTCCAGGATCACCAGCGGCTTCTCGCGCAACAGGAACTGGACGGCGAGCGCGGGTCGGTCCACGCCGGGCAGCCGACCGAGGCGCAGCACCGCAGCCGCCATGCCTGCGCCGGTGTGCCCGGCCGTCACGACCGCATCGGCCGCAGCGTCGCGCACGAGATTCGTCGCCACCAAGATCGACGCGCCCTTCCTCTCGCGCAGCGCCTGCGCCGGGTGCTCGTCCATGCCGATGACATCGGGCCCGTGGACGATGCGTGCGTTCGCCGGAAGGCGACCGCCGGCAAGCTCGAGGAGGCGCGATTCATCGCCAACGAGGATCAGCTCGTCCTGCGGATTCTCCTCTGCCCAGCGAAGCCCGCCCGGCACCACCTCAGCGGGTCCGTGGTCGCCGCCCATTGCATCGAGTGCAAGGCGAACGCGACCTGACGTCGCGACCATGGGACGACTAGGCGTCAGTCGGTTCCGTGTCCGGCGCTGGGCGACGGATCACTTCGCGGCCCCGATAGGTGCCGCAGGCGAGGCAGGCGTGGTGCGCTCGCTTCGTCGCTCCGCACTGCGGGCAACGATCCATCGCCGGCAGCGCCAGCGCGTGATGCGCGCGGCGGTCCCCCTGGCGCGATTTCGAAGCCTTTCGCTTTGGTACGCCCATCGCCGATGTTCCTCGCACTCTCTGCCCTGACAGGCATGACTTGGAGAGGGAATCCTACCCGATCGCGGGAGACCTCGTCGCGGCGACCGCGATCCCTCGTCCCATGGGCTTCTCGGCTCAGCCGCCCCGCTCCTTTGACTCAGGTTCGGCACGGATGAGTCGCCCGAGGGCGGCGAGCCGAGGATCGAGTTCGCGGTCGGGGCAGTCGACAGTTGGGTGGGTCGCACCACAGTGCTCGCAGCGTTCCGGGCAGGGCGGATCGCAGTGCAAGACGATGCGCCGAACGAGGTCTAGGCCCTCGATTGCAAGTCGTCCAAGGTCGACCGTGTTCCCCGGGCCGAACCGCTCGATCTCGTCCGATGCGAAGCGATCCTCGACGATCTCCTCGTCGAGATGCGCACCCAGCGATGCGCGTGCCGCCGAGAGACACCGCGCGCAGAGCCCCTCCTGTGTCCCCGCGATGCTGCCCACGATTCGGACTCCTCGGTTGGTTCGATCGGCCCGCACGTGCACGTCGGCGCGCAGGACTTCGCCGTCAGAGTCGCTCGATACGCTGAATGCCGGAATCTCGGCGCTCGATCCTGCCGGCTCCGCCAGCAGCGGCGAAACGTCGACCTGATGCAGTGGCGCGAGAGCTCCGTCGGCCGACGCGGCGTCGTCGTGGTGGTGGCTCACTCTCCCCTCGCGGTCCGACGAGCCGCTGCGGTCAGGACAGGGACGACGGCCCCCGGCACAAGTCGCTCCAGCGGACCTCCGTACCGCGCGATTTCGCGAACCAACCGGCTCGAGGTCGATGCATGCTCCGGTGCGGTCATCAGGAAGATCGTTTCGATCTCAGGGGCGAGCAGGCGATTTGCATGGGCCATGCGAAGCTCGGCCTCGAAATCTGAACCTGCACGAAGGCCGCGGATGATCGCACATGCGCCGGCCTCTTCGGCCACGCGAACCGCGAGATTCGAGGCGGCTCGTATCTCGATTCGACGTGCATCCTCGCCCAGCTGCTCGCCGATCACCGTGCGCAGCAGCGCCTCGCGCTCGGCAAGGGTCAACATCGCCTCTTTGTTCGCATTGGGGAGGATTGCCACGACCAGCCGATCCACGATGCGGAGGCTGCGCTTGATCAGGTCGACGTGCCCAAAGGTGATCGGATCGAAGCTTCCAGGGTAGAGGGCGATTCTCGTGTTCACGCATCCTCCGGTTCATCTTCTCGACTGACGCGCTCATGGAGTTCGACCAGCGTCTCTCCGAACGTGAGCCGTCGCACCAATCGTAGTCCTACACCGCCGTCTTCGGCAGCCCCCTCGTGCGGCGTGCCCGCATGTCGCGTGCGCCCGGAGAGGACCACCAGTCCGCGCCGCGTGAGCGGGAACGTCGGCCGTGCGAGCGCGTCGTAGAGGCCCCTCCGCAGCGCCAGGTCGTCGTACGGAGGATCTGCGATCACGAGGTCGAAACGTCGATCGCCGAGCGTCGTGGCGGCGACATATGCAGCCGCATCCGCCACCTGGACCTCGGCGCGATCGAGCAGGTCGAGCTTCGTGAGGTTCTGCCGGATCACCTCGGCCGCTCGACGCGAACGTTCGACGAACACGGCCGAACTCGCGCCGCGGCTGATCGCCTCGATCCCCGCCGCGCCGCTGCCAGCGCAAAGATCCAAGACGCGGGCGCCTGCGAGTCTCGGCTCGAGCACTGCGAACAGGGCCTGGCGCACCCGATCAGCGAACGGGCGAGTCCCCTCGCTGGGTACGTCGATCAGGCGGCCACCGAGCGAACCCGCGATGATCCGCAGTCGAGCGCTCATCGTTGGCACCGCATCGCTACCTCACTTCGCCTCGACCAAGATGTCGGTCGGCCAGCCCCGCAGATACGAGTCCACCAGGGGGCGGGCGATCGCACGCGGACGGCCGCCGGCGTCCAACAGCGACTCCGCCTCGCCACGCGCGAGGAGTGCGAGCGCGCGATCCTCGGCTCGCGACAGCGCCGCCACGCGCAGCGGTGGAAGTCCGCTCTGCTCGGTGCCGAGCACGTTGCCCTCGCCGCGGAGCTCGAGATCGCGTTCTGCGAGAAGGAAGCCGTCACGCGTCGATTCGATGGCACGCAACCGCTCCATCGCAACCTCGTCGGCGCTGTCGCTCACGAGGACACACCACCCCTCGCTGGCGCCACGTCCGACCCGGCCGCGAAGCTGATGCAGCGTGGCAAGACCGAAACGGTCGGCGCCCAAGACCACCATCACGCTGGCCCGTGGCACGTCGACGCCGACCTCGACGACCGTCGTTCCGACCAACACATCAAGGTCGCCCGCTGCGAAAGCTTCCATCTGCCGGTTCCTCAGATCGGCCGGCTGTCTCCCGTGCACTGCCCCGATCTTCAGTTTCGGAAGCACCCTGGCGAGGTCTCGTGCCGCCTCTTCGACACCCGCCTCGCCGGACAGTTCTCGATCGTCCACTCCGAGTTCCACGCGCGGCTCGTCGCCCGGCTCCCCTTCCCCGATTCGAGGGACGACGACGAAGGTCCCGCGCCCTTCCGCCGCCTCGGCCTGGACGAATGTCCAGAGCTTCTCCAGTTCGCCGCTTCCGCGGATCGCCGTGCGAATCGGTTGCCTCCCCGCCGGGAGCGCGCGCAGTTCAGACGACGCGACATCGGCGTAGAGCAGCTGCGCGATCGTCCGCGGGATCGGCGTCGCGGTCATCAGCAGAAGGTGAGGCTCCACCTCACCCTTCGCCGAGAGCTGGCTCCGCTCGTCGACGCCGAATCGATGCTGTTCATCCACCACGACGAGCCCGAGGGTCGCGAAGCTCGTCGCATCGGCGAAGAGGGCATGCGTGCCGACCACCAGGTGCGCAGCGCCCGACTCGACCGCGCCGCGCACTCGGCGTCGCTCCGCGGCCGACAGCGTTCCGACGAGCAACTCGACCTCGATCCCGAGCGTCGAAAGGAGCCGCTGCGCCGTCGCGGCGTGCTGCCGTGCGAGGAGCTCGGTCGGCGCGAGGAGCGCCGTCTGCCAACCGGCCGCCGCAGTCGCCGCAGCGGCGACGAGGGCAATCGCCGTCTTCCCCGTGCCCACGTCTCCCTGGAGGAGGCGCAACATCGGCGTGCCGCTCCCGAGGTCGGCGAGGACATCGTCGATCGCACTCCGCTGGTCGCGCGTCCATGCGGTCGTGGTGCTCGGTGACCGCCCATCCGCCAACGCCGCTCGAATGGCTGCTTCGATCGCCTGCATGCGAGAGGTGTCGAGCGCGATCTTCGGTGCACTGCCGCGCGTCTGCCGACGACGCCGGCGCACGAGCGACAGCTGCACAGCAAGCAGCTCGTCAAAGGCGAGTCGTCGAAGGGCCGCGTCACGCCGCTCGAAATCGTGTGGCCAGTGCGCCTCCTCGATGGCGGCTGCGAGCGGCATCAGTTCGAGTTTCGATCGAATCGTCGAGGGCAAGGGGTCGCCGAACTCGTCGGCGAAGCGGTCGAGCAGCGTGCGAACCGCCCGTCGAAGGCTAAGCGCCGTCACTCCCTTGGTGAGGCGATAGATCGGCACGATACGACCAGCGCTCACGGTTTCGCCGATTTCGACTGGGCTGAACTCGGGGGATTCGAGGTGCACGCGCCACCCGATCGCCTTGACGCGCCCGCTGGCAACAATCTCGAGATCCGGCGCAAGACGTCGCTCGACGAACCGTCGTCCGTACCAGATGGCATCGACGGCGCCGCTCTCATCGGCCAGTGTCGCAATCGTGCGCTGGACCCCGCGTCGCCACGTCTTCTCGATTCGCAGATCGATGACGCGTGCGCGGATCGTGGCGGAGGTGCCCGCCGCCAGGTCGGCAACTGCGGTGATTTCGCGACGATCGTCGTATCGACGTGGCAGGTAGAGGAGCAGCTGTCCGACCGTGGTCACGCCAAGTCGCGCCAGCCCCCGGAGGAGGCTTGCCCCGCCCGGTAGGCCGAGACCCGTCAGCGGACGGTCGACCGGCTCCGGGCTCACTCCAGGCTCGCGAGGACCTGCTCGATCGGCTGTTCTCCGCGGGCGATCTCGACCTGCAGGCCGTCGATGGTCGCGCGTGCTGCGGCTGCCAGCCTCTCGCCTTCCACTTGGTCCACGTCGGCGCCGAGATAGAGGGTCAGCAGTTCGCCACGCTGTCCTTGAAGCGCCTTGGTCAACGCCTCGATCGCATCGACACCCGTGGCGATGATCCCGTCGACGGGGTCGAGTGCCATCACCTCTCCGGCACGCACTCGTGCGCCGTTCACGACGGCGTCGCGAACGGCCGCGACGATGCGGAAGGTGCGCGCCGCAGCCCGAGCGCCCTCGAAACGTGCGATCGCCTCGCCGACGGGGAGCGCCGGATCCCAGGTGAGCAGCGCGGCGATGCCCTCCGCCGCGTTTCGTGTTGGAACGACCGAGACGCGTGCTGCGACGATCGCTGCCGCCTGGCGAGCGGCAAGCACGATGTTGCCGTTGTTCGGCAGCACGATGACATCGCGCGCACCGGTCGCCGTGATCGCAGCAGCGATCTCGGCGGCGGACGGGTTCTCCGTCTGTCCTCCGTGGACGATCTGGGCGACGCCCGCGGACTGCATGATCTTCGCGAGTCCTCGGCCCGCCGCCACGGCCACGACTGCGGTTCCTTCGCGAAGCGGGCGCTCCGAGCCGAGCGCTGACGACGGCGAGGCCACCGACAGGTCGAGATAGGCCCCATGCCCGGTCGCGCGCTCTGAGCTCTGCTGGTCGAGATTCTCGATCGTGACGCCGCGCACGGTTCCGAGTGCGATTCCGTAGGCGAGGATGCGATCTGGCTGCAGGTTGTGCACGTGAACCTTGCAGATCCTGGAATCTCCCGCAACCAGGACGCTCTCCCCGAGTCGCTCCAGATCAGCGCGAATCGTCTCGATGTCGAGAGGGGCGCCGTTGGACTGGAGGATGTAGACCGTTTCGTAGCCATACTCGGCAGCCTGGTGCGTATTCCGACTCGCTGTTGAGACGTCAGGCGCTGAGACTGGAGTCGGCACGTCGACCGCAACGGCGGCGTCGTCAGCCGAGGGAGATGGGGCAACGAAGGGGACGTCGGCGATCCCCTCGAGGATCAGCTGCAACCCGGTCCCCCCAGAATCGACGACACCCGCTTCGCGCAGGACGGCGAGCAGCGTTGGGGTCTTGCCGACCGAGGTTCGGGCCGATTCCGCGATCCTCAGCAGGAACGGGCGCAGTTCGGACGCTGTGTCGGCTCCGGCAATCGCGCTCGCCGCAACCTCTCGCGCAACGGTGAGGATCGTCCCTTCGGTCGGTGTGGCCACCGCGCCGTATGCGTGCAGGACGCCGATGGAGAGCGCCTGGGCGATCTCCGCCGCGCGAGCGCGCTTTCGCCCGCGAACCGCCTGGGGCAGTCCACGCAGAATCTGGGAGAGCAGGACACCCGAGTTGCCTCGTGCGCCGAGGAGCGCACCGCGCGCGACCGCATCGCTCACCCGATCGATCGACGTGACACCGGTGGCGAGTGTTGCATCGCCCTCGGCAATCGCCGCCTTCAAGGTGGCCAGCATGTTGGTCCCGGTGTCCCCATCGGGCACCGGGAAGACGTTGAGCGCATTGACCTCGGCAACGCGGGCCTGGAGGCGCTCGGCCCCTGAACGAAGCGCGGCGACCAGTTCGACCCCGTCCCAGCTCTTCCTGCTCATCGGATGAACCAGCAGTGCGGCGTCGTGGCGCTGTGTGCGATGGAGGCGATCGGCGTTCGGAGGTCAACCGCTACGGACTCCCGAGCCGGCACGCCTCCTGTCCGTCCCTGGATCGATCCGCCCACCATGCAACCCCCCTCGACCGACTCGGCCCGCCACGTGGCGTTCCTGCTACGATACGGCACGATCAACGGCGCGTCCCTCGGTGGCGCCGACCAGCGAACAAGGAGAAATGATGGCCCGCTTCTGCGTCCTCTGCGGCAAGGATTCGATCTCTGGCTTCAACCCGCAGTCTGTGGGAGCCAACCGCGTCCGCGCTCACCGTCGGTTCCGTGCCAACCTGCAGCCGACGATGGTGGTCACCGGAGGGACGACCAAGCGGGTGCTGGTCTGCACCTCCTGCCGCCGGACCGCAACCAAGGGCGCGTAACGCGACCTGCCGCTACGCCTTCTGGCGCAGCGCGGCGACCGCCGCCTTCATCTCGGCGGCACCGAAGAGTGCCGTCCCGGCAACCAGCACGTTGGCCCCGCGTCGCACCGCATCGGCTGCGGTCCCACCCTTGATTCCGCCATCGACGTGGACGGGGAGGTCCGCGCCCAAGAGGAGGCGAAGCGCCGGTATTCGAGCGGCGGCGTCAGGCTGATACGCCTGACCTCCGAACCCTGACTTCACCGTCATCACCAGACCGAAGTCGACCAGACCGGCAAACGCAGAGAGCGTGTCGACCGGCGTGCCGGGGTCGGCGGCGATTCCAGCGAGCGCGCCGTTGCGTCGAACGGCGTCCAACGTCGGCTCATGGCGCTCCGGTGCTTCGACATGGATGGCCACCGTCTGACAACCCGCGGCTGCGTACCGCGAGGCCCAGGTCGACGGGTTCGCAACCATCAAGTGTGCGTCGAACGGCAGGCCCGTTGCACCGCGCAGGGCCTCCACGGTGGAGAGTCCGAACGTTGCATTCGGTACGAAGTGGCCATCCATGATGTCGAGGTGGATCCGATCGACGCCTGCGCGTTCGGCCTCCTGCACCGCCTCGCGAAGCGCCCCGAGATCGGCATTCAAGATGCTCGCAGCGATCTGCACGGACGTCATCGGCGATCGCCCGCTTCTGCTGACGGATCGGCTGTCAGGGGGCCCGACGGGGCGATCGGCGTGGAGGAGCGGCGGCCTTGGAGCGCCGCCGCACTCGCGACCACGAGCAGCTCTCGCCGTCGCGCGACGGCTGCGGGCGGCGGCGCGCCGGCACGGTCGGCGGCAAGCTGACCGCAGGCGGCGCCCGCTTCGCGGCCGCGATTCTTCCGGACCGTGACCGAAAGCCCCGACGCACGGAGTTGCCGAGCGATCTCGTCGATCCTCGCGGGCTCGCTCTCTCGCCATGGCGTGTGCGCGACCTGGTTCATGGGGATCAGGTTGACGTGTGCCTGGCTCCCGCGCAACAGCTCGACCAGCGCGGCTGCGTCCTCTTGGCGGTCATTGATCCCGTCGATCATTGTCACTTCGAAGGTCGTGCGCCGACCGGTCACCCGAGCGTGGTTCGCTGCGGCTCGAACCACCTCCTCGACCGGCCACTTTCGATTCAGCGGGACGAGAAGGTCGCGCAGAGCATTCCGAGCAGCGTGGAGCGAGACCGCGAGCGTGACCTGCGGTCGAACCTTCGCCAGTCGGTCGATACCGGGGACGACTCCGCTGGTGGAGACCACGATGCGACGCTGCCCGATCCCCCCGCGGAGCGGGTCGGTGATGCCGTCGATTGCGGCAAGGACGTTGTCGAGGTTCTGCAGCGGTTCGCCCATGCCCATGAAGACGACGTTCGTCAGTTCACGGCCCTCCGTGCGCAAGAGCTGGCGGGCGATGCGCACCTGATCCTGGATCTCGCCTGCGGTCAGGTTCCGCGTGAACCCGAGCTCTCCGGTGGCACAGAACGGACAGCCGACCGCGCAGCCAGCCTGGCTGGAGACGCAGACGGTTGCGCGCTCGCCTCGCCCTCGCCGCGGATCCGATGGATAGCGCATCAAGACCGCCTCGACCTTCGCCCCATCGCCCAGGGTGATGAGAAACCTCGAGGTTGCTCCCCCTTCGACGTCCTCGCGCTCGACCGCCTCGCTTGCAAGAAAACGAACCCGAGTGGCGAGCGCCGACTGCGCACGCTTCCCAAGGGTGGTGACCTCAGCCCAGGACGTCGCATCCGAGCGCCACGCTCCGTCGTAGATCTGCGCCGACCGATACCGTTCGAGACCGAGTTCGCTGACAAGATCGGCAAGCGCCTCAGGATCGAGATCGCTGATCGCTGGGAGCAGGCTCTTCACGACGCTCATCACCCGATTCTCGCACGGGATGAGAGCAGCTCAGGTCGACCGCGCACGAGCGCTGCGCCGTCCATTCGGCGTCCGCCTGCTGGGGTGACGTGCAACAACGGGAGCGCTCCGCCGCGGAGCCCGAGCACCAGGATGCCGTCGAGGAGGTCGAAGCGGTCCGGCTCCGTCGCACGATCGTAGATTGGAGCGCCCACCTCATCCAAGATCAGACGATCGAGCATCGAGGGGACGCTCACCCACGCCCCGGGCCAGGGACGGTAGGCCCGCCAGGCACGATGCGCCTGTTCGACACCCATTCCCGAGTGCACGAAACCGTCGTGCCGCGTCAGACGCCGTGTCAGCGAGACGCCGTCGGTCGACTGCGGACGAGGTCGTATCTCTCCATCGAGGTATCGCCGCAACGTCGTGACGATCTCTGCGCCGGCCATGTCAGCAAGTCTCGCCTCGAGCTCCGGGCTCGTTTCATCCCCTCGAAGTGCGCTGTGCTGGACGTTGAGCAGTGGTCCCGTGTCGAGGCCGGCATCCATCACGATCGTGCTGACGCCGGTCTCTCGGTCACCGGCAAGGATCGCAGCGGGTACGGGGCTCGCCCCTCGATGGCGCGGCAGCAACGAGGGATGCAGATTCAGGATGCCGCCGGGGAACGCATCGATCAGCGCGCGGGGAACGATCTGACCGAAATCTGCCAGCAACCCGATGGTCGCGCCGAGGTTCGCAACCTGAGCGCACGTGGCTGCATCTCGCAACGAACCGATCTCCAGAAGGGAGAGGCCCTCGCGCCTCGCCCACTCGGCAACAGGCGTCGAGCGAAGCGCTCCGTCTCGACCGGCACCGCGCGGGGCGGCCGTGACCACGGCGACGACATCGCAGCTTGGAGCGCTACGGACCGCGGCGAACGCCGGGACGGCGAAGGCGCCGCTCCCGATCAACAGGACCTTGTGATCAGTGACTGTGGGCTCCTGCAACGCGCGCCGCGCGCTTGCGCCTCTTCGCGCTCGGACTCTCCGGATCTTCGTCAGGGTCGTCCTGTTCGTTCACCGGGATCAGTTCGTCGAGCGATTCGAGGTAGTCGATGTAGAGCGTTCCCTTCAGGTGGTCGAGTTCGTGCTGAACCGCTCTGGCAACGAACCCGTGCTCGCTGAACTTGAACGGGCGACCGTGGCGGTCCTGCGCCTCGACCCACACTCGCTCGCGGCGGTTGATCTCCGCGACATAGCCGGGGATCGAGAGGCATCCCTCGAGATCGGTCTGGTCTCCGGTGTCGCGCACGATGCGGGGATTCACCAGCTCGTAGGTCCGACCGTTCGTTTCGACCACGGCGACACTCAACGGCTCACCCAGCTGGGGTGCGGCAAGCCCGACGCCGGGTGCCGCGCGCATCGTGTGGACCAGGTCCTCGATCAGGCTGTGCAACAGCTTGCCGAAGCTCTCCACCGGCTGTCCCGGCATGCGGAGACGCGGATCACCCAGGAGCAAGATCGGCTTGACACTCATGCGAGGAGTCTACCAATCGACGGCCGTTGCCATGCCGCGTCGCCAGGTTGGCGGCTAGAGGAGTGTCTCCGGGTCGAGGTCGATGCTCGTCTCCCGCCCGCTCAGCGACCGAACGAGCGGGACGGGATCAGGGGCTCGCACCACGATGTTTTCGCGCCAACGACCGTTGCGTTTGGGTACCCACGCGGGAATCGGACCGAGGAGACGGACCCCTTGCGCCGAGCCGATCGCAGCGCGCAGCTTCTCAGCCAGCGCCGTCGCGCGCGCGTGCGTGCTGCGCGCCGTCGTCCCCGAGACGGTGATCTTCGCCGTGCGCAAGAACGGCGAGCCGCCGGCGCTCTTTCTCAGCTGAACCTCCCGCCGACGCCAGCCTTCGGCACTCCCACCGCGTGCGAATTCGGCTCCTGCGGCGATCGCCGGGTCGTCTGGGCGATAGCTCTGCACGAAGGCGATCCCTGTCGCGGTTCCGCGCCCCAGGCGCCCGGCCGCTTGCACGATGAGCGAGACAACCCGTTCGGCCGCACGTTCGTCTGGAATGAGCAGTCCGGAGTCGGCAGAGACGATGCCGACGAGCGCGAGCCTCGGCAGATCCAGCGCCTTTGCGGCAACGGCCGTCCCGATGAGGAGCTGTGTGCGGCCGCTTCGGAAGGCGTCGAGGATGCGGTCTCCCGCGCCGATCGCCGCCGACGCGTCCGCATCGAGACGGTCGACGACGACGCCTGGGAGCAGTCGCTTCGCCTCCTTCTCGAGCCGCTCGGTCCCGCCCCCCATGGCGCGAATGCGCGCGCTGCCACACGAAGGACATCGAGTCAGCGGCTCGGAGACAAGACCGCATCCGTGGCAACGCAACAGCGATCCGGCGCTGTGGAGCACCATCGGTCGTTCACAGGATGGACACGACTGTGCGGCGCCGCAATCGCGACAGAGGAGCGCCGACGCGAGACCGCGACGGTTGATGATCAAGAGTGCCTGCTCGCCGCTCTCCCAGCGCAGCTTCTCGAGAGCGGCGAGCAGCGGTCGACTGATCATCTCCTTCCAGCCGTCCTGCAACTCACGGCGCATATCCACCACCTCGACCGTAGGCGCCGCTGCGCGACCGTCCAGCGTGATGTGTCGCCACGAGTTCAGCTCGGTACGGGCGATGGTTTCGATCGCGGGCGTCGCACTGATCAGGACGACGGGGGCCTCCGCAGCCTCACCCAGCATCAGCGCAGCATCGCGCGCATGGAGTCGCGGGGTCCGCTCCGATTTGTATGCCGACTCGTGCTCCTCGTCGACCACGATCAAGCCGACGTCACGGCTCAGTGAACCGATCGCCGTGCGGGTGCCGACGACGAGATGCGGCCCCGCGTCATCCAGCCGCGCGTGGGCATCGAGGCGCTCCCCCTGGCTCGCTCCAGAATGGATCGTCTCTGCATCGACGCCGGTGACGACGCGCAACGCGTCCGCGGCAACAGCGACATGTGCCGCCTCTGGTACCAACCAGAGCACCGACCTGCCTCCGCTCAGCGTCCGTGCAGCGAGTTCTGCGGCCACCCGGCTCTTTCCCGACCCCGGAGGGCCGTCCAGGAGGGTGACCGCGGTATGCGACTCATCGTGCAACACGCGCGCTTGACCCGGACTCCACGTCGGCACGGTCGGATCGAAGGCGGAGGCTCCACGACGCCGATCCGAGTGTCGGCGCTGCCGACGGCGATAGTCGACCTGGGCAAGCCCAAGCGCCTCGAGGCGGCGCACAGCACCGAGCCCCCCAGGGAGATCTGCGGCACGCAGACTCGGCTCCCCTGTCGCCACAGCCGCCTCCAACCGCGCGATGATCTCCAGCTGCCGCGGACCGAGACGAGCAGCCTGAGTCGACGCCGAGGTCACGGCCTCGCTGCCCTGCGGCAGACGCACATACGCCTCGTGGACGATTCGTCCTCCGATCGCGGTGAGCTGCCAGCGTCGCTCGATGCGACCGTCGCGTTCGCCCGCTCGGATGAGGGCGAGCAGCGGCGCGCGACCCGGACCTCGAGCCTGGCGCAATCGATCGACGGCGGTCCACTCTGGTGTCAGACCGACGGCGCGTTCGGCATCGGTCGGTGCGCCGACGAGCCGGACCGCCGATTCGACCTTGTCGAGGAGCCCGGGCGGAAGGAACGAACGAATCGTGAGTCCGGGTGGCGCGCACCAGTGCTCGGCAACTCGGAGTGCGAGCCGCAGACCGAGCGGGCCGATCACGGGAACATCACCGAGCCGAGCTTCGATGCGTTTGAGTTGGACGCCGTCGGGCGCAGCAAAGTCGCCTGCGGCCCCGACAACGACTCCCACCGCCCGACGACTGCCGAACGGTGCCACGACGGCATCGCCGGCAACCAAGGTCGCATCGAGCGGAGGCAGGTAGTCGTAGAGCCGATCACCCTGCGCACCAGGGAGGTCGAGGGCGACTCGCACCGTCGCGGGCGGATCCGACCGTCGCCCTGCCTCGGGCAGGCGAGCCTCGCTCACACCTCGATCCGACGCTCCGGATGCCTGGCGCGTTCCGCGAGGACGATCTTCTCGACTTGCGCCGCAGCCTCTTCCGGGTAGCCCGTCTCGTTGAGCACCAGGTGGTCGTACTCTTTCGATCGCTCCATCTCGATGATGGCGCTCTTCGCCCGCGTCACCAGCTCTTCAGCCGTCTCGGTTCCCCGACCGGCGAGCCGGACCGCAAGCGCCTCCGGCGACGGCGGCGCGATGAAGATCAGCAGCGCCTCTGGGATCGCCGCACGGACGCTCTTCGCTCCCTGGACATCGATCTTCAAGATCGCATCTTGTCCGCGTCGAAGTGCGTCGCGAACCTCGCCTCGTGGGGTTCCATACGAGCGCCCATGGACCGAAGCCGACTCGAGCAGACCGGCGGAGGCCTTCAGCGCTGCGAAGGAGGCGTCGCTGTGGAAGTGGTAGTGGACGCCGTCCATCTCTCCGGCTCGTGGCTCTCGAGTGGTGCATGTGACCACGTAGTGAAACGTCTGCCCGATCGGGCGACGGCGCAGCTCGTTGATGATGGTGTCCTTACCGACGCCGCTCGGCCCGGAGATGACGATCACCTGTGCGCCGGCTGCCCCTGCGTGACGTTGATCCGTCATCGAACCTCCGCTCTCTCGCCGTGCAACCGTAGCGTATCCAGCGGAACCTGGAGATCCGGCGGCAGCGTCGCTTCGAGTCGCATCAGCCGTCCGTCTCGAGGATGTGTGAACGCGATTCTCCACGCATGCAAGAAGAGTCGGCTCGTCCCGTCCGGGCCGCGTCGGCTGGTGCCGTTGCCGTAGATCGGATCGCCGGCGATCGGATGCCCGATCTCGGTGAGATGGACGCGAATCTGGTGGGTTCGCCCGGTGATCAGGTCCACCTCGAGGAGCGTCCACCCCCCGAATCGCTCTCTGACGCGATACCCCGTGGTCGAGGCCCGACCGCCCGCAACCACCGCCATCCGCTTCCTCTCGGAGGGATCGCGCCCGATTGGAGCCTCGATCCGTCCCACCTCGGCGGCCACCGCACCCTGCACCAGCGCGAGATACGTCTTCTTCACGCGGCGCGCCTTCAGCTGCGCCATGAGGCTCGATTGCGCCAGGTCGCCCTTGGCGACCACGAGCAGGCCCGACGTGTCTTTGTCGAGTCGATGGACGAGCCCGGGACGTGCGACTCCGGCGATGCCGGGAAGGTCGTCGACGTGGTGCAGCAGTGCGTTGACCAGCGTCCCGGAGGCGTGTCCTGGCGCCGGATGCACGACCAGCCCGACTGGCTTGTCGACCACGAGAATGTCGTCGTCTTCGTAGACGACGCTGATCGGGATCGGCTCCGGCCGAAGTTCGGTGTCGGCGACCGGCGGGATCGAAAGGTGCAGTGTCTGTCCGGCGACCATGGTGTCGCGAGCGCGCATGACCTGGCCATCCATGGTCAGTCGCCCATCGCCGATCAGGCGCTGCACAAACGAGCGCGAGAGGCCGCAGCGATCGGCGACGAAACGATCGACGCGCTGTCGTGCCACCTCGGGTGGAATCGGCAGGTCGATCTCGCGTGGATCACCCATGGGGTGCCCGCACGCGGTTTCGAACGCCGCCGAACGCGGCCTGCGCCACCAGGAGCGCGATTCCGCTCGTGATCGCCATGTCCGCCACATTGAACGTCCAGAACCGCGTCGAACCGATGCCGATGTCGATGAAATCGAAGACGAATCCGTTCGCCAGGCGATCGACCAGGTTGCCAAGAGCACCGCCAACGAGGAGTCCGGTCGACAGCGTCAGCAGCGACGGTCGCGTCCCTCCTTCTCGAGCATGCATGAAGACCAGCAGAACGATCACCGCCATGCTGAGCAGTGCAAGCAGCGGTGCGCTCCCCTGAAAGAGACCGAAGAGACCGCCACGGTTTTCGCTGCGGATCAGCCGCAACGATCCACCGAACAGGTCGACTGGCGAGCCGGTGGCCAGGAGCCCGGAGACGAGCTCCTTGCTGATCCGGTCAGCACCGACGACCAGCAGGGCGGTGAGTGCGAGCGCCGCCCGCCTCATTCGGAGACGCGGCGGATTGCGAGTCCAGATTCGCCGCCGGCGAGCTGGAGACGCCCACGCTGCCACTCAGCGCCGTCAGGGAGGCCGTCGACAGCCAAGATCGAGACGGCACCGGTGGCGGTCGCAATGCTGTCAGCGTGCGCGGCAACGGTCGCAGTGGCACCGCTGGCCTGCACCTCGATCCGGTCGTCGCGGCGCAGGCCCGCGGCCTTTCGAAGGTCTTGGATGGCACGGACGAGTTCGCGGGCGTCGCCTTCGCCGATCAGGGCGGGACTCAGCTGCGTATCGAGCTCGACGACGAGCCCATCGTCTTCGGCGACGTGTTGTCCCTCTCGGGGAACCGCCTGTACCTCGATCTCATCGGCGGCAAGCTCGACGCCGGCGATCCTCACCGCGCCGTCTGAAAGGAACTCGACGGCGCCCTCGCGCGCCGCCGCCATGACCGCTGCCGTGGACGATCCGAGTCGCTTCCCCACCTTCGGCAAGAGCACCTTCACGCGCCGCTCGAACAGTCCAGACGCGTCGCTCACCGCCTCGATCTCCTTGACGTTGAGTTCCTCCGCCAAGATGCCGCGCAGCTCGCGCTCGTCTTGTCCGGCGATACCGAGGACGACGCGCGCACGCGCAAGCGGCTGGCGCGTGCGGATCGCCGCTGCACTGCGGACGGAGCGACCGAGCTCCGCGGCCCTGATGATGCGATCCATGGCTGCCTCGAGGGCCGCGTCACGCCACGGCGCAGTTTCTGCGCCGGGCCAGTGGAGGAGGTGGATGCTCGGCGGAGCGGCTCCCTCGCGCACGGCGCGGGCGAGCGGACGATCTTTGGTACCCACGACCGCCCCTCTGCTCGACCGATCGACGATGCGGCTGCCGACCAGGTTGCGGTACATGGCATCGGTGAGGAACGGCGCGATGGGGGCGGCGCAACGCAGCAGCGTCAGCAGCGCCTGGTGCAAGGTGTCGAACGCCGCCTCGCGGTCTGCTGTCGGCGCGTCTGGTGCGAATCGCTCTCGGGTCCGTCTCAGATACCAGGTTGAGAGCTCGTCGATGCCCGTCTCGAGACGCCGCACGGCACTGAAGGCGTCATACGAGGCGAGCGACCGTTCGACCGACGAGGAAAGCTCAGCTGAGCGACTGAGAATCCACCGATCCATCGCACTCCTCGCTTCCACCGTTGCTGCGCTCTTGTCCGGACTCCAACCGGTCGCAGTCGCCTGGCCCACGAAAAAGGCGTAGACGTTCCAGAGGACGAGAAGGCGTCGGCGCGTCTCGTCGGCAGCCTCCCAGCCGAAGTGCACGTTCTCCTCGGGCCGCGCCCCCGCAAAGAGCCAGCGCATCACGTCGGCCCCCATGCGATCTGCCGCTTCGTCGAACTCGATCGAGTTCCCCCAGCTCTTGTGCATGGGGCGACCGTCCGCGCCGAAGACAAGGCCGTAGCCGAAGACCGTCTTGGTCGGTTCGCTCGACGCCATCACCGTGGACATCGCGAGCAGCGAGTAGAACCAGTTGCGGAACTGCCCGGGGAAGCTCTCGGTGATGAAGTCGGCAGGGAACCAGCGCCTCCAGTACTCGGGGTCGTCTCGATAGCGCAGGGTCGAGAACGAGACGATCCCGGCATCCAGCCACGGATTACCGACATCTGGAACGCGCGTCACCGTGGCCCCGCATCCACCGCATGCGATCGTGACCTCGTCCACGTACGGCCGGTGCGCCGTATGCCCAGCAAGCGCCGCACCTCCCGCCGTCGCTCGCTTCTCCAACTCGTTGCGAGAGCCGATCACCTCGACCTTGCCGCACGCGGCGCACTCGTAGATCGGCAGCGCGAGCCCCCAGTAGCGCTTCTTCGAGATCATCCAATCGCTCATGTTGCGCAGCCAGTCGAGCTCTCGTTCGTATCCGAACTCCGGAAGCCACGTGATGCGATCGACGACGGCCATGATCTGATATCGGAGGCTTGCATCGAACTCGGCCGAAGTCAGTTCTTCTCGAGGCTTGTCGTAGAGCGGGCCCATGCTGATGAACCACTCGTCGACGAGACGGAAGACGAGCGGCGTTGCGCATCTCCAGCAGTGTGGGTACCGATGGGTGATCTTCTCTCGTCGAAGCAGGCTCTTCGAATCGGCGAGGTGCGAGAAGACGTCCTCGGTGACGACATGCCACTCTCGGCCGCTCAGCGCACCGAAGCCGTCGAGGTACACGCCAGACTCGTCGATCGGAGCGATCGCTGGGAGACCCTCCGCGACGCCGAGGCGATGGTCGTCGCCGCCGCAACCGGGCGCGATGTGGACGATGCTCGTCCCCTCCTCCGATCCAACGCCGTCCCACCCGATCACGCGGTGCGCAGCACCGTCAACGCCCAGCGCGGCGACAACCGCCGGGAGGCTGTCGAACGGTGCGCGGTACTTCCAGCCGATGAGCTCAGACCCTCGGCGGGTCTCGAGCACCCTGGCGCGCGGAGCGGCGCCGCCGAGCGTCGCGGCGCGACGCGAAGCTCCGATCCAGAGTTTGCGACCGTCGAACTCCACGAGCTCGTAGTCGAGCGTCGGATGCACGGCCGCGGCGACATTCGCCGCGACGGTCCACGGCGTTGTCGTCCAAACAACGAGCTCCTCCCCGGGCCGATCGACGAGCGCCAAGCCGAAATAGAGCGACGGGTCTTCGCGATCTGCGTAGCCCTCGGTCATCTCGTGCTGGCTGATTCCCGTTCCGCATCGTGCGCACCACGGCATGCTGTCGCTCCCCTTGTAGAGCCATCCACGCTCGTGGCACTTTGCGAGGAAACTCCAGATGAGATCGTTGTTCTCGTCGGAGAAGGTGAAGTACGAACCCCCGATCTCCGGCGTGCCCAGGCGTCCGATCAGGAGTTCGGCGGGACCGGTGACCGGCCCGTTCGCGCCGGCGATCGTGACCGGTGTCGCCGCGTCCTCGGCGAGTGCGTCGCGCAGCTTCAGGAGGTCGGCGGGGTCGTTCCAGTCCATCCACATACCGAGACGGATCGATTGCTCCGTCTGGCGTGCGGCATACGTGAGCACACGCTGCTTGCAGAGTCTGATGAAGGCGGCGAGGCCCTGCTCTTCTATCTGGCGCTTCGAGGTGTAGCCGAGCTCGCGCTCGACGTTGACCTCGACCCAGAGTCCTTGGCAGTCGAAACCCTGCTGCCAGCGCAGCTCGTGGCCCAGGGAGGCGCGGAAGCGCTGGAAGATATCTTTGTACGTTCGGCCCCAGGCATGATGGACCCCCATCGGGTTGTTCGCCGTGATCGGGCCATCGAGGAACGACCACCTCGGCCCGCCCGTTGTCTGTGCGCGCAGACGCTCAAAGACGCCCTCGTCTCTCCAGCGGCGGAGCATCTCGTGCTCGATGCTGACGAGATCCGGACGTGCATCTACGGCGTCGAACATGCTACGGAGCGTGCCACGCGCATCACGGCATGGCAAACGGAGCGAGAACTCTCCCCGTCGAGAGGCGCTATCGTGCTGCTGTGAGTGGCACCACGGTATCCCCCCGCTTCTCCGCCTTTGCCGCTGCGCTGCTCTCTGCGCTCATCCCGGGTCTCGGCCAGGCCTATCAGCGGCGCTGGGGTGCCGCCCTTGCCCTTGTCGCCCCGCCCTTCCTCCTTTCCGCCGTCGTCGGGGGCATCTATGCCGCGGACGGCCCCGCTGGGCTGCTCGGCATGCTGCTCTCGCCAATCGGACTCAGCGCCGCGGGGATCCTCAACCTGGTGGCCGCTGGCTGGCGGCTCGTCGCGGCAGTCGACGCATGGCGCAGCGCGCTCACCCGTGGTGCGGGCCTCCGCCCACTCCTCCTCTCCGCGAGCGGCCTGATCCTCACGCTCTCCGTCAGTCTCTGGCTCCACCTTCTCGCCGCCGGGTACGTGACGACCGCCTCGGCCCTCGTCGGCGGCATCTTCGGCGGAACGGGCGACGCCGAGGTGAACCCGGCGGGCAGCGAGCCGCCGCGGTGGGACGGGACCGAGCGACTCAACGTGCTGCTTGTTGGCATCGACCAGCGCCAGGGCGAGTCTGCGTTCAACACCGACACGCTGATCGTCGCGAGCGTCGATCCCGCCAAAGGTTCGGTGAGCATGTTCAGCATTCCGCGCGACACCGTCGATCTCCCGGTCCC
>CAWULR010000010.1:0-20417 GCA_963923845.1 uncultured bacterium
TTCCGATGTTGACGTGCGGCTTCGACCGCTCAAACTTCCCCTTTGCCATCTCGAATCATCTCCGTCACTATCACCGTCGCGATTCAGCGCCGACGGTCCTCGCTTCCCACCGAGCGGTGGAGCCCACGACCGGACTCGAACCGGTGACCTCGTCCTTACCAAGGACGTGCTCTGCCAACTGAGCTACGTGGGCCAGTTCGTGCCTTCGATCGTCTCTGTTGCTGTCCTTTGCGTTCCCGAGTGTTTGGTGGGCAGGAAGGGAATCGAACCCCCACAGTCAAAGACGGCTGATCTACAGTCAGCGGAGCTCACCACCTGCTCAACCTACCCATTGCTGGAGCCGACAACGGGACTCGAACCCGGAACCTGCGGTTTACAAAACCGCTGCTCTACCAATTGAGCTATGTCGGCGCCCACGTCGGGATACCTTGCGGTCCTTCGGTGAGCCGTCAGCATAGACCCCTGCGGGCGCCGGGGTCAACCTCCGCCGTGCGTGGGAGCCCTGTGCGAACCGCTACTCGGCCCCAGCCGGCGACGTGCCGCCAGGGGTCGGCAATGGCACGGAATGTGCCGTGCTCCCAGTGCGCTGACCACGAACCTCGAAGAGGAGGATCGACCCGGCGACGGCGGCGTTGAGGCTGGCGACCTTGCCGGCCATGGGGATGCGCACGTAGAGGTCGATCCTGCGCCGGATCGCCGGAGAGAGGCCCTTCCCCTCGCTTCCGACGACGAGGCAGAGCGGTCCCCTCAGGTCGGCGCTGCGGTGGTCGTGCGCCGCTTCGGCCTCTGCGCCGACAACGCGAACGCCTCGAAGGCGGAGGGCGGTCAGTTCATCGGCGAGGTTCTCCACCCGGGCGACGAGCAGGTGCTCGACGGCCCCCGCGCTCGCCTTGATCGCCGCGGGCGAGAGGGGGGCCGAACCACGTGACGCCATCAGGATGCCGTGGACGCCGACCGCCTCCGCGCTGCGGATCAGGCTGCCGAAGTTCTGGGGATCCTCGACGCCGTCGAGCGCGAGGATGAAGGGGGCCTCGCCGCGGTGCACCGCGCAGGCGAGGATCTCCTCGGGGGCGACTTCGCGGCGACGTCGCACGACGAGCGCGACCCCTTGATGGCCGTCGAACCCCGCCAGCTGACCGATCAGCGCCCCTTCGACTTCGACGACGGGGATGCGCAGCGCGGTGGCATGGAGCGCCACCTGCTGCAGCGCGGCACGACGCTGCGGGACCACGAGCAGCTTGATCGCATCGCGTCGCGCGGCGAACGCCTCTTCGACCGGACGTCGCCCGGCGATCAGCTCCTGGTCCGGCCCGACGAGCGCGAGTGCGGCGGCCGGGATCGTGCGCTTGGAGGCCCAGTGTCGCGCCGCCTCTGGCCGCGGACCGCGACGCGCGCCCGGTCGCGGCGCCAGCCGAGGCGGTCGGCGCTGCTCGTCCATCAGCGAGGGCCGCCGAGTCGCCAGCGCTGGCCGTCGCGCGAGTCTTCCACCAGCACGCCGAGTGCGGCGAGTTCGTCGCGCAGTCGATCGGATTCGGCAAAGTCGCGCGCCGCACGCGCCGCCGCGCGTGCGGCCAGCAGGTCGCTCGCACCGGCTGGCAGCTCGACCGGCTGCGCGAGGATGCCGAGCGTCCGGTCGAGCTCCCGGAGTGTGTCGAGCATCGCCGCCGCCGTGGCCGCGCTGCAGCTCGCGTCGAGGAGGCGATTCCCTTCGCGAACGAAGTCGAAGAGCGCCGCGAGCGCCTCGGGGACCGCCAGGTCATCGTTCATCGCCGCTGCAAAGCGTTCGCGCGTGACTGTCGAAAGCTGGACCCCCTCAGCGCTCGCTCCACTCGGCGGCTCGCCGGTTCGAGCGGCTCGCGCGAGGAGGGCCGACTCGAACGCATCGAGCCGCTCGATCGCCGACACGGCGGACGGAAGCGAGTCCTCGTTGTAGTTCAGCGACGTCCGATAGTGTGCCGAAATGAGCGCCAGGCGCAGCGCGCGCGGCTCGACCCCGTCCGCGAGCAGGTCGCTGACCCGGGCGATGTTGCCGAGCGACTTCGACATCTTGTCGCCGCTCACATGCAGATGGGCACAGTGCAACCAGGTCCCGACGAAGCGCTTCCCGGTTGCCGCCTCCGATTGGGCGATCTCGTCTTCGTGATGAGGAAAGACGAGGTCGATCCCGCCGGTGTGGAGGTCGAAGCTCTCGCCGAGATAGCGCATGCTCATCGCCGAACACTCCAGGTGCCAGCCAGGACGACCGGCCCCGAACGGCGCCTCCCAGGAGGGTTCGCCCGGCTTCGCCCCCTTCCAGAGGACGAAGTCGCGTACGTCGTCCTTGCTGTATTCGTCGGCCTCGACGCGCTCGCCCACCCGCATCGCCTCAGGGTCGAGACGCGCCAGCGTTCCGTAGCTCGGCCAGGATGAGATGCGGAAGTAGACCGAACCCTCCTCGGTCGTGTAGGCGTGGCCCCGCTCGAGGAGGCGCTCGACCAACGCGATCTGCTCGGCGATGTGCTCGGTAGCCCGCGGCATCGCATCGGGCTGCGTCATCCGCAGTGCCGCCGCATCCGCACGGAAGACCGCCTCCCAGCGATCGGTGAGGGCGCGAATCTCCACCCCTTCGGCGGTCGCCGCGCGGATGATCTTGTCGTCGATGTCGGTGAGATTGACGACCCAGCGGACCGTGTGCCCGCTCGCACGCAACCAGCGCACCAGAAGATCGGCGAAGAGGAAGCTGCGGAAGTTCCCGATATGGGCAGGGCCGTAGATCGTCGGACCGCACGAGTAGATCCCGATCTCCTTCGGGTCGAGCGGGAGCAGCGGTCGCGTCGTGCCGGTGAGCGTGTCGCGAAGGTGCAGGCCGCTCGAGGCTCCGATCGCCACGTCAGCCCCCTCTCTGCTCGGCGATGATGAGGGCGGTGCAGCGGACCGCTTGTCCCGCCCCTTCGTCGCCGACCAGATTACCTGTGGAGGCCTTCACGCTCACCTCGGCCGCCGTGAGTCCGAGCAGCGCGCCGATGCTTCCCGCCATCTCCGGGAGGCGTTCGGCGAGGCGTGGGCTCCGCGCCGTCACCGTCAGGTCGAGCCAGAGAGGAGCGACCCCGACGGCCTTCGCGCGCGCGACGACGTCGCGAAGCAGCTCGGCGCTGTCTACGCCACGCGGCGTCTCGCTGGTTGCGGGGAAGAGTCGACCCAGGTCGCCGAGGTTCGCCGCGCCGAGCAGGGCGTCGGCAACCGCGTGGAGGACCACATCGCCGTCAGAGTGCCCGCTGAGCGCCGGGCTGCCGGGGAAGACGATCCCGCCGAGTCGCAGCTCGCCCTCGCGGCCGACGGGATGCACATCGTCGCCCCATCCGATCCGCACCGCGCCGAAAGGTCTCGAGGCACGAAGCGTCTCCGCGAGCGCGTCGAGCGAGGTCGGTCGTCGGGTGCCGTCAGATTGGAGGAGCGCCTCGACGATTGCCAGGTCGGTCGGCTCGGTCAGTTTTCGCAGTCGCGCCTCGCCCTCCACGAGGTGAACCGTGACTCCGATCTGCTGGAGGTAGCCGACCTCGTCGGTCGGCGCAGCCGGATCGAGAGCGCCGCGATGCAGCGCCTCGACCATCGCGGGCAAGTGTGCGCGCGCAAAGACCTGCGGCGTCTGCACTGCGGCGAGCGATTCGCGTCGCACCCGACCATCGGCAACGCGGTCGCTCCCGACGCCGGCGGTCTGCGTGATGCTGTCGTGCAGCGGCGTGACTGGAGCCGCTGCGTCTCTGCCGCACGCAGCACAGAGTCGATCGATCACCTCGGCGGTGAGACCGGGCCGTGCGGCATCGTGGACGGCGATCAGGTCCGCGTCAACACCGGGTGCCGCCGACACCGCCGCGAGACCTGCGGCAACCGACGCAGCACGCGTGGTGCCGCCCGGGACGATCTGGACCACCTTGGATGGGATCCAGTCGAGCCTGCCGTACGCAGCAACGCGATCTGGCGCCGTCACCAGCACGATTCGTCGGATCGATGGGTGGGACTCGAGCGCATCGAGCGACCAGCGGAGCAGCGGCTGCCCAGCGACCGTCAGCAGGCTCTTGTCGACGCCGCCCATGCGCGCGCCCGAACCGGCCGCCACGACCACGACATCAACGGTCATCGAGTGCCTCGTCATCGGCCATCGAGCGCCTCGTTGATCGCCTCGCGGAGCGTGGCAACGGCGATCACGTTCAGTCCGTCGGGGAGGCTCTCCGCCGGCGCACCTCGTCGCGCCGCAGGGACGATCGCCCGCGTGAAACCGTGGCGGGCCGCTTCGCGAAGTCGACGACCGAGCCCCGCGACGGGACGCAGCTCCCCGAGGAGGCCGACCTCACCGACGGCGACCGTCTCGCGACCGATCGGCCGATCGCTATGTGACGAGGCGAGCGCGAGCGCCAGCGGCAGGTCGAGCGCCGGCTCATCCAAGACGATGCCGCCGACGAGATTCGCGTAGATGTCGCGGTCGCCGACCGCGATCCCCGCACGTCGACCGAGAACGGCGGCGAGCAGGGCGAGGCGCGCCGAGTCGAGCCCGCGCCCCGTGCGACGCGGCGCACCGAAGGCCGATCCGGCAACGAGCGCTTGGACCTCGACGAGCATCGGGCGGCTCCCCTCCAGCAGCGGGGCCACCACCGCGCCGGGTGCGCGCGCCTCGCGGTCGTCGATGAAGGCGCGCCCGGGGTCGTCGATGCTGCTCAGGCCCCGCTCTCCCATCTCGAGGAGACCGAGCTCGTCCGTCGAACCGAAGCGGTTCTTGGCGGCGCGAAGCGTTCGCAGCGTGCCGTGACGATCACCATCCAGCATCACCACGGTGTCCACCAGGTGCTCCAGGGTCTTCGGTCCGGCGATGTTCCCCTCTTTGGTCACGTGCCCGACGAGGATCACTGCGCAGCCCGTGGCTCGCGCGGCGCCGGCGAGCCAGTCGGCGGCTCCGCGCACCTGGCCGACGCTGCCCGCCGGCCCCTCGAGTCCGCCGAGCGTGGCCGTCTGGATCGAGTCGACGATCAGGAGCGTCGGCGTGGAGAGCATCAGCGCCTCGCTGATCGCACCGACCTCGCTCTCTGCGAGCAGCTCCACGCCGTCCGCGGCCGGGCCCTCCATCAATCCGAGTCGCTCGGCACGATCGGCGATCTGGGCCGCCGACTCTTCGCCCGAGGCGTAGAGCACGCGACCCCCCGCCGCCGCGATCCCCGCCGCCGCCTGGAGGAGGAGCGTGCTCTTGCCGATCCCGGGCTCACCTCCCAGCAGAACGACTGACCCCGGCACGGCTCCGCCGCCGAGGACGCGATCGAACTCCGGGACGCCGAGCGGGACTCGCGGCGCGCGATCGGCGCTGGCGCGCCGCAACGCCTGCGGTCGTGCCGGCCCGCCTGCCGAGGCGCTGGTCGCCGCGCGCACGCGCGCACTGGCGCTCGGCCGCTCCTTGATCGTTTCCACAAGCGAGTTCCACTCGTTGCAGTTGCGGCACGGATTCTCGAACGCCGGCGCCTCGAAGGCGCACCGCTGGCAGAGCCAGACGCTCTTGCTCTTCGCCATCGGGGCGCGGCCCCGACTCAGTCGGCGGCGCCGACCGGCTCAGCCGGCACGGCCGAGGATGAGGCGCCCCCCTCCTCGTGCAGCATGACGGCAAGTGCGTCGCCGACGAGGTCGACGACGTACGACGCATCGATCGGGTCGTCGCCGCGCAGCAGACGCTCTGCCAGCGGATCCTCGACGAGCGTCTGGATCGCTCGTCGCAGCGGACGCGCGCCGTAGGTCGCGTCGTATCCGACCTTGATCAGATGGTCCTTCGCAGCGTCGGTGATGGTGAGCGCATGGCCTTGATCGTGCAGCTGCGCGATGATGCGCTTGACCAGCAGATCCACGATTCGACGCATCTCCTCTTGGGTGAGCGGTCGGAAGACGATGCTCGCATCGACTCGATTGAGGAATTCTGGTCGGAACGCCTTCTTCAGCTCCTCTTCGACTTTGGTGCTGATCAGCGCGTACTCCTGCTCCGCGCGCGCCTCGGCTCCTTCGCCGCGCGCCCTGAACCCGAGCGACGACGGCGTCTGGATCTGCCGTGCCCCGAGGTTCGAAGTCATGATCAAGATGACGTTGCGGAAGTCCACGCGCCGGCCTTTCGCGTCGGTCAGCTGGCCGTCCTCGAGGATCTGCAGCAGGATGTTGAAGACCTCGCTGTGCGCCTTCTCGATCTCGTCGAGCAGCACGACCGCATACGGTCGGCGACGAATCGCCTCGGTCAGTTGGCCGCCATCGTCGAAGCCGACATAGCCGGGAGGCGCGCCGACGAGTCGACTCGTGTTGTGACGCTCCATGAACTCGCTCATGTCGATCTTGACCAGCGCATCTTCGGTCCCGAACATGAACTCGGCGAGCGCCTTGGCAAGTTCCGTCTTCCCCACGCCGGTGGGACCGAGGAAGAGGAAGCTGCCGATCGGACGCTTCGGGTCCTTGAGGCCGGCCCGGGCGCGACGGACCGCACGGCTCAGCGTCCCGATCGCCTGCTCCTGACCCACGACACGTCCGCCCAGGGAGGCCTCCATCTTCAGAAGGCGTGCGGTCTCGGCTTCGGCGAGGCGCATCACGGGGATGCCCGTCCACATCGCCACCACGGCGGCGACCTCGTCGTCGGTGACGACAGGGCGATCGTCGCTTCGGTTCGGTGGCGTCGGATCGGCCTGGCTCGGCGACGCAACCGGGGCTAGGGCCGAACCAGAGGCGGTGCCAGCGGTACTGGTGCCCAGCGTCCGCGATGCCGCGTCGATGATCGGCGCAGGGAGGGCAATGACGGATGGGTCCCTGCGCACCGGATCGGGCATCGGCGCCGGCGTTGGACGCTCGGCGCTCGGCGCCGTCGCGCCGGTCAGGCTGGCGCGCCAGGTTCGGTCGAGTTCCGTGATCCTGCCCTTCAGGCCCTCCAGTTGGCTGCGCAGGGAGCTGGCGCGATCGAAGGCACCTGCCGCCGCCGCGTCCTGCTGGTCGCGCTCGAGTGCGTCCGCCTCGCGACGCGCAGCGCGCAGCTCCGGCGGAGGCGATGCGTGCCGCAACATCACCCGACTCGAGGCCTCGTCGATCACGTCGATCGCCTTGTCGGGCAGCTGCCGATCGCTGATGTAGCGAACGGCGAGATCCACCGCGACGCGCAGCGCCTCGTCCGTGATGCGCACCTTGTGATGCGCCTCATAGCGCGGCCGAAGCCCCTTCAGGATGTCGATCGTCTCCTCCTGTGACGGCTCTGCGACGATGACCTGTGCGAAGCGGCGCTCGAGTGCCGGGTCCTTCTCGATGTGCTTCCGGTACTCGTCGAGCGTCGTCGCTCCGATGCACTGGATCTCGCCGCGGGCAAGCGGCGGCTTCAGGATGTTGGCGGCGTCGATCGCACCCTCGGCCGCGCCCGCGCCGACCAGGGTGTGCAGCTCGTCGACGAAGAGGATGGCATCGCGCGACGCGCGCAGCTCCTCGAGGACCTTCTTCAGTCGCTCCTCGAACTCGCCGCGATACTTGGTTCCGGCCACGAGCGACCCCATGTCGAGCGTGACGACGCGCTTGTCGAGGAGCGGCGCGGGGACGTCCCCCTTTACGATGCGCTGGGCGAGGCCTTCGGCGATCGCCGTCTTGCCGACGCCCGGCTCGCCGATGAGCGCCGGATTGTTCTTCGTTCGGCGCGCCAGGATCTGGATGACCCGTTCGATCTCGCGTTCACGACCGATCACCGGATCGAGGCGTCCGCTGCGCGCCGCCTCGGTCAGGTCGATGCCGAGCGCGTCGAGCGTCGGCGTCTTCGAGTTGGACGCGCGCCGTTCCGCCACCGCGGTCGAGGCTCCCGAGGACTGGCTGAGCACGCGCACCACCTCGTGGCGAACCTTGTCCAGGCTGACGCCGAGCGATTCGAGGACTCCAGAGGCGATGCCACCCTCTTCGCGCACGAGACCGAGGAGGAGGTGCTCCGTTCCGATGTAGTTGTGACCGAGTCGCCGAGCCTCGTCGATGGCGAGCTCGATGACCTTCTTGGCGCGAGGGGTGAGGCCGATATCTCCGAGCACCGGCCGCTCGCCCCGCCCGATGATGAACTCCACCGCCTGGCGCACCTTGGCGAGCTCGACGCTGAGGTTCTCGAGCACCTTGGCGGCGACGCCCTCCCCTTCTCGCACGAGACCGAGGAGGAGGTGCTCTGTCCCGATGTAGTTGTGATTGAAGCGCTGCGCCTCGTCTTGGGCGAGCGTCAGCACCTTCCTGGCGCGGTCCGTGAAGCGATCGAAGCGGTCAGCCGTGGCCATGCGCACCTCCGATCCCCGCGCGGATGCTGCGGTCGCAACGGTGTCGCGCGGAAGAGCAGTCTAGCACCGCCAACACGCACGACCTGAGCGCGGTGCGGCACCGACGTGCCTGCACGTAGGGATCCCTACGCGGTTCCACCCTCGTCGGGGGCCGCTTCGGTGCTCGGCGCTGCGATCGGATCGCCGCTCGGCTCCGGCACTGCGCTCTCCGCGCCATCGGTCGCGCCCTGACCGGACTCCGCCATCTTGTCGCGGATGCCGGCGAATGCCGCCGCAAGCGTGAGGTCGAGTCCGCCTTCGGGTTCCTGCACCGCGCCGTCCATCGAGAAGCCGCGCTCGGGACGCGCTCGACGCGTCTCCCTCTTCGGCTGCTCCGCCGGGGTTTCCCGAACCGGAGCCTCTTCCGCCTGCTTCAAGCTGAGGCCGAGGCGGTGTCGTTCCGAGTCGAGGCTGATGACCTTGAGCTTGAGCGTCTGCTCGTCCTTCACCACGTCGCCCGGATGCAGCACGCGGTTGTTCGAGAGCTCGCTGATGTGGATCAGGCCCTCGAGTCCGTCGCGCACCCGAACGAAGGCACCGAAGTTGACGAGCTTCGTGATCGTCCCCTCCACCAGGTCGCCGATCTTGATATCGGCGATGGCGGCATGCCACGGGTCGGGCTGCAGCTTCCGAATCGACAGGCTGATGCGGCCACGCTCGGTGTTGATGTCGATCACTTCGGCGTCGACCGTGTCGCCCACCTTGTAGTCGGCCTCCGGGTTCGCGACCTTCGACCAGCTGATCTCGCTCTTGTGGATGAGGCCGTCGATGCCGCCCAGGTCGATGAAGAGCCCGAACGGTGCGATCGAGCGCACGCTGCCGCTCACCTTCTGGCCGACCGACAGGGTGCTGAAGAGCTCGTCTCGCTTCTCTCGGCGCTCCTCGTAGTGCGCGACCTTCTCCGAGAGAATCAGCCGATTCCCCTTCCGGTTCACCTCGAGGATCTTCATGCGCAGCTTGCGGCCGACATACGGCTGCAGCTTCTCGGCGATCTCTTGGATCGCGTCGCGCGGCGCGTCTCCGGGCGGTCGGCGCGGGAAGTCGACGATCTGGCTGATCGGGACAAAGCCGCGGATCCCGCAGTCGACGATGAGTCCGCCCTTGTTGTGGTCGATCACGGCCGCCTCGATGATCGCGCCCGAATCGAGCTGCTCCTGCATCGTGCGCCACTTGCGCTCGAGACCTGCGCGGCGAATCGAGAGGACCACGTGTCCGTCTTCAGACTCGGGCTGCATCACGTAGACGAGCACGGTGTCGCCGACGTTCAGCGTCGGCCCCTCTTCGCCGTTGCGTCCGTGGAGTTCGCGGCTGGAGACCACGCCCTCGCTCTTTCCGCCGATGTCCACGAGAACTTCGTCTGGATCGACGCGAACGACGACGCCGTCCAGCACGTCTCCCGACTTGAGGTTCTTGATCGGAGCGCCAGCGATCGCAAGGAGCTCCTCCATGGTGGTCGGCTCTGGACCGCCTGCCGCCGGCGCACTCCATCCAGGTGCGGGCGGAGCGGCGACGATCGACGGCTCGTCGGCTGCGGATGACGGCGCGACAGAGGCCGGCGTGGACGCGGCGGTGTCGGTGGCGACCTCCGGTGCCTTCACCTTCACGCTGCGCGGTTTCGCTGGTGCCTTCGCCTTTCGAATCGGCGCCTCGCCGCCTGCGGCGGAGGGCGCTCCTGTTTGGGACGTGTTCTCTTGGTTGTCAGTCACGTGTAGAGGTACTCCTTCGAATCGTATTCGCGCTCAAGCGGCAACACCACGTGCGGAGCAGGTGGGGTGTCCACGCGATCGCGTCGTTGGAGCCTAGCACAGAGGCCCCGAGTCGGCCTCACGGGAGCTTCAGCACCTGTCCTCGCTTGATGACGTACTCGGGCCCGGGGATCCCGTTCAGTTCGGCGATGACCTTGTATCCACTGCATCCGATGGGCAGGGTGCACGCAATCCCGTAGAGGGTGTCGTTCTTCCGCACGACGTAGGTGGTCTGCGTGTCGCTCGACGGTGCCGCCGTCGCGGTGGAGGTTGGAGTCGGCGTCGCCGTCGGGCTTGCCGTCGGTGTGGTGGTCGGCGTCGGCGAGGGGGTCGGAGGGGCGGACTCGGAGGGGGCGATGCTCGGTTCAGCCGAGCTGTCGGCGGATCCGATCAGGGAGCCGATCGCGGGGCCGACCGCCTCGACAAACGGTCCGCCGCCGACGACGACGAGCGCAGCGAGCGAGGCGATGAGCATGAGTCGGACCCAAGGTCGACCCGGGCGCTCCTGGGGAGTGTCGCTGCCTGAGAGAAGTTCGGCATCGCCGACCGGCTGCCGTGGTGCCAGAGCCGCCGCGAGCGGACCGAGCGCCGCCTCGCGCGCGTCGCGGATCTCGCAGGCCGACCCCGCGAGGCAGCGGCGTTCGCGGATCTGGTTCGAGAGCTCTCCCCGCGCAGGGTCGGCCCCGCACCGACTCGGCGTCCGCGGACGACCGTGGTCGATTGCGCCCGACGCGTCGAGAAGCCACGGACACGGAGTGGGCCGCTGCGCTTCCATCGCAGGAGGATAGCCGAACTCGCGCCGCGCACACACCGCCTGGAAACCCCTGGAGACGCCAAAGAGCCCGGCGACGACCTATCTTGCCGAGGAGCTGCCCCCTCAGTATTTTCGGCGCTGGAGAGCTTGACTTCCGTGTTCGAGATGGGAACGGGTATGGCCTCTCCGCTACAGTCACCGGGCTCCGTTTGGCGAAGTCCGAATCCATGGCTGAACATCGAAGGTGGTTCGTTTCGTCGGGGTGTATCTCGAGACCGCCCACTGGCGCCGATGAGGCGTCGTGGAGGTCAAGCCCTCGACCATTAGTAGCGCTTTGCTGCAGCCATCGCTGGCCTCCCACATGCGCCCTATCAAGCAGGTAGTCTCCCTGCGGTCTTACCCGGTTAACCCGGTGGGGAACCTTATCTCAAGGCGAGCTTCGCGCTTATATGCTTTCAGCGCTTATCCCTGCCGAGCTTAGCTACCCTGCAATGCCCTTGGAAGGACAACAGGCACACCATAGGCTCGTCCGCTCCGGTCCTCTCGTACTAGGAGCAGCTCCTTTCAAGTTCCCTTCGCCCACGCTGGATAGAGACCGAACTGTCTCACGACGTTCTGAACCCAGCTCACGTACCGCTTTAATTGGCGAACAGCCAAACCCTTGGGACGTACTTCCGCCCCAGGATGCGACGAGCCGACATCGAGGTGCCAAACGGTGCCGTCGATATGAACTCTTGGGCACCATCAGCCTGTTATCCCCGGGGTAGCTTTTATCCGTTGAGTGATAACCCTTCCACTCGGAGTTATCAGATCACTAAGCCCTGCTTTCGCACCTGCTCGACTTGTAGGTCTCGCAGTCAAGCCCTCTTATGCCTTTGCACTCTATGGCTGATTTCCATCCAGCCTGAGAGGACCTTTGGGCGCCTCCGTTACTCTTTAGGAGGCGACCGCCCCAGTCAAACTACCCGCCTGACACTGTTCCCCGGCCGGATAACGGCACGAGGTTAGAAACGAAACACAACAAGGGTGGTATTTCAACGACGGCTCCACCGAGGCTGACGCCCCAGCTTCAAAGCCTCCCACCTATCCTACACAGGTCGAGCCTCAATCCAATATCAGGGTGTAGTAAAGCTCCACGGGGTCTTTTTGCCCCAGCGCGGGTAACCAGCATCTTCACTGGTATTTCAATTTCGCCGGATCCCTCGTTGAGACAGTGCCCAGATCGTTACGCCATTCGTGCGGGTCGGAACTTACCCGACAAGGAATTTCGCTACCTTAGGACTGTTATAGTTACAGCCGCCGTTCACTGGGGCTTCGATTCAGAGCTTGCACCCTTCCTCTTAACCTTCCAGCACTGGGCAGGCGTCAGCCCCCATACATCAGCTTGCGCTTTAGCGGAGACCTGTGTTTTTGTTAAACAGTCGCCTGGGCCATTTCACTGCGGCTCACACGCACAGCAAGCTGCGCCTGTGAGCACCCCTTCTCCCGAAGTTACGGGGTTATTTTGCCGAGTTCCTTAACGAGGGTTCTCCCGATCACCTTGGTATTCTCTACCCGGCCACCTGTGTCGGTTTGCGGTACGGTCACCTCGGACCTCGCTAGACACTTTTCTTGGAGGCTTGGCTCGCTCGAGTCAGGGCATGCGCCCCTTCCCATCGCCTTTCAGAGTTGAATGCGGGACCGGATTTACCTAGTCCCACCCCCTACGAGCTTGGACGTGCATTCCGTAGCACGCTCGAACTACCAGACCCCGTCATGCCCTTGCTCCCATCGGACTCCGGCTCGGAGTACCCCCTGACTTTCGTCAGAGAGCCACCCTCCGCCTCGGCCCGGCGACACCTTGCGGTGCAAACGGTCTTTGGTGGTTCTGGAATATCAACCAGATGTCCATCGCCTACGGCGTTCGCCCTCGGCTTAGGACCGACTAACCCTGAGAGGACGAGCCTTGCTCAGGAAACCTTGGCCATACGGTGTGTGAGATTCCCACTCACATTTCGCTACTCATGCCGACATTCGCACTTCCGATCGCTCCAGCAGTCCTTCCGGTCTGCCTTCGCTGCAATCGGAACGCTCCCCTACCAATCGCCGGCCAGCAAGCTGGGCGACGATTCCGCAACTTCGGTACAACGCTTGAGCCCCGTTGAATTTTCCGCGCGGGATCACTTGACCAGTGAGCTGTTACGCTTTCTTTAAATGATGGCTGCTTCTAAGCCAACATCCTGGTTGTTTATGCGTTCCCACATCGTTCACCACTTAGCGTTGATTTTGGGACCTTAGTTGGCGATCTGGACTGTTTTCCTTGGGACCACGAAGCTTAGCCCTCGTAGTCTGACTCCCGGGCTCTTGAATCATGGGATTCGAAGTTTGGTTGGATTTGGTAAGCGGGAAGCCCCCTAGTCCATCCAGTGCTCTACCCCCATGATTGAACGCCCGAGGCTAGCCCTAAAGCTATTTCGGGGAGAACCAGCTATCTCCGGGTTCGATTGGAATTTCTCCGCTATCCACAGCTCATCCGAGAATTTTTCAACATTCACCAGTTCGGTCCTCCACGGGGTATTACCCCCGCTTCAACCTGGCCATGGATAGGTCACCCGGTTTCGGGTCTACGCCATGCGACTCAACGCCCTATTGAGACTCGCTTTCGCTACGGCTCCGTCCTTCTCGGACTTAACCTCGCCACACAGCAGCAACTCGTCGGCTCATTCTTCAAAAGGCACGCCATCACACGGTTGTTTCCAACATCGTGCTCTGACTGTTTGTAAGCACTCGGTTTCAGGTTCTATTTCACTCCCCTTACGGGGTTCTTTTCGCCTTTCCCTCACGGTACTTGTTCACTATCGGTCGCCAAGAGTATTTAGTCTTAGAGGGTGGTCCCCCTAGGTTCACGCATGAGAGACCTTCCACGCGTTACTCAGGTGGTCGACCACGAAGTCTGATCGCTTTCGGTTACGGGGCTCTCACCCTCTGTGGCCCGCCGTTCCAGGCAGGTTCACCTAACGATCAGTTTTGTGACTTCGCTCGAATCCGGGAGGATCCGAAAGTCGACTCCTACAACCCCAAGACAGCAACGGCTCCCGCCTATCGCGCTGTCGCGGTTTGGACTGCTCCCTTTTCGCTCGCCACTACTCAGGGAATAGATATCTTCTCTTCCAGCTACTTAGATGTTTCAGTTCGCTGGCTTTCCTTCCGGTGGCCTATGTATTCAGCCACCGATGACTGGGCATTACCCCAGCCGGGTTTCCCCATTCGGACATCTTCGGATCACTGTCTGCTCGCGACTCCCCGAAGCTTTTCGCAGCCTGCCACGTCCTTCATCGGCTCTTGGCGCCAAGGCATCCACCTAGTGCTCTTAGTAGCTTGACCCACCAGCGACGACTCATCGCCGCCCGTGGACCGTCTCGGGATACACCTTGACTATTTCACTTGTTTCATCCGACGAAACTATTACTTTCGATGTTCAGTCATGTATTCGGCTGTTAAGTGTGTGCCAGACGGCACTGCGACCGAAGTCGCCCAGCTGATCGCTGGTCGCTGGCCTCGCAGAAGGCCAGTGATCAGTGATGCGCCGATGACGCGGGGACTGGTGGAGACGAGGAGACTCGAACTCCTGACCCCCTCCTTGCAAAGGAGGTGCTCTACCAACTGAGCTACGTCCCCCAGTGATGGTGGTGGGCGTTTCTGGACTCGAACCAGAGACCTCTGCCTTATCAGGGCAGTGCTCTAACCAACTGAGCTAAACGCCCCCGTGGAACCGCGGCTCGCGCGAGCGAGCATCGGCACCGGACAGCTAAAGAGTGGCAGGAACACGGACAACCGTTAAACCACTGCGGGTTCGGTTTGCTTGCCGAGTCACGTGCGTCTCGCCGTCTTGCGACGGAGCTCGCCCCACTCGACGGGGAGGCGTGATCGACGACGTGTTTAACCTGGGATTCCCTTTGCGTCCAGACCACCGCTGGCCCAGACGGAAACTCCCTAGAAAGGAGGTGATCCAGCCCCACCTTCCGGTAGGGCTACCTTGTTACGACTTAGTCCCAATCACCGACCCTACCTTCGACAGCTGCCCCCTTGCGGTTGGCGCACTGGCTTCGGGTATTGCCGACTTTCGTGACTTGACGGGCGGTGTGTACAAGCCCCGGGAACATATTCACCGCTGTGTGCTGACCAGCGGTTACTAGCAACTCCGGCTTCATGCAGGCGAGTTGCAGCCTGCAATTCGAACTGAGACCGGCTTTAAGGGATTCGCTCCGCCTCGCGGCTTCGCAAGCCCGTTGTACCGGCCATTGTAGCGTGGGTGTAGCCCAAGACATAAGGGCCATGCTGACTTGACGTCATCCCCGCCTTCCTCCGAGTTTCTCTCGGCAGTATCGTGTGAGTGATACAACACACGACAGGGGTTGCGCTCGTTGCGGGACTTAACCCAACATCTCACGACACGAGCTGACGACAGCCATGCAACACCTGTGCACGCGTCCCTTTCGGGAAAGCGACGTTTCCGCCGCGGTCATGTGCATGTCAAGTCTTGGTAAGGTTCTTCGCGTATCATCGAATTAAACCCCACGCTCCGCTGCTTGTGCGGGGCCCCGTCAATTCCTTTGAGTTTTAGCCTTGCGGCCGTACTCCCCAGGCGGGATACTTAATGCGTTAGCTGCGGCACCGGAGGGGTTAAAACCTCCAACACCTAGTATCCATCGTTTACAGCTAGGACTACCGGGGTATCTAATCCCGTTTGCTCCCCTAGCTTTCGCGCCTCAGCGTCAAGATCGGACCAGGAAGTCGCCTTCGCCTCTGGTGTTCTTCCGAATATCTACGCATTCCACCACTACACTCGGAATTCCACTTCCCTCTTCCGCCTTCAAGTGAACTGGTTTCGAAAGCAGTTCCCGAGTTGAGCCCGGGGCTTTCACTTTCGACTTCATTCACCGCCTGCGCGCGCTTTACGCCCAGTAAATCCGGACAACGCTTGCCACCTACGTATTACCGCGGCTGCTGGCACGTAGTTAGCCGTGGCTTATTCTTCGGGTACCGTCATTATCGTCCCCGAAAAAAGTGGTTTACGACCCGAAGGCCTTCATCCCACACGCGGTATTGCTGCGTCAGGGTTTCCCCCATTGCGCAAAATTCCCGACTGCTGCCTCCCGTAGGAGTCTGGGCCGTGTCTCAGTCCCAGTCTGGGTGATCGTCCTCTCAGACCACCTATCGATCGTCGCCTTGGTGAGCCGTTACCCCACCAACTAGCTAATCGAACGCAGGCCCCGCCCATAGCGCATTGCTGCTTTGGAGACGACAGTGAAGTCGGCTCAACATGCGGTATTAGCTACCCTTTCGGGCAGTTATTCCACACTACGGGGTAGGTCACCTACGCGTTACTCAGCCGTTCGCCACTAGTTTCCGAGCAAGCCCGGAAACTCGTTCGACTTGCATGTCTAAGGCATACCGCCAGCGTTAGTCCTGAGCCAGGATCAAACTCTCCGAAACAACGCGTTGCCGTACGGCAGCGCGTCCGATTTCCGAGGGTTTGCCCCCAGCGAATTGAACGGTTGCTTTGTGTTACCTGCCACTCTTCAGCTGTTAAGGTGCCGCCGACTTGCGTCGACGCGATCGCCACGGAGACCGTGGTTTCTCTGTGTGCGCACCTGGCCGACCCGTGATCGGGGCCGTCGGGAGAGGATCTCTCCCTGCAGATACGCGGAGGCGGAGCATCGCAGAGACCCCCCCTCCTGTCAAACGCCTCCCGTGCGGGAGCCGTGCGGGAGCCGTGCGGGAGCGGCGCCGGCGGACGAGGCGAGCGCTTGAGCCTGTAACACTCCCGCCCCGACGGGCCCGGCGGGCTCCGCGCCGGTTGGCTTAGAGCGGGCTGGATTCGAGGAGCAGGATGACGCCGGCTCCCGCGGCGAACGAGGCGACCGCGAGGGTCACCCCCGCGGCGGTCGGTTCCACGCCACTCCCCACCGCGTAGATCAACGCGCCGATGAGGGCCGCGGCGCCCACTTTCACGAGGCGGAGGAGCAGCTCGACGATCAGTTCACCCATGGCTCAACCTTATCCGAGCGGTGCCAGCCGCACGGTGCGACGACGGCGGCTCATTCGACGCCGCGGCGCTCCTCGAGACTTCGCGAGATTGTTACAGCATCCGCGTACTGTAGATCTGCTCCGAACGGAAGGCCGCGCGCCATCGAGGTGATCGTGGCGACCTTCGGGCCGAGTCGCTCTTGGAGGTAGAGCAGGGTGACGTCGCCCTCGGGCGACGGATTCGTCGCGATGATCACCTCGCGAATCGGGCTCCCGCTCGACGCGGCAGTATCCACGCGCTCGAACAGTTCGCGCATCCGGAGCTCTCCCGGCCCGATCCCCGACATCGGGGAGAGCGCCCCGTTGAGCACGTGATAACGGCCGCGATAGGCGCCGGTGCGCTCGATCGCGATCAGGTCGAGCGGCTCCTCGACGATGCAGAGGAGTCCGGCATCGCGCGACTCGTCGGTGCAGATCCGGCAGCGCGCGCTGTCGGCAACGTGACCACAGACTTCGCACGGCCGAGACTGCTCGCGCATCGCGCCGATCGCCCCCGCGAGTGCCTGTGCCTCCGCCAGCGGCGTGCGCAGGAGATGGAAGGCGAGCCGCTCCGCCGTCCTCGGGCCGACACCAGGGAGTCGAGAGAGCGCTTCGATCAGTCGCTCGAGCGAGCGCGGCAGCGGGGAGCCACTCATGCGTCGGTCCACACCTCGCGGAGCGCCGTGTCGGCATCCTGTTCGACGAACGCCACCCTGACGCCGGCGCCGTACACCTGTGCGGCGATCGCCTCGATCCGTTCGCGTCGCCCCTCGGCACGCTGACGCATGAAGCTCTTCGAGACGGTGTACACGAGTGTCAATACCCCATCTGAGAGAACCGGGCGAGCGTCGGCGATCAGCGGTTTCGTCGCCGGGTCTGCGGCGGAGAGCATCTGCGACCAGGAGCTGTCGGCCGACGCAGGTGCAGCGACCGTCGTCGCTGCTGGATCCGACGGCGGCGGCGCAGCGTGTTTCGGTGCCGCGCTCGAACCAGCGGCCTTGGCCGCTCGAGATGTTCTGGTTGGCGTCACCTCGGGCGCCGATGCCGCTCTGGATGCCGCGGGGGCAGCGACCGTCGAGTGCGCCGCTGCGGATGCCGCAGCGACAGACGCGGTCGACGACGCACCGTTCGCAGATCCGACAACCTGCGGTGCAGCCGGCGACAGCGTTCCGATGAGGAGCAGCTCGAGTCCGAGTCGCACGTCGGCATCGCTTCGGCCCGCTTCGAGGCGGCGGAGTGCATGGGCGAGGCGAAGCAGGTCGGCACGATCGCGACCGGCGAGCGGCAGCGGCGCGCCGGGCTCGCCGCCGAGCACGAGTCCCGCGGGGAGTCGCGACGCGTCGGACGGCACGCTCCCGCCCGCCGCGAGCGCAGCGTGCAGCGCACGCCGGACGAGATCGGTCAGGTGATCCACCACGACCCGCGGGTCGCGACCGCGCTGCTCGAACGTGGCGAGGATCGAGAGCCCGACCGACGCGTCGCCGTCGAGCGCTGCGGCTGCGAGTCGCGCGATGTGATCCGCGCTCGGAAGTCCGAGCAGCTCTTCCACGTCGGCGGCTCGGAGCGGATCGACACCGGCGGAGAGGAGCTGATCCAACATCGACTCCGCGTCGCGCATCCCGCCGTCGGCGAGACGCGCGAGGAGGGCCACCGCGTCGGGATCCGCCGTGCGCTGCTCCGCGGCGAGGATCGCGGTGAGCTTGCCGACGATCTCCTCTTGGGCGATCGGACGGAAGTCGAATCGTTGCAGGCGCGACAGGATGGCGGGACGGATGCGAGAGGGGTCGGTGGTGCAGAAGATGAAGACGATCCCGGGCGGCGGCTCTTCCAGCCATTTGAGCAGGGCGTCCCACGCGTCGTTGGTGAAACGGTGGACCTCGTCGAGGATCAGGACCTTGCGCCGCAGGTCCGTCGGCGGGTTGGTGATCAGCGGGATCAGGTCGTCGCGGACGTCGTCGATTCGATTCGACGTGGCGGCATTGGACTCCACCACGTCGAACGTCGCCCCGTCGCGGATCGCGATGCAGGCGCTGCACTGACCGCACGGCTCGCCGTCCTTCGGGCCGAGGCAGTTCAGCGCCTTGGCGACGATGCGCGCCGTGGAGGTCTTCCCCGTTCCCCGCGGTCCGACGAAGAGGAGGCCGTGGCCGAGTCGTCCGTCGGCGACCGCGCGGCGGAGCGTCTTGGCGATCGGATCCTGGCCGCGCAGCTCTCCGAAGGTGGAGGCGCGGTAGCGGCGGTAGATCGCGAGCTGTTCTGCCATGCGTCTCCCTACACTCTCGCCGTTCTGCGACTTCGGTCTGCGACCCGAACCCGAGCGCGCGACTCGATCGCCGAGTGCCGCCGGCCGAGCGGCCCGCTGCGCCCGCCGCGATCCGCTTAGCGCTGCTTCCTTCCGGACCTGACGCGGTTCACGAAGCGTCGTCGCGCGGAGCCCGACCGACGGCAGGGCGATCATAGACGACCCGCACCCCCCGCCCAGGCTCGCAACAGCGCCCCGCAGATCGGCTGGCAACCTGCACGATGGTTCGGATTGGCGGCGGCATGCGGCCAGCGAAGCGGAGTGAACCATGACCCATCTTGTGGACCTTCACGCGTACGGTGTTACAGCAGAGCGTGGTTTCCTTCCGATCGCCGATCCGAACGCCGGCATCCCGTCGACGAATCCCGAGTGGCACCAGACGGCGCGCGATCTCCCTGCGCTCATCCCGACGGGGAAGATCCGCTCGATCATCGAAGCGCTCCCGGAGTTCCGCTCCGAACAGCTCTCGACGGAAGAAGACCTCGAAGCGGCGATGCGAACGCTCAGCTACCTGGGCATGGCGTATGTCTGGGGCGAGCCGGAGTCTCCGAATGCGCTTCCCGCACGGCTCGCCGTCCCCTGGCATGAGATCGCCGCTGCGCTCGGTCGCGAGCCGATCCTCTCCTATGCGAGCTACGCGCTGTGGAACTGGCGCCGAATCGATGGAAGCGGCCCCATCGCGCTGGGCAACATCGCCCTGCTGCAGCACTTCCTCGGCGGCCTCGACGAGGCGTGGTTCATCCTCATCCACGTGGACATCGAGCGACGTGCGGGTGCGGCGCTCGCCGCCGGTGCACGCGCGCAGGCCGCCGTCTCAGACGGGAAGGACAGCGACGCGACCGCGGCGCTCCACCAGCTCGGCGACGCGCTCGACGGCATCCTCGAGACGATGAAGCGGATGCCGGAGGCCTGCGATCCGTACGTCTACTACCACCGGGTCCGTCCGTACATCTTCGGCTGGCGCGACAATCCGGCGCTCCCCGGCGGCCTCGTCTACGAGGGCGTCGCCGCGTACGCAGGTGTCGGCCAGACGTTCCGCGGCGAAACGGGTGCCCAGAGCACGATCGTCCCCTGCCTCGATGCCGTGCTCGGCGTCGGGCATGCGCCGGATCAGCTCCGCGAGTACCTGATGGAGATGCGCCGCTACATGCCGCGCAAGCACGTCGGACTGCTCGAGGCCTTCGAGGCGGGACCCACTGCGGCGAGTCGCATCGAGTCGCTCGGTGCCGCGGCACCGAAAGAACTGGTCGACG
>CAWULR010000011.1:0-20271 GCA_963923845.1 uncultured bacterium
ATGCATTCGAAAGCGTGGAGTTCGACCTCTCTGAGCCCGGACACCTGAAGTACACGCTGCGCAGCCGCGATGCGGTCGTGGAGATCGAGTACAGTGCCGGCTCTCCGGTTCCGCGAACGGAACCGGTTCGCACCTGGCTCGAGTATCGCGGCGAGGAGTACGTGCAGATCGAGCTCCCCACCCAGGCGTGGCCGAGCGCAGAGCCCGGCTCACCGGATTCGACCGAATCCGAGCGCAGCGAATCCTGAAGCGCCGCGCGCCGATCGCTCGCGAGCTTCGCGCGACGGGCGCGCCGTCGTCCGTCTTCGTCGAGACGCCATCGGCGAGAACTGTCGCCATCGCCGTTGCGATCGGAGCGGGTTCGCGTCATGAACTGATCGGCGAACGAGGTGCTGCACACCTGCTCGAACACCTCTGCTTCAGGGGCGTGCCCGGCGCCGAGACCTCGGCGGCTCTGGCGCAGGCGATGGAGGGACTCGGGGCGAACGCCAATGCCTCGACCGACCGCGAGAGCACGATCTTCTGGATCCATGTTCCCCGTGATGCGGCGCACGAGGCGGCGCGGCTGCTCGGCTCAGTCGTGTTCGAGCCCATGCTGCTCTCCGAGCATCTCGGTGTCGAGCGAGCGATCGTCATCGAGGAGATTCGCGCATACGCCGACGATCCGAGCGAGCAGGCATCGACGGCGCTCGACCGCGCGCTCTTCGGCGACACCGAACTCGGCCGCGAGATCGCGGGCCGCATCGTCGACATCCGCCGACTGACGCATCGTTCGGTGCGCGGATTCCATCGGCGCACGTATCGTGCAGAACGATCGGCGCTCGCGATTGCGGGCGCGCTGAGCGCGGAGGAGGCGCGTGCGATCGCGCGTTCAGCACTCTCGCCGCTTCGCCGGGGTGGCGTGCGATCTGCCTCACGAACGGTTCGCACGAGTGTGGCGCGGCGTCGCTCCGTGACGACGCGACGATCTGCTGTCGATGGGGTCGTCGCCACCGTGCGCCACGGCGAGCAGGCACAGTTCGCCGTCGGGTTGCCAGCGCTTCGACGCGAGGATCCAGATGCGCCTGCGCTCGAGATGCTGGCGACGATTCTCGGCGACGGTTCGGCAAGCCGCCTCTTCCTGGAGCTGCGTGAGGAGCGAGGACTCGTCTACGACATCTCCGCGAGCGCCATCGACTATGCAGATGCCGGTGCGCTCGTCGTCTCCGGCGGCGCCGACCCGAGCCGAGTCCCGGAGGCACTTCGGCTTGTCGCAGAAGCGATACGCCGGCTCGCGCGCGAGGTGCCGAGCCCTGCCGAGATCGAGCGGGCGCGCGCCTACCTTGCGGGGCGGCTGGAACGTGCCGCCGACGACCCCAGGGGTCTTGCCGAGTGGCACGCGAGCCAGCGCGTCCTGAGACGCGTGCCGCAAGATCTCGCCGACCTCTTGGCCGAGATCGAGTCTGTCCGTCCGGCCGACCTGCTTCGTGTGGCGCGGCGAATCGTCCGAGGCGGAGCGCTGCGAGTCGGGCTCTCGGCCCCACGTCCCGCGATCGCCGCCGTTCGCCGTGAGGCGCGTCGCGGCGTGCTCGAGGTCGCCCCGCGGCGGCCGTCGCCGTCGCGATCCGCTAGGCTCTCGGCATGACGCCGCAACGCACGCTCGTGTTGATCAAGCCCGATGGCGTCCAGCGCCTCCTCTCGGGTCGAATCATCTCGCGCTTCGAGGATCGGGGACTGAAGATCGTCGCGATGAAGCTGATGCAGGTGAGTCGAACGCTCGCCGAAACGCACTACGCGGTGCATGCCGCGCGCCCGTTCTTCGCCGGCCTGGTCGGGTTCATCACATCCGGACCGGTCGTCGCACTCGTCCTCGAGGGGCCGAACGCGATCGCCGTCGTTCGATCGATGGTCGGCGCGACGAAACCCCACGAGGCGGCACCGGGGACGATTCGCGGCGACTTCGGCCTCGAGACCGCCAAGAACCTCATCCACGCATCGGATGCGCCTGAGACGGCGGTCGCAGAGATCGCGCTCTGGTTCACGCCCGCCGAGCTCGTCGACTATCGACGCGGCGTCGACGACTGGGTGCTCTCGGACGAGGAGTAGACGCCCCCTACGGACGTCCGACTCGGTCGGCGTCCGCCGTCATGGGGTCGTGTTCTGCGGGACGCTTTCCGCAGGTTCCGAGCGGAGCAGGCTCGACGCAGCCGCCTCGATGTTGATGACGCCGGCGGCGACACCCGAGATGAGCACAGCACCCGCCATCAGCCAGATCGCGGCCGGGCTGACAAGCCGAACCTCGCTCGATCGGTGAACAGCGCGGCTCTCCTGCGCGACGCCGACCAGCAACAGCCTCAGCACCGCCGCTGCAATCGCCACGGCACCGAGCAGCGCCCCGGCGCCAACCAGTGCGCCGCCGACAACTCCTTCGATGTCGAATCGACCGGAGAGGAACTCCCGAGCCGGAACGGCAGATTGCGCAACGCCCGCGCAGACCAACACCACGGCGATCGCTCGGGCTCGTCGTGCCCAGCCGCGCAGTTCCTGAAGCGAGGCGATGTCGTAGTGGCGCCGGATCGAGATGCGCCAGAGACCGAAGAGCGAGATCACCAGTGCGCCGGGCACTGCAATCAAGAGCGGCCCCACCGCCGAAGGATGCACGATGATCGCGGCCGCGCCGAGCGTCAGCCAGCCGGCGTTGCCGACGGCGAGGAAGCCGAGCACCTCGCCGATATCGTCGTGCAGCAGCGCCGACAGCCCGCCGAAGAGAATCGTCACCGTGCCGGCGACAAAGAGGACGGCGACGACGGCACCTCCGATCGGCTCGCTGACCGACGAGGCGAGGAGCGAGAGCTCGTTGAGGACGATCAGGCCGAGTGCGGCAGGAATCCAGACGCCGACGATCAGCGAGCCCACGATCGGAAGCGATTCGAAGATGCGCACGAGGCGATGGTGGAAGGGGAATGCGCCGATCATCCCAACGAGAACGAGGGAGAGGGTCAGCGCGACCCCAGCGGTGAGCGACGAGGTCGTTGCATACGAAGGGTCGGTCGCCGAGAGGGGGATGGCGGCTCGAAGCAGCTCCGCCATCACCGTCACGGTGAGGAGCACGCCGACCGTGCGCAGATCCCGAAAGACGGCACGCGCTCGTTGGGCATCCTCTTTGTCGCCGGCGGCGAGCGCCGCGAGCGACGCACTGCCGACGAGGAGGATCACGATCGGGGCCAGGCCGATCGGTATGGCGAGCGCAAGGTCGATCACGGCGAGACCGAAGAGCGCGACCTGTCCCATCGTTCCCGCACGTCGGCCCTTTCCGACGAAGACGATCAGAGCGAAGACCGGTCCACCCAGGGCAACGAGAAGTCGTCCCGCTTCGCTCGGGTCGAGGGTCATGCGGCCGACGGTCAGCGTCGAGGCATAGCCGCTTCCTGCGAGCAACGCGGCACTGCTGCTCAGCAGGAGCAAGAGCACCGCGGCGCCTCCGCTACGAGCGGCGGCCTCGCTCTCACGGCCGAAGAAGCGCAACTTCACGAGTGGAACCAACGCGAGGCTCAGGACGGCGAAGAGCAGCGGTGAGAGCGCTCGCAGCGCACTCAGCAGCAGCTGTGCCTGTTCTTCGCTCATCACTCCTCCGCCTTCGTCAACTGCCCCGCGACGGCGGCGCCGATGAGCAGCAGCGCGGCGAATCCGGCGGCGATCGCAAGCGAGCTGAAGAGGTCGAGCGACCCGAGAATCGCGGCGCGCAGCAGCAGGGCACCCGAGAGCGTCACCACGGCGGCGCGAGCCGTGGCTTCGACATAGCGACTGGTGAGCAGAGGCGGCAGGCCGATCAGCAGCAGTGCGACGCCCGCACCGCGCAAGAAGACAGAGCTCCCTTCGATTGGCAGCGCCAGCGGAATCGCACCGAGGATGAGGCCGGCGACGGCGCTCATCGAGACGACCGGGTGTGCGATCAGGGTTGCGATGAGGCGGCGCGGCTGCAGATCGTGGGCAAGCGCGTGTCGGTCCAGCATTCCAGTCGGCAGCGCGTAGAGGGTTGCACCGTAGAGTGCGGCGAGGCGCATCAGCAGCTCAGGCGAGAGTCGTTCGGTCGGGTGAAACTCCAAGAGAGCCGCTGCCGTGGTCATGAGCACCAGGGCGATCCAGGCCCCCCGACGTGCGCTCGTGACCGCCAGTGCTCCGCTCAACGCCGCAACGATCGCAAGCGGTAGTTCGAGTGACGAAGGGTTCACGGCACCGCAGCATCGTAGGCGGGAGGCATGATCAGAGAGATCTTGTGGACAGGGAAGTAGCGGATCACGGCGCGTCCCACCACCGCGTCGGTGGGGATCGGCCCGTATGCGCGTGAGTCCGATGAGTTGGATCGGTGGTCGCCGAAGACCAGCAGTTGATCGGCCGCGAGACTCCAGCTCTGCTCCTCCTCGAAGTATCCACCGTCGTCGACGTACACGTAGGGCTCGGGCAGGAGCGTCCCGTTGATGCGAACACCGTCGGGTCCGATGGTCACCGTCTCGCCCGGGAGGCCAATCACTCGTTTGATGTACGGCGTCGAATCGTCGCCCGACGGCCAGCCCTCAGGAGGGTGGAAGATCACCACGTCACCGCGATGGAAGCCGGTCAAGCGAGGGGTGAACTTGTCTACGAGGACGAACTCCCCGGGCTCGAAGGAGGTCTCCATCGAGGTCTGCTCGACGCGAAACGGCTGGACGATGAGGGCCTGGAGGAGGAAGAAGCCGATGAGCGTGAGCGCCACGGTGGGAGCGAACTCGAGCAGGAGGTGGCGCTTCCGCATCAGGAGAGTATAGGGGGCTTCTGCGTCTCTCCTGGGTGCGTCCGTGCGGTTGACCCGCAACGGTAGGGAGTCCTACCATCGCGCTGCTGGGTGCCCATCCCGGTCGGGTCGCAGGCGCGGCCCGCAGCCCGACAGACGCCCGACCCGAAGCGCGGTGCTTGCACCGCGGCCACGCGACGGATCTGGACGCATCGGAGGAGTGTTCACACATATGGAACTGACTACGACGCTGCTGCAGAGTGCGATTCTCCCAGCAGGTATCGTCGCCGTCCTCTTCGCCCTTTGGCTCGCCAACGACGTACTCGGTCGTGATCGCGGGACGAAGGCGATGCAAGAGGTCGCCGGCACCATCTTCGAGGGGGCCGTCGCATTCATGCGACGCCAGTACTCCACCATCGCGCTGCTCGCCGTCTTCGGCTCGGTGGCGATCGGTGCCCTCATCTCGGTCTTCGAAACCCAGGCGGTCGCAGAGACGGACATCTACGGCGTGGATCTCGGGATCCGCACCGGCATCAGCTTCCTCTTCGGCGCTGCGTGCTCGATGGCCTCCGGGATCATCGGCATGTACATCAGCGTCAAGGCGAACCTGCGCACCACCGCCGCGGCTCGCGGCGGCGTCGTCAAGGCGGTGCAGGTCGCGATGCGCGGAGGAGCCGTCTCCGGCTTCCTCGTCGTCGCACTCTCGCTGCTCGGCGTCTACGGCGTCTTCGTCGCCTTCGGTGGCCTGACGAATCCGTCCGAGGCGCCGTTCCTCATCGTCGGGTACGGATTCGGCGCGTCGTTTGTCGCGTTGTTCGCACAGCTCGGCGGCGGGATCTACACCAAGGCGGCCGACGTCGGGTCCGATCTGGTCGGCAAGGTCGAGAAGGGGATCCCTGAAGACGATCCCCGCAATGCCGGAGTGGTCGCCGACCTCGTCGGCGACAACGTCGGAGACTGCGCCGGTCGTGGCGCCGACCTGTTCGAGTCGACCGCGGCCGAGAACATCGGCGCGATGATCCTCGGCGTCGGCGCGTACACCATCGCGAGCACCGCGGGGTGGGCCAACCCGGAAGCCTGGATCTTCTTCCCGCTCGTGGTCCGCGCCTTCGGGCTCGTCGGCACGATCGTGGCGATGTTCTTCGTGAACGGCCGCGAGGACGAGGATCCGATGAACATGTTGAACCGTGGCTACTGGGTCACGACGATCCTCTCGGCCGTCGGCATGGCGATCACCTGTTCGGTGATGCTCCAGACGAACGGAACCGATGCCTGGCTCTACTTCTTCGGCGCCGGCGTGGTCGGTCTCGCGACCAGCGTGGCCTTCGTCTACATCACCCAGTACTACACCGCGGGCTCGTATCGTCCGGTTCGCGAGCTCGCCGAGGCGAGCCGCACGGGCGCGGCGACGAACATCATCTCCGGCACGGCGGTCGGCTTCGAGACGACGCTCGTGACCGCCGTCTCCATCGCCGTTGCGATCTTCGCATCGCACTGGTTCGGTGAGCAGGCGGCGATCGCCGCTGGCCTCTCGGGCGAGGCCGTCAGCAAGTTCGGCATCTTCGGCACGGCCGTGGCCACCATGGGCATGCTGATGACCACCGCCTACATCCTGGCGATGGACACCTTCGGGCCGATCACGGACAACGCCGGCGGCATCGCCGAGTTCAGCCGGTCGCCGAAGTCGGTTCGACACATCACCGATCGCCTGGACGCAGTCGGCAACACGACGAAGGCCCTCACCAAGGGCTATGCGATCGCGTCGGCGTCGCTCGCCGCGTTCCTGCTCTTCTCGGCGTACCTGGACAAGGTCAACCTGATTCTCGAGCGCGCGGGTCGGCCGCTGCTCGAAGCGGTGAACATCGCCAACGTCAACGTGTTCATCGGGGCGCTGCTCGGCGCCATGCTCGCGTACTTCTTCAGCTCCCTCGCGATTCGAGCGGTGGGGAAGACGGCGCAGTCGATCATCGTCGAAGTCCGACGCCAGTTCCGCGAATCGCCTGGGATCATGACCTACAAGGTCCGCCCAGACTATGCGCGGGTCGTGGACATCACGACCAAGGCCGCACTCCGCGAGATGATCGCGCCGGGTGTGGTCGCGGTGGCGACGCCGGTGATCGTCGGCATGCTCCTCGGCTACGAGGCGGTTGCCGGCCTGCTGATCGTGGGTACGATCAGCGGCGTGCTGCTTGCCACGGTGTTGAACAACGCCGGCGGCGCATGGGACAACGCCAAGAAGTTCATCGAGTCCGGTGGCCTGAAGGCTGCCAAGGGGAAGGTCCTCGGCAAGGGGAGCGATGCGCACGCCGCAGCGGTGGTCGGCGATACCGTCGGCGACCCGTACAAGGACACGGCGGGTCCATCGCTTCACGTGCTCGTGAAGCTGCTCGCCACCGTGACCCTCGTGCTCGCCCCGCTCTTCATCGGAGCGGCCTGAGTCGGAACTAGCGCACGGCGAGCTGGGCTCGTCGCTCTGGTACCTGTTGCGGATGGGCGGCACACTCCTCGTGGAGGTGCCGCCCAACGCTATCGTTCGGACTTGACGGTGGTGAGAGGAGGTGCGGAATGCCTGATCCGGGTGGACTGAGCGGTCTCCTCCTCGCCCTTCTCCTCGGCGTCGTCCAGGGGCTGACCGAGTTCTTGCCGATCTCGTCGTCCGCTCATCTCTACGCAATCCCATATCTCTTTGCGTTCGACGATCCGCTCTTCGCCTCGCGCGCCTTCGGTGCGGTGTTGCACCTCGGGACCCTTGCCGCCGTCCTCGTCGCGCTTCGCCGCGATGTGGCGCGGCTGGTCGCCTGCGGGCTGGCACCGCTCCTCTCGCGGGGCCGTCGTCGCGGCGATCCCGCCGACGAGCGGTTGATTCTCGCCATCCTCATCGGCACGCTCCCCGCCGTCGCCATCGGGCTCCTCGCCGGCGATCTGATCGACGCGAGCGTGCGCACGCCGCTTGTCGTCGCGGTCGCTGTGCTCGCCGGCGCGCTGATGCTCTTGGTGGCTGACCGGGCGCAGTCGCTGCAACGCCCCCTCACCGGAGTCGCAGCGCTCGACGGCGCCGTCATCGGGGCGGCACAGGCCCTGGCGCTCGTTCCTGGGATCAGTCGCTCCGGCGCAACGATCAGCGCCGGACTCTTGCTCGGCTTCAGCCGCGATGCCGCGGCGCGAATCAGCTTCCTGATGGGCATTCCCGCCATCGCCGGCGCCGGCACGCTCGAACTCAGATCGCTGATCCAGCAGGGAGACGTCGCACAGCACGCGGCGCCGCTCCTCGTCGTCGGCCTCGTGGCGTCGTTTGCCAGCGGCCTCGTTGCGATTCGACTGCTCGTCCGCCTGCTGAGCGGTGGGAAGCTCTGGAGTTTTGCGCTCTACCGTGTCGGCTTTGCGCTGCTGCTCGTCGCGACTGCACTCTTGCGCGGGGAGGCTGTGGCAGGCCCATGACGCCGTCGAGGTTCGACCGATGGATCTAGGGAAAGAGCTGCGTCACCGTGCGCTGCGAGACCTCGTCGCGCGTCGCGCCATCCGGACGCAGCGCGAGCTGGTCGCTGCGCTCAGGTCACAGGGGATTCCCGCAACGCAGGCCACGGTGAGCCGCGACATCACCGAGCTCGGTCTGATCAAGGTCGATCGCAGCGGTTCGCCGGCCTATGCGCTCCCCGCGGGCGGCAGCGTCGAGCAGGTGGCCGAGGCGCGGCTCGCGTCGCTGCTCGCCGATGCGCCGCTCGAGATCTCGACCGCCGGAGCGATCTTGGTGGTCAAGACGCTTCCGGGCAGCGCCCATGCGATCGCCGCCTCGTTGGATCGCCTGCGGCTGCCCGAGGTGGTCGGAACGGTTGCGGGGGACGACACGCTCTTCGTGGCGGTCGACGATCAGGCGGCTCTCCGCGCGCTCCGTGACCGGTTTCGGGCCCTTGCCGCCCAGAAGGGGCACGGCGCAGACGGGCGCTAGGATTCGCGCATGTACTGGGCAGACGAACTCGCCGCACGCGTCACCGGACCGCAGGTGGTCAACGACTCCAAGACGCCGTCGGGCACCGTCCACGTCGGCAGCCTTCGCGGTCCTGTCGTCCACGACGTGATCGCACGGGCCCTGCGGGCTCGTGGTGTCCCGGTCGAGTTTCGCTATGGCGTGGAGGACATGGACGCCATGGATGCCCAGGCTCTCCTCACACCGGATGCCGTCGAGCGCTACATGGGGGTGCCGCTCTCGCGCGTTCCCGCTCCGGAAGGTTCGTCGGCGAAGAACTACGCGCGCCACTTCGTCGAGACGCTCTTCTTCCCGACCTTCGCGCGCCTCGGCATTCGCCCGGAGTTCTACTGGCTGTCGGAGATCTATCCAACCGGAGCGATGGATCCCTACATGCGCATTGCGCTCGACCGGGCACAGGTCATTCGCGACCTCTACGTCCGCGTGAGCAACGTGGAGCGTCCCGCCGGGTGGCTCCCCGTCCAGGTGATCTGCGAGGCGTGCGGCCGTGTCGGAACGACGCTCGCCGATGACTGGGATGGCGGCACCGTGCACTATCGCTGCCTACCCGACTACGTGAAGTGGGCGAAGGGCTGCGGACACGAGGGTCGCGTCGCTCCGTTCGGCGGCGCCGCGAAGATGCCGTTCAACGTGGAGTGGGCGGCCAAGTGGTCGCTCATGGGGATCACGATCGAAGGGTGCGGCAAGGACCTCTCCACGAAAGGCGGGTCGCGCGATCGAAGCGAGGCGGTTTCGCGCGAGGTCTTCGACCGCGAGCCGCCGATCAACGTGATGTACGAGTTCCTCAACGTGGGCGGAAAGAAGATGTCGACCTCGAAGGGCCGCGGCGCCGCCGCCCATGCGGTGGCGGAGTCGATTCCCCCCAGCGCGCTTCGCTTCCTCTTCCTGCGGCCGCGTCCGAATCAGGCGATCGACTTCGACCCATCCGGAACGGATGCCATCCCGCGTCTGATGGACGAGTACGACCGCATCAGCGCCGCAACGGCCGGCGCGTCGGTTCGCGGAGAGCTCCCGACCGACTACGACCGCATGCACGTCTACAGCCAGGTGGCGGAGCTCGGCACCGCCGAGGTTGCGTCCTCCGCGGCGGCCTGGCGCCCGTCGTTCTCCCAGCTGACGCTGTTGCTGCAGCTCCCAGGGGTCGATGCGCGCGCCCGTGTGGTCGAGGAGAAGGGGAGTTCGCTGACGGCGGTCGAGCGGCAGGAACTCGACGATCGTCTCGCTGCGGCGAAGAACTGGCTCGCCGACTATGCACCCGAGGAGGCGCGCATCGCGGTCCGCGACGAGCTTCCCGAGGATGCGGTGCGCGCGCTGACGCACGAAGAGCGCGCCTGGCTCGGCACGCTCGCCGCGGCGGCGGCTGCTGCGACACCGATCGGCGGCGAGGCGTGGCAGAGCCTCATCTTCGGCGTGGCAAAGGAGGGCGGCCTCCAGCCGGCGCGCGCCTTCGCCTCGCTCTACGCCGCCTTCCTCGGTCGAACGAACGGACCGCGTGCCGGCTGGCTCCTCGCCGCCCTCGATCCAGCGCTCGTGGCGACCCGACTGCGTGCCGCAGCGGCGATTGAGTAGAGTTCGCGCATGAGAGGCGTGGCGGCATGAGCGTCGGGACCCAACGGCTTCGCGAGGACGCCGATCGGCTGCGCGCGGGCGCGATCGCCAAGCGCGAAGATCCCGCCGTCGTCGACACCGCACTCGCCGCCGATGCGGCTCGTCGAGAACTTTCGGTCAAGGTGGACACTCTCCGCGCCGAGCGGAAGAGCATCTCGGCTGAGGTGGGCGCACTGCTCGCCGCCGGCGCAGCCACCAGCGACGCACGGGTCATCGACCGCAAGGCCGCGTCGCAGCGGGTCGCCGACCAGCTCTCGCAACTCGAGGGAGACCTCGCCGCTGCCGAGACGTCGCTCGAGGAGGCCCTCCTCCGCATTCCGAACCCGCCAGACGACGACATTCCGGTCGGAGGGGCGGAGGCGAACAGGAGCATTCGCACCTGGGTGCCGAAGGGACACCCCGAGATTCCCGCCGATGGGAGCGCGCCGGCCACGGCCCCTGCGCCAGAGCACGACGCGGTGGCGGAGCGGCTCGGCGTCTTCGACTTGGAGCGCGGCGCAAAGGTGGCCGGTGCCGCATTCCCGGCGTATCGTGCGGACGGCGCAGCGCTGATTCGCGCGCTGATCAACCTGTTCCTCGACACCCATGTGCGCGAGAACGGTTTCACCGAAGTCTGGCCGCCGATCCTCGTCAACGAGGCCTCGGCGCGCGGCACGGGCCAGATTCCCGACAAGGAAGACCAGATGTACGTCGTCGGCCGCGACGGGTTCTATCTAGCGCCGACCGCCGAAGTTCCCGTCACGAACCTGCACCGCGACGAGATCTTGGATGGCGCGCAGCTGCCGATTCGCTACGCCGCCTATACGCCCTGCTTCCGCCGAGAGGCAGGAGCTGCTGGCCGCGAGACGCGCGGCATCCTGCGCCTGCACCAGTTCGACAAGGTCGAGATGGTCAGCTTCGAGCGACCGGAAGATTCGCGCGCCGCTCTGGAGTGGCTCACCGCGCGCGCAGAGATCCTGCTCCAGCGCCTCGAGCTGCCGTATCGGGTGATGCTGATGGCGACGGGCGACATGGGCTTCGTCCAGATGCGCAAGTACGACCTGGAGGTCTGGGCGGCGGGATCCAAGCGCTGGCTCGAAGTCTCGTCGTGCTCGAACTTCGGCGACTACCAGGCGCGGCGCATGGCGATTCGCTATCGCAGCGAACCCGGGGCGAAGCCAGAGCTCGTCCATACGCTGAACGGCTCGGGCCTTGCGATTCCACGGGTCTTGGCGGCGCTGCTGGAGAACGGCGCCCAGCCGGACGGGAGCGTCAGGCTCCCCGCCGTGCTGCATCCGTACCTCGGCGGCCGCACGCACCTGTCGCCGGCGGGCCGGTGAGCCCAGCGGCGGGCATCACCACGAAGGCCGGTCTCATCGCCCATGTCGATCTCGTGCGCCGTGCGCTCGACGATGCGGTCGCGCTGACCCCCGCCGACGCCTGGAACGAGCGGGTCGACGGGTCGTCGACGCGCACCGTGCTCCTCGCGCACATCGAGTGGTGGGAGCGGCGCGGCAGCTACGAGATCGGCGTGCTGATGAGCGGCGGGACGCCCCACCGCACCTCGGAGTCGCTCGACCAACTCAATGCCCGTGTCGATCGCGAGAACGCGAAGCGAGTGGCGGCAGAGGTCATCGCCTCGGAGGCTGGAGCGTGGTGGGAGCTTCGGACGCTCGTCCTCTCCCTGAGCGAGGCGGAACTCTTCGACGCTCGAGCCTTCCCTGCGCTCGAGGGCGACGCGCTGCACCGGCTGGTACTGCAAGAGAGCAGCGCGCACTGGGCCGACCACATCAAGCACTTCGGCTGAGCGACAGGCTGTCATCCGATACACTGCGCGACGGAGGGGTGCCGGAGTGGTTGAACGGAGCTGTCTTGAAAACAGCCCAGGCTGGTAACGGTCTGCGGGGGTTCGAATCCCTCCCCCTCCGCCACCGCGCATGAGTCAGTTCGGACTCTGCGCCACCTGCACCGAGGCCCGCGAGATCACCAGCGGCCGAGGGTCTCGCTTCCTGAGATGCGCCCTCTCCGATCGCGATCCACGCTATCCGCGGTATCCGCGCCTTCCGGTTGCGCGATGCGACGGATTCAGCGCCGCGACTCTGCCCGACGCGTCGCCTCGATCAACAGCTCCCAAAGGGCCCGCAGATCCGCGGGGCTGAGCGCGCCGGCGCCCTGAGCGCTGATGCGCGCCAGGAGCTGCGCCTCACGCTCTGGATCGTGCACGGGACGGCCGAGCGCCGCCTTTGCCGCCCCCGCCTCCAAGGCGAAGTTCGTGCGCTCCTCGAGCAGCCCGAGAATCTCTCGGTCGATGCGATCGATCTCCGCGCGGATCTCTGCGAGCCGTGTCGAAGGATCCGTGGTCACGTCGACGCCTCGGCGCGCAGCTCGGCGATGAGTGCCACGGCCCGTTCGTAGCCTGCGGCACCTGCGCCGCGGACCGCGACGGCGGCGATGTCCTCGAGCAGGCTGACGTGTCGGAACGGTTCGCGCTCCTCCGGATTGGAGAGGTGGACCTCGGCGAAGGGACGTTCCACCGCCAGGAGCGCGTCACGGAGGCTGACACTGGTGTGCGTCAGGCCTCCCGGATTGATGATCACCCAAGAGAAGTCCCGCATGTGCAGCCGGTCGATCAGGTCGCCCTCGTGATTCGACTGCACGGCATCGACGAGCGCCATCCCCGCGGCCTCGGCGGCTGCGGCAACACTCCGTTCGATCTCGTCGAGCGTGGTGGTTCCGTACCGTTCGGGCTCGCGCTCTCCGAGCAGGTTCAGGTTCGGACCGTTGAGCAGCAGGATCTCCTCGCCCGCGGCATGCGCCCGTGTGCGCGGCGGCAACTCCTTGGCGTTGATGCGCGTTGCCCGTTCCGTCATCGCGCCACCCCGTCTCGCTTCGTTCCCGCCAGCATCTGTGTGACGGCGTGCAGCACGAGGGTAGCAGGGACGTCGTCTCGAATCGCGTAGCCGTTTGCGGTGGGCAGCACCCAGCGGACCTTTCCGCCAGCGACCTTCTTGTCGTGGGCGGTTGCCGCGATGAGCGCGTCGGGTGACTCGCGCCGCGCCGCGCTGCCGAGGCCGAGTGCATCGAGGAGCGCCGTTGCGCGCGCCGCGCGGCGCGGAGGTGTGACGCCGAGCTCGACGCCGATCGTCAGCGCGGCGCGCAGGCCGTACCCAACCGCTTCACCGTGAAGGATTCCCTTGTAGTTCGACGCCTGTTCCAGCGCGTGTCCGAGCGTGTGCCCGAGATTGAGGCTGATTCGCGGACCCGCTTCTCGCTCGTCCGCCGCCACGACCGTGCACTTCCACCAGCCGGCGCGTTCGACGATCTCGGCGTAGGTGCCGTCTTCGTGGAGCTCAGGGTCGCCGGCCGAGAGGCGCGACGCGGTCTCTTCGAGGAGCGTGAAGAGGCGCTCCTCGCCGAGCAGCGCGACCTTGACCGCTTCGCCGGTGGCCGCAAGGATCTCGCGCGTCGGAAGCGTGCGCAGCGCCTCGAGATCGGCGATCACGGCGAGCGGTTGGTGGAAGGCGCCGACCAGATTCTTCCCCTCAGGAAGGTCGACGCCGGTCTTTCCTCCGAGAGAGGCGTCGAGCTGCGCGGCGAGCGTGGTGGGAACGGCAACCCAGTCGATGCCGCGCAGGTAGAGCGCGGCGAGCAGCCCTGCGGCATCGGTGAGGGCCCCGCCGCCGACGGCAACGAGAAGGTCGCCCCGCTCCACCCCGGCTGCGGCGAGTCGTCGCGCCGCGTCGTCGATCACGGTGAGCTGCTTTGCCGACTCGCCCGACGCGAGGCTGAGCGAGATCACGTCGACCTTCGAACGTGCAAGATCCGCGGCGAGGCTGCCGCCGAGCGCACGTTCGGCGTTCGGTTCGCTGACCACGACGACTCGCCGTGCTCCGCGGGCCGCGAGGATTCGCCTCAGGGACTCTGCGGCGATGCCGACGCCGAGTTCCCAGCGTCCGTTCGGAAGCGCTGCGGAGAGGAGTCGCCGACCTCGTTCGCGAGGCGTGCTTCGCAGCAGCGCGATGGCTGGCTGCGCGAGGGTTGCGGGGCTCTTCGTGCTCTCCAGCTTCGAACCGATCGCGTAGAAACGAGATCGTTCCGTGCGCAGGGCGCGCAACGACGCCTCGGGGCTCCCCGACTTCATCAGCGGACGGACGACCTTTGCGGTCCGCAGGCGTCCGGCGATCAGCGTGTCCGGCGCGTCCAACCAGAGGATCCGTGCGCGACGGCTGAGCGCCCATCGGTTGCGCGGGTCGACGAGCGTTCCTCCGCCGAGGGAGAGGACGCGCCCGATGCCGAGTTCGGCAGCGGTGCCGCCGGGCGGCGGTGCGACCTCGTCGATCGCGGTGACCGCCGATCGCTCTCGGATGCGGAAGCCCTCTTCGCCTTCGCGCTTGAAGATCTCCTCGACGCTGTCCTTCGTCACGCCGGTGCTTGCGACGATGCTGCGATCCAGGTCGAGAAGGGGAACGTCGAGTGCGGCGGCGAGTCGACGTCCGAGCGAGCTCTTGCCGACTCCAGGGAGGCCGACCAGTGCGAGGTTGCTGCGCCGCGTCGCCATCTGCGTCTAGTCGTCGCCGCCGGACCCCGCGGCACTGGTGCCACTCGCGTCCGTCTCGGGATCGGCGCGTCCGCCCGCGGTGGGTGCACGTCGTGGGGCGTTCATGCGGGCACGCAGCGACGCCAGGTTGGCCTTGATCTCGTCGAGCGAATCGCCGCCGAGCTTCTCGAGGACAAACGGGACGAGCGCGAGTGCGGTCATCGCTTCGCCGATCACGCCGGCCGCCGGGACGACGCTGATGTCCGATCGTTCGTAGTGCGCCTTCTCCACCTTCTCGCCGCTGATCAGATCGGCAGAGGGGAGCGGTCGGGCGAGCGTGCTGATCGGCTTCACGGCGGCTCGGATGACGAGCGGTTCGCCGTTGCTCACGCCGCCGGTCAGCCCGCCGGCGCGGTTGGTCCGGTGCACCCAGTCGCCCGCAGGGGTACGGCCTTCGATGACGTCATGAACCTCCGATCCGAATCGACGCGTCTGCTCGAATCCGAGACCGAACTCCACGCCCTTCACGCTCTGGATGCTCATCAAGGCCTGGGCGAGTGCTCCGTCGAGGCGGCGGTCCCAGTGGACGTAGGAGCCGAGTCCGATCGGCAGGCCCGTGACGACCACTTCGAAGATCCCACCGACCGTGTTGCCTGCGTCGCGTGCCGCGTCGATGCGCGCGATCATCTCGCCCTCCGCGGACGGGTCCGGGCAGCGGAGCGGGCTCTCGTCTGCCTCTTCGCGGCTGCGGGTGCAGTTGCTCGGATCCACCGCGATGCCGCCGACCTCGGCCGTGAAGGACCAGATCTCCACGCCCAGTGCCTCGAGGAGGGCCTTGGCGACGCCGCCGGCGGCGACACGTGCCGCGGTCTCGCGGGCAGAGGCGCGCTCGAGCACGTTGCGGACGTCGTCGAAGCCGTACTTGAGCGCGCCGGCAAGATCGGCATGCCCAGGTCGGACGCGGGTGACGGGGATGGCGCGCTTCGTCCCTTCGGCGGCGCTCGCCGCAAGGTCCGCCGCCTGTTCCGCGCTGAGCGGTTCGGCTTGCATCACCCGAGTCCAGTTCTCCCAGTCGCGGTTTTCGATCAGCAGGAGGATTGGCGAGCCGAGGGTGAGACCGTGGCGGACACCGCTGCGGATGCGCGCATGGTCCTGCTCGATCTTCTGGCGAGCCCCGCGGCCGTAGCCACCCTGTCGGCGCTTCAAGTCCTTGGCGAGCCGAGCTTCGGTCAGCGGAACGCCGGCCGGCATCCCCTCGACGATCACGCCGAGCTCTGGACCGTGTGACTCGCCGGCGGTCAGAAAGCGGAAGCTCATTCTCCTCCTCCAATCCCGACGGGCGCATGCCCGCTGTGGGTAGATGATGCCGCGGCGGCCGCCAGTGCGTCGCGCATGATGCCGATCGGCGCAGGGCGCCCCGTCCAGAGTTCGAATGAGGCGGCTCCCTGGAGCAGGAGCATCTCCAGTCCATCCAACGCGTCGGCACCGGCCGCCCGTGCGCTGCGGACGAGTGTCGTGCCGCCCGGGGCGTAGACGACGTCGATCACGTATTGGCCCTCGCGGAATCCGGCGGCAGGGAGTGGCGGCTGGTCGGAAGGGGAGAGGCCGAGACTCGTGGCATTGATGACGATGCCAACGCGTGCCGACTCTTCGACGAGGATCGACTCGTGCCACGGCACGGCGCGAATGGCAAGGTGCGGCCAGGACTTCGATGCTGCGGCGGCAACCTGCTCGGCTCGACGCAGGTGTCGATTGGCGATGCTGATCTGTCCCACCGCAGCGCCGACGAGTGCGGCGACGGCGGCGCGCGCGGCGCCACCAGCGCCGAGGATCAGGGCGGCCCGTGGCGGGCGTCGGCCCGCCAACAGCGTGTCGAGTGCGCCGCGGAGCCCCGCAATGTCGGTGTTCCGCCCCACGAGGCGACTCCCGGCGCGCGTGATCGTGTTCACGGCGCCGATCGTCGCCGCCTCCTCGGTCACCGTGTCGAGCCGTGCACCGATGGTCTCCTTGTGCGGAATGGTGATGTTGGCGCCGATCAGGTCAGGGTCGGCGCGCAGCGCGTCGACTGCGGCGGCGAGTTCTTTCGGCGGAACATCCAGCCTCTCGTAGCGCACTGGGAGTCCGAGATGGTCGAAGGCGGCCTGCTGGAAGGCGGGGGAGAGACTGTGAGCCACCGGATGTCCCAGCAGGACGATTCGCTTGCTCATCTGTGGACCGCTCGTGTCGCAGGATCGGCCACTCGTCGTGCGTCGTGGAAGAAGGTCGGGTAGCTCACTGCGGCGGCCTCGGCGTCGTCGATGTCGACTGGCGCGTCGCCGACGAGCGCGGCAATCGCAAAGGTCATTGCCAGCCGATGGTCGCCGCGAACCTCGGGCCGACCGCCGTTCGGTCGTTCTCCCCCACGGAAGTGGAGGTCGTCACCATCCACTCTCACGGTCAGACCGAGCTGCGTCAGCCCATCGGCGATGCCAGCGATCCGGTCGCTCTCCTTGGCGCGCAGTTCGCCGGCACCGACGATTCGACTCCCTCCGCGCGCCATCGTGGCGGCGAGCGAGAGGATCGGCATCTCGTCGATGGCGAGCGCCACGTCATTGGCGCTGATCTCGATGCCGTTCAGGTCGGCACTGCGGACGCGAAGGTCGCCGATCGGCTCTCCGGAGCCGTCATCTGGCCGGGGCGTTTCGTCGATCGACGCGCCCATCCGGCGGAGGAGGTCGATGACATGGCGGCGCGTCGGGTTGAGTGAGACGCCACGGATGGTCAGGTCCGCATCGGGATGAAGGCTGGCCGCAACGAGCCAGAATGCGGCCGAGGACGGGTCTCCCGGCACCCTGACATGTGGGATCGCCGTCAGGCTCCTGGAGCCATCGGCGTCCCCCGCGATGCTGGTCGCCCAGGCACCGTCGGGGCGCCGTTCGCGCGAGATCTTGGCCCCGCGTGCTGCGAGCATGCGCTCGCTGTGGTCCCGCGTCGCGACCGTCTCGATGTAGGTGGTGGTGCCCCGTGCCGCGAGGCCGGCGATCAAGACACAGCTTTTGACCTGAGCGCTTGGGGTGGCGGGGCGCCACTCAGTGCCGTGCGGCGTACCGCCGACGATGCGCATCGGCGCCGTCTCGCCTCGTTCGCCATCTGCGCCGCTCGCCTCGATCCCCATCGCGCGGAGCGGCTCCAGAACGCGAGTCATCGGTCGGCGACGCAGCGACCCATCGCCGTCGAGCAGGTGGGTGCCCGCGACACCCGCCACGAGCCCTGCGCCGAGTCGCGCACTCGTGCCCGAATTGCCGCAATCCAGGGCGCCATCACGACGAGCCGAAAGTCCGTGGCGGCCGGCGGAGACGATGCGCCATCGCGCGGTGCCGGGCGCGTCATCGGCCTCGGTGGGAAGGCGATCGCAGGTTGCCCCGAGCGCGCGGACGATCCCCGCAGTCGAGCGCACGTCGTGGCCGTCACCGGCGCCGGCGACCAGCGTCTCGCCGTGTGCGAGCGCTGCGAAGAGGATGGCGCGGTGGCTGATCGATTTGTCGCCGGGGAGTCGAAGTTCACCCCGCAGTTGCGCTGCAGGGTCGACGCGGAGCGACATACGTCACCTCGTCGACGAGCCGGTGCTCGTCGCCTCGCCATCGCGGTGAAGCGGCGCCACGAGTGCGTGGATCGAACGCAGCTCGCCGGCGAGGCGTTCGAACATCGGGATCGTGAGCGACTGCTCGCCGTCGGACCAAGCCTCCTCCGGCTTCGGATGGACTTCGACCATGATGCCGTCGGCGCCCGCTGCGACGCCCGCATAGGACATCGGAGCAACCATCCAGCGCTTCCCGGTGGCGTGGCTCGGGTCGACGATGACGGGGAGGTGGGTGAGCCGGCGCAGGATCGGCACCGCGTTCAGGTCCAGCGTGTTGCGCGCCGCCGTCTCGAAGGTCCGGATGCCGCGTTCGCAGAGGATCACCCTGGGGTTCCCGGCCGCAAGGATGTACTCGGCGGCGAGGAGCCACTCTTCGATCGTGCCGGAGAGACCGCGCTTCAGCATCACCGGCATGCGCGCACGTCCGACCGCGTTGAGCAGCGAGAAGTTCTGCATGTTGCGCGCCCCTACCTGCAGCACGTCGGCGAACTCGGAGACCATGTCGACCTGGGCAGGCTCCATCACCTCGGTGATGATCGGCAGGCCGGTGCGCTCTCGCGCCTCGGCAAGGAGGCGGAGGCCGTCGAGACCGAGCCCTTGGAAGGCGTACGGCGAGGTCCGCGGCTTGAACGCTCCTCCGCGCAAGAGCGAGGCCCCAGCGTCGGCAACACCCTGCGCAACCTCGAAGAGCTGATCGCGAGATTCGATCGAACACGGTCCTGCCATGAGCGTCAGAGAGCCGCCGCCGATCTGCACATCGCGGACGCGCACGATGGTCGGCGCATCGCGAAACTCGCGAGAGGCGAGCCGATAGCTCTTCGTGGCCCGACTCACCTGTGCAACGCCGTCCAGAGAACCAATCGCGTCTTCCAGCGCGGCGCTGATGCCGGCCGGCCCGAGGACTGCCAGCGTGGTTCCGGCCGCACCGTGCTCTTCGTAGACGGAAAGCCCGGCTGCAACGGCCCGGTCGCGGACGGCGTTGAGCTGTTCCGGTGTTGCCGTCGAGTTCATTCGGACGAACATGATCTGCTCCTGCTGTGCCGCCAGCCCTCCGGCTGGGTGGGGGGGTAAAGAAAAGAGCAGAGGGGGCCCCTCTGCTCACATCCCGGCCGGACCGCCGGTCAGACGCTAGGCGTCTGGGCGGGTCAGACCGGGCTCCTAAAGTACCGATAGGTCGACATGGGTGTAACCCTACGGCGATCCGTTCGCTCGGTCAAGAAAACGGCGACAGCGGCGCGTCGAGGGACCCCAGAAATCGTCGGACTGCGACGCCACGAGCCTCCGATTGGCCCTCTTTGGGCGGCGCGAATCGAGCTGTTTCTCGCACGAATTCGGCCGTTTTCTGAGAATCGGCAGTGTTTTCAGCGGACGCGGGCCTTGACTCGCGCCGCGGGACGCGATCTGTCGTTTTCGACGGATCGCCGGCTACATTCGGCGACGGTTTTGACCCCTTGACGGACGGGGAGAGGGGTTGCGACAGGCCCCCCAGGGGCAATCCGGTTGCGCCACGCACAAAAGGGGTTGCACTTATCCACATTGTGTTTTACTTTTCCACAAGCCCCTGATTTCAGGGGCGGAGTTGATGGCCAGGTCGCTCGTCGGGCTGGCCAGAGTGGAGGTCCAGAACATGGCGAAGAAGAAGCGCAAGGCCGCTGCGAAGCGTAAGCCTGCAACGAAGCGCAAGGCCAAGAAGGCCGTTGCCAAGAAGGCTCCTGCGAAGCGAAAGCGCCGCAAGTCAGCCAAGAAGGCCGTTGCCAAGAAGGCTCCTGCGAAGCGAAAGCGCCGCAAGTCAG
>CAWULR010000012.1:0-18594 GCA_963923845.1 uncultured bacterium
GTATGCGGCGGCGATCGGCGCGTATCTCGAGGGCGCTACGATCAGCGCCATGAACGGATCGGGCACATGAGCGGCGGGGGGATGTGGGAACTCCGTCGCGACGAGATCACCGGTTGGTGGACGGCGACGGTCGTCGATCGCGCCTTCCAGTCAGAGCGATTCCACGAGGAGCGGCTCTCGGGTGCGCGCGAATCCACCTGCGCGAACTGCGAGCAGGGCGACGCGAGCGGCGTTGGACGACGGATGCTGCGACAGGGGGCCTTCCACTCGGTCGGGACGCGGTCGGACGCGGCGGCGGGGGACGCGGGCTTCATGACCCTGAGCGACGTCGATCGAGCGGGATCCTGGTCCACGCTGATCGCACCGCGCGGTGAGCACCGCGAGCTCGACGAGGTTCCGACGGCGCTCGTCGTCGACTTCCTCATCGCGATCCGCGACCAGATCCGCGCCGCGCGCGAACACGGCGCCACGGCGTACATCCAGTTCGTGCGCAACGCGGCGGCGCAGGCGGGGGCGATGACCGATCACCTCTGTTTCGAGTCCTACGACCTGCCACAGGTGCCGCACCGACTCGCGGAAGAGATCGGCGGCTCGGCGCGACTCTCCATCCGCACCGGAGGCTGCGCCTACTGCACCCTGATCGACGACGAGGTGGCGAGCGGTCGTCGCCTGGTGCACCGCGACCCGTTCGGCGCCGTCGTGGCGCCGTTCGCGAGTCGGTCGGCGTTCGAGACCTGGGTGATCCCGAACACCCACGCCGCAGACTTCGGCGACGTGGACACCGCATCGCTGCGCGGCCTTGCGGAGACGCTGCAGGCGGCGGTGAAGGGGCTGCGCGCGATCGGCATGCCGCCGTACAACCTCCTCCTTCACACCGCGCCGCTGCGCGAGCGCGTCGACGTCACCTACCACTGGCACTGGGAGATTCATCCGCGGATCCGTCCGATCGGCGGACTGGAGCTCGCCTCGGGGGTCCCAGTGGTCCCGATCGCGCCAGAAGAGGCGGCGGCGGAACTGCGAAAGGCGCTCGCCTAGCCTCCTGCTAGCATTCGGCGGCATCCGCAACGTGGTCGTCAGAGAACGGCCGGCGGTGGAGAGGAGACCCAGATGGCACGCGAGGTCATGAACGCGGACGAGATCCGCCGAGCCCTCATCCGAATCTCGCACGAGATCATCGAGAAAGAGGGGACCAGCGGACTCGTCGTCGTCGGCATCCAGCGTCGCGGCGTTCCGCTCGCCAAGGTGATCGTCCAGGCGATCAAGGAGAACGAGGGTGTGGACGTGGAGTCCGGCACGCTCGACATCAGCTTCTACCGAGACGACCTCTCGACGATCTCCGTGGCGCCGGTGCACAAGGGGACGAGCATCCCCGGCGACATCACGGGGAAGACGGTGATCCTGGTCGACGACGTCCTCTATACGGGTCGCACGATCCGCGCCGGCCTCGACGCGCTCATCGACTACGGCCGCCCCAAGGCGATTCGCCTCGTCGCACTGATCGATCGCGGCCACCGCGAGCTGCCGATCCGCGCAGACCACGTGGGGAAGAACATCCCCACGACCAGCGACGAGGTGGTGCGCGTCTGCGTGAAGGAGTTCGACGGCACCGATCTGGTCAAGGTGGAGCTGCTCGCCGAGCACCTCGCTGCAAACGAGGCCGCCGCCAAGGCGAAGGGCTGAGCACGAGAGCGGGGCGGAGACCCATGCCGTCCACGCCCGCCTCCCGTCGGCACCTCCTCGACGTTGCCGGACTCGGCTGGGCCGAGCTGTCGAACTACCTGCGTGCCGCGGACGCGGCCCGTCGCATCCTCGCCTCGCCCTCGGGTCGCGTCGACGCGCTGCAGGGCTCGACGGTCACCACGCTCTTCTACGAAGCGTCGACGCGGACGCGCATCTCGTTCGAGAGCGCGGCGAAGGCCCTCGGCGCCAACGTGAACAGCGTCGCCGTGGCAGGTTCGTCGATCGGCAAGGGCGAGTCGCTCGTGGATACGGTGAAGACGCTCCGCGCCCTGGGGAGCCACGCGATCGTGGTGCGTCATGAGCGCGCCGGTGCACCGTGGTTGGCGGCACGTGTCTTCGACGGCTCGATCGTCAACGCGGGAGACGGTTGGCATGCGCATCCGACGCAGGCGCTCCTCGATCTCTCCGTCCTCGTGCGCCGCATCGGCGCGAAGGACGGCACGCTGAAGGGTCGGCGTGTGGCGATCGTCGGCGACTTGCTCCACAGTCGCGTTGTGCGCTCCAACCTGCACACGCTGCGAGCGGCGGGCGCTCAGGTTCGGCTCGCCGGGCCCGCCGCGCTCACGCGCGGATTCCACGCCCTCGCCGAACGGCGCGACGGCGTCGAACTCTGCTCGACGCTCGCCGAGGCGATCGACGGCGCCGATGCGGTGATGGCGCTGCGCATCCAACGCGAGCGACTCGACGGAGGCGAGGTGAGCTCCTTCGAGGCGTATCGACACGAGTGGGGCCTCGACGAGGAGCGCATCGCCAGGTACGCGGCGCGCACCTGCGTGGTGCTGCATCCTGGTCCGATGAACGAGGGAGTGGAGATCGATCCCGACCTTGCCGACGGACCGCGGAGCCTGATCCTCGAGCAGGTCGCCGAGGGGGTGCCGATGCGCATGGCGGTTCTCTGGTCGGTGCTTCGCGGCGATCTGCCGTTCCCCGGGGTCGCACCGTCGAAGGCCGCACCGTCGCGGCGGGCGACGGCGTGAGTCGCGAGGCCGACCGATGAGCCGACCGCGCGCGGAGCGAACGCTCTTCGCGGACCACTGGGTCGTGGATCCCTCGAGTCGCCGCGCCGGCGTGGCGACCGTGGAAGTGCACAGCGGCAAGATCGCGCGACTCGACTGGCGCGATGGGATCGTGGACGCGCGCCAGACGTTCATCGACGGCGCAGAGCCCGGACCGAAGGATCCGTCGCGGCTGCTCCTTCCGGCCCTCGTCGACCTTCACGCGCACTTCCGACAGCCCGGCGCGCGCGCATCCGAAGATGTGGCGAGCGGCGAGGCGGCGGCGGCCCACGGCGGCTACGGCGCGGTGGCGCTGATGCCGAACAGCGATCCGGCGGCGGACCACCCTGCGCTGGTGCGCGAGCTGGTGCGGTCGGAGTCGCCGCGCGGACTCACGCTGTTGCCGATCGCCGCCGCAACAGCAGGTCGTGCCGGGGCGGCGCTCTCGCCGATGGCGGAGCTCGCCGCCGCCGGCGCCGTCGCCTTCAGCGACGACGGCAGTCCGATCGCCGACCCTCGACTCTTCCGAGCCGCGCTCGTTGCCGCCGGCGCGCTCGGCCTGCCGCTGATCGAGCACTGCGAAGATCCGGCGCTCACCGCGGGCGGTGAGGCGGCCGACGGCGTGGTCGCGACGTCGCTCGGCCTGAAGCCGTGGCCGGCGGCGGGCGAAATCAGCGCCGTCGTGCGCAACATCGCCCTGTTGCGCGACGCACTGCACGACGAGCCGCGCGCGCGACTGCACCTGACGCACCTCTCCACCGCCGTCGCGCTCGACGCCGTGCGCGCCGCGCGTGCCGAGGGCCTGCCGATCACCTGCGATGTCACGCCGCACCACCTCTCGCTCACCGATGCCTGGATCGCCGGTGATCGCCGCTGGGCGTGGGAGAGCGACGATCGGCGACCTTCATCCATCGATCCAGACGCCTCCGCCTACGATCCGAACCTGCGCGTCTGCCCGCCGCTCCGCGCCGCCGCCGATGCCGCCGCGTGTCGCGCGGCGCTGCGCGACGGAACGGCGTCGGCGATCGCCACCGATCACGCGCCGCACTCGCGCGAGAAGAAGGAGGTCGAGTTCGGCCTCGCCGCCAACGGGATCGCCGGCATCGAGACGGCGCTCAGCGTGGCGCTCGCCGCGCATGCGGCGGGCGAGCTTCCGCTCTCGCTCCTCGTCGCTTCGCTCACCACCGGCCCCGCGGCGGTGCTCGGTCGACCGGAGCTTGCGCGCGGGCTCACCGTTGGAGGTGCCGCGCGCCTCGTCGTCGTGGACCGCGACGCGAGCTGGACGGTGCGCCGCGACACGCTCGTCGGCCGCAGTGCGAACACGCCGCTCCTCGGCCGAACGCTTCGCGGTGCGGTGCAGCTCACGATGCTCCACGGCAGCGTGGCGTGGCAGGCGGGCACGACATCATGACCACCGGCGAGACGCCGCAGATGCCCGAGTACAAGGGTGCGCCGCTCAGCCCCGAGCGTGGTCCAGGCCTCGGCTGCTTCTGGATCCAGGTGGTGGCGCTCGTCGTCTTCATCGTGCTGGCCCCGCTCTCCGCGGTGTTGAACTGGGGGGCGCCCATCGCCACCGCGCTCCTGATCGGCGTCGTCATCCTGCTCCTCCTCGTCGGGCAGACCGCCATCTTCCTGCTCCGCCTCGTGGCGGCCGATCGACGAGGTCGACGAGCGCCGCTCGCGAGCCGCAGCAAGACGGTTGGGGAGCTGGAGGACGAGGCGAAGCGTGCGTCGGGCGGCACCGAAGACGGTGGCGTGGGAGAATCGCGCTGATGCCGGTCCTTGCTACCTACTTCTCGATTCGTCGGGGGCGCGACCCCTTCTTCAAGTTCTTCATGCGCACGCTCTTCCCGAAGACGGTGAAGCGCTACGAAGAGCAGTTCGGGATCAAGTTCCTCGGCTGGTACAACGTGGCGCACGGCTGGGACTTCGACAACGTGATCCTCTTCGATCTTCCCGAGTACGGGACGCTCGATCTGCTGGAGCGCGACGAGTCGTCGCGCGCCCTCGGCCACCGCGCCGGCGAGTGGATGTTCGAGCGCCATCACTCGATGTTCCTGCGCGAACGTCTCTCTCGCGACCTCGAGTACCGCGGCTGATGGCCGCCGCGAAGATGCCGATCAAGAAGGTCGCACCGAAGTCGCTGTCGACGCGTTCGTCGGCGAAACGCAGCGCACTTGCGCCCGACCTTGCGCGCAAGGTGGCGGCGGCGGCCGAGGCGGCGGGCTCTGAGCGGCTCACCGCGGTCGAGCATGCGGCCGACCGACTCTCCGACTATCTGCGCGAGCACCGCAGCACGCTGAAGAGCGTGGCTCCGCTGCTGCTGGCAGGAAGCGAGAAGGCGCCGCAGCTCACGCTCGAGAGCGACCTCTCGTTCCGCGTGCGCTCGATCGACGCCCGAAAACGGAGCAGCATGGACCGTGCCTCGATCGCCGAAGTCGTCGAACTCTGGGCCGCCGCCGACCTCTACGACCGGCTCGAAGCGGCGCTGCGCAGGGCCGCGGGGCTCTCGACGCGACCGACAGGTGCCGTCATCGCTGGACTCGGCGTCGCCGGAGACCGCGGCGCGCGCGTGTAGCCGAGCGATGGGCGCTCCGCCCGTCACCGCCCAGCTGCTCGCGGTCGGCGAACTCTCTCCGGGCCGCGTCACCCTCCTGCTTCGCGCGCCCGAGCTGATTGCGCCGCTCCGACCCGGTCATGCGCTGCACCTCGTGCACGCCGAGGCGGGCGGCTATCGACTCCGCCGCGTCGCCCCCGTGACCAAGGTCGACGTGCTCGCCGGACGTCTCGAAGTCGCGCTGCTGCCCCGTGTCGACGGCGGTCGCGACTCGCTCGCCGAGTTGGCGCCGGGCGCCGCACTCTCGGTCGTGGGTCCGATCGGTCAGCCGATCGAGATCGATCGCGGATCGGAGCGGGTGCTCATCGTCTGCGATGTGGAAGGCTTCGCGTGGGTGCGCCTCCTCGCGACATCTCTGATTGCCGCCGGCCGCAGCGTGGTGCTGCTGGTCGAGGCGCGCAGCGCGGCCGAGCTTCCCGCAGCGGCGCTGCTTCCGGACGAGGTAGAGATCGCCGTGGCAACCCTCGACGGCAGCCTCGGTCATCAAGGCGGCGCGGCGGAACGTGCGTCGGACTACCTGGACTGGGCCGACCAGGTGATCGCCTCCGGAGAGCGCGGTCTCCTCAACGCGGTCACGCAGGCGGTACGTGCGGCCTCGACAATCGACCGTACGACCGCGAAAGGGCGCCGCAGGTCGCGTCGCGCAGGTTCGGCGGCGTGGCTGCAGCTGCTCGTCTCGCACGAGATCGGGTGCGGGAGCGGCGTCTGCGGCGGCTGCACCTTCCAGAGCGCACACGGGAGCATCCGCCTCTGTCGCGAAGGTCCGGCCGTCTCTCCGCCGGGTCTCCCGGATGGAACGAGGAGCGAGGCGTGACCGACGAGCGCACGAATCCGACGTCGATCGACCTGCGCGTCAGCCTGGGCGGACCTCGTCCGTTGCTCTTGGAGCGACCGATTGTCACGGCGAGCGGCATCCTCGGCTTCGGTGCCGAGGCGGGCGACCTCATCGACCTACGCGATGTCGGCCTCTTCGTGACGCGGGGCGTCTCCATCGCTGCGCGCGGCGGATCGGGTCTGCCTCGCATGGTCGAGGTTCCCGGAGGGGCGCTGCATGCGATCGGACGCGAGAATCCGGGCGTCGACGAGGTGATCGACCGTCACGGTGCAGCGTGGCGCGCCGCTCCGTGTGCGATTGCGATCTCGCTCGTCGCCACGGAGCTCGATTCGCTCACCCGTCTCATCGCGAGGATCGAGTCGCGCGCCGATCGCGTCGCCGCCGACGCCTACGAGCTCGATCTCACCGTGCCGAGCGACGGTTTCGATGGGATGCGCTGGGAGCGCTCGCTCGACGAGTCGGCTCGACTCATCGACGCGGCACGCGATGCGACCGACCTTCCGCTCATCGCCAAGGTTTCGCCCGATGTCGTGGCACCGGGGCGGTTCGCGGGTGTCGCCGCCGACGCGGGCGCCGACCTCCTCTCGGTCAGCGGCTCGCCCGTCGGATTCATCCCGAATCGGACGAGGAGCGCGGGCGCACTTGCCGACGGACACGGCGAGCTGTCGGGACCGTTGATCCGACCGCGTGCGCTCGCCGCGGTGGCAGAGGCCGCGTCGAGCGGAGCGCTTCCGGTCATCGGCGGCGGCGGGATCGGATCTCCCGCCGATGCGCTCGACTACTTCGCCGCAGGGGCGCGGCTGGTCAGCCTCGGGAGCGCGCTGTGGGCGGATGCGGATCTGCCGCGCGCCGTGCTCGAGTCGGCGCGGCGGAGCGCAGCGGCTCGTGGCGGCGAGAGCGTTGCCGACCTGGTCGGCACGGCGCTGTCGCGTCCGGTCACGGGGTAGGCTCTCACCATGAGCGAGCCACTCTTGCCGTTGCGCGAGCCACTCCGAGCGCCGGACGGCTACCCGCAGGCGGCGGTCAGTTCGCACGATGAGACGCTGAGTGCGCGTCGTGTCGAAGGACTCCTCCTGGCGACCGGTGCGCTGCAGCGCGGTCACTTCCTGCTGAAGAGCGGTCGCCACGGCGATCGCTACCTCGAGAAGTGGGCGCTGCTGCAACATCCCGATGCGGCGGCGGAGGTCTGCAGGCTGCTCGCCGAACGTGCGCTCGCCGTCGTCACGGCGGCGGCGACCGAGATCGACCTGGTCGCTGGCCCAACCACGGGCGGTGTGCTGCTCGCCTTCGAACTCGGTCGGCTCCTCGGGGTGCGCGGCATCTTCGCCGAAGAGGTGGCGGGGGAGGGCGGCGCGCTGCGCCGCGAGTTTCGCCGCGGCTTCCACATTCCGCCGCGCGCGCGCGTGCTGATGGTCGACGACATCCTCACCACGGGCGGATCGCTGCAGGCGCTCCTGCCGCCGCTCCTCGCCGCCGGCGCACACCCGGTGGCGGCGGCGGTCGTCGTGAGCCGTTCGCCGGACGTGCGCGCCATCCAGGTTCCGGGTCGCGAGCCGATCCCCTTGATCGCCGCGCTCACGCTGGACCTGCCCACGTTCGAGGCGAGCGCCTGCCCGCTCTGCGCGGCGGGTGAACCGATCGGCGCGCCCGGAAGCAGCGGCCGCTAGTCGGCGTCGATCTCCTTGATCGCTGCGTCGAGCTCGTCGTCGCCGATCACGCCCTCGAACGAGTGGATGACGATCCCGTTTCCATCGACCGTGTAGATCCACGGCTCGACGGGGAGTCGCCACGCCCTCGCCGCCTCGTTCGGTTGCAGGTGCATCGCTGCGTCGAGCGTCGGGATCATGCGCTCGCCGTTCCACTCCATGATGTACGGCTCGACGTGGATGATCAGCGCGCCAGGGTGTCGCTCCGCCGCCGCCTTCACCACCTCCATCGTGGGACCGCAGGCCTGCGAGACACAGAAGGCGGGCGAGGCGAAGACGATCACGAACGGTGTGCCGGCGGCGAGTAGGTCTGCCGCCGAGTACTCGTAGAGGCGCGCGAGCGGTTGTGGATCGGTGCTGATGCCGGCGAGTCCGTGCTCGCTGGTCGCGGCCGTCGGCGTTGCGACCGACGGTGCCGCGTCGCCGGGTCGCAGAGCGATCGCCGCCGGCCAGACCTTCGCGGCGAAGCGGATCGAGACGGCCGCGCCGCTCGCATCGGTGCCGCTGATGGCGAGGCCGAGCTCTTCGGTGCCGGCGGGGATGTTGGCCGGTCCGATGAAGAAGCCGCGAAGATCCTTGATCGACCAGCTGAACGGGAGGTCGATCTTCGTGGCGAGCGGTGTACAGCCGTCGGCGGTGAGATTGAACGACTCAGCACTCAGCCGCCACGCTGGCCCACCGACCGGGAATCCGTCGGCGTCGACGAGGCTGAGGAGGAGGCGGTTGTCTCCAGGGGCGAGATCGCTGTTGACCAGGAGGGGGATCGGGCCGGTGCTCTTCGCCGTTCCGGCCGTCGGCCAATCGCCGACGCAGCCGTTGCGCTGGGATCCGGCCGCAGAGCTGTCGATGGGGCCAGACGGAGAAGGGACGCTTCCGCCACAGGCTGCAACCAGAAACAGGACGGCGGCGACGGTCGCGAATCTCACCAGACGACTCTACCGCAGCATCTCGGGTTGGCGCGTATCATTGACGCGATGCAGAGCTTTCGCCGGATTCTGAAGATTCTCCTCGGTGCCACCATCGGACTCGTGGTCGTCGGCGTCATCGTCCGAGCCACAGAGTCGGGGATGGGCTGTCCCGATTGGCCGCTCTGCTACGGACAGCTGATCCCGCCGCTCGACGACTACAAGGCCTGGCTCGAGTGGGTGCATCGCACGATCGCGGCGATGATCGGACTCATCGCCCTCGCTCTCGTGGCGGCGGCGTTCCGTTCGCTGAGCGGTCGCCGGTCGCTGCAGGGGGCGTCGGTCGCACTGCTCGCTCTCGTCATCTTCCAGGCATGGCTCGGCCGCCAGACCGTCCTCGAGTCCAACTCGGGCGTCTCGGTCACCGCGCATCTCGCGACGGCGATGGCCTTCCTCGGCCTGCAGGTCTGGGTGCTGGCGCGAAGCGGATATCCCGAACAGATCGGCAGCCTGCTGCGGGCACGCGGCGCGGTGGTCGCGCCGATCATCGCCGCGGGCGCCGTCTATGCGCTGCTCCTCTTCGGTTCGAACGTCACCGGTACCGACACCGGACTCCTCTACCCGGATTGGCCGCTGATGGGCGGAACCGCCTTCCCGCCGATCACCGCCACGTCGAGCCCGCAGGTGGTGCACCGCTATGCCACGGCGATCGTCGGCCTGATCTTGGTCTCCGCCTTCTGGATCGTCCGTCGAGAGGAGGGGAGCCCGCGTCGGACGCGTCGACTGCTCGCCGCCGCGCTCGGGCTCTTCGCGGTGCAGTGCGTGATCGGCGCGCTGCAGATCTTCACCAAGCTCGCGCCCTGGACCCAGACCCTCCACGTCGCCCTCGCCTCGGTGATCTGGGCACTCGCCGTCGGCGCTGCTGCCGTCGCCCTGCTCGAGGCTCGTGCGAACGGCTCTCGCGAGTCGAGCGGCGGCGCATCGAGTGGCAGCGGGTCGAACCTGCGCGACACGATCAGCGCCTACATCGCGTTGACCAAGCCGCGCATCGTCGAACTGCTCTTGATCACGACGATTCCTGCGATGGTCTTGGCGGCGCACGGCGTCCCTTCGATCGCCCTGATGGTCTGCACGCTGATCGGCGGCACGCTGAGCGCGGCGAGCGCCAACGTCTTCAACTGCATCATCGACAGCGACATCGACGCGCGCATGGCGCGCACCGCGTCTCGTCCGCTGGTGACCGGAGCGATCGCCGTCGGCGCGGCGCTCCGCTTCGCCGCGCTGCTCGGCCTGGCGAGCTTCCTCTTCCTGGCGCTGACCACCACCGCGATGGCGGCGTTCATCTCGCTGCTCGCGCTCGGCTTCTACGTGCTGATCTACTCGTTGATCTTGAAGCGTTCCACGCCGCAGAACATCGTGATCGGCGGCGCGGCGGGCGCGCTGCCGCCGGTGATCGGCTGGGCGGCGGTGACGGGCGATCTCACCTTGGCGCCGATCCTGCTCTTTGCGCTCGTCTTCTACTGGACGCCACCGCACTTCTGGGCGCTGGCGCTGCGCATCGGTCCCGACTACGCCGCCGCAGGTGTGCCGATGCTCCCCGTCACCGCCGGCGCGCCCGAGACGGCGCGACAGATCTGGCTCTACACGATCCTGTTGGTGACGATGAGTCTGATCCTCTGGGCGGTGGCAGGGATGGGAAGCGTCTATCTCGGCGCCGCCGTGATCCTCGGCGGCATCTTCCTGCTGCGTGCATGGCGGTTGCGGAGCGACGTGCTCGGCGAGGGGCTGCTTCGCGGTGCGTCGCGTCTCTATCGCTTCTCGATCACCTATCTGACGGTGATCTTCGCAGCGATCGCCGTCGACGCGATCCTGCCGCTCTAGCGGCGGCTGCTCGCCGTCGACTGCTTCGCAGCGCGCCCCGTGGGGTCGACGCGTGCAAGCCAGAACTGGACCTGCGGTCCGATCGTCAGTGCGAACCAGATCGTGCCGAACCCGAAGGTTCCGCCGAGCAGGATGCCGACGATCCCGACGATCACCTCGATGACGGTTCGGACGATCCAGATCGGTCGCCCGGTGATGCGGTGGAAGCCGGTCATCAGACCGTCGCGTGGGCCCGGGCCGTTGCCGCTCCCGATGTAGATGCCCGATCCGAGGCCGACGAGGGCGGTGCCGACGACGGTGAGGGCGATCGCGGCGGGGAGATCTTGGCTCAGCACCTCCTTCGCCGGCACGCCGAGGAGTCGCAGTGCTTCGATCGTCAGATCCATCACGAAGCCGATGACGACGATGTTCGAGAGGGTGCCGAGACCGGGAGCCTGGCGAATCGGGATCCAGAGCAGGATGACGAAGAGGCCGCTCAGCTGCGCCGCCTGGCCGATGGTGATGCCGAGCCGGTAGCCGAGTCCTTGGTGCAGGATCTCCCATGACGGGAGGCCGATTCCGCCGTTGACCATCAGGGCGAGTCCGACCGCGAAGATCGCCTGCCCGAGGATCGACTGCGGAAAGCGTCGCAGCGCGTCGCCGCTGATCGCGTCGGCGAGCCAGTTGCTTCTCGGTGTGGTCATCTCGCTCCTCAGGTTGCCGCCGCGGCGCGGCGAAGTCGGTCGGCGATCGCCAGCCCGAGTCCCGGCTCAGGATAGGGTGCGGCGAGGATCGCCGTGCTCTCGCGCGGTCGGCCGTGGAGTGCGGCATCGAGTGTGTGCAGGAGCTCGAAGAGTCTCGCCGCCGCGGCGACCGGATCGAGCGCTTCGCTGAGCGCCGCTTCGGCGACGACCTGGGGCTCGGCGACGGCGGTGGTTTCCGCGACACCCTGTCGCAACCGCGCGAGCGTTTCGCGATCCGGCGCCAACAGCGCGACATGGGTCAATCCGTCGATCTGCGGAGACCGAGGGTCGACGATGCGCAGCGGCGCGCGCGGCGCATAGTGTGACGCGCTCATGCCGGGTGCGGCGGCTGGACCGCTGACCTGCGCTCCGTCTGCGTCCGCGGCGAGCAGCGGACCGAACGGCGCGAGGAGGTCGGCGAGCGTCTCGCGCGGCACGCCGCCAGGGCGGAGCAGGCGCGCCGGCTCGCCCGGAACGAGCGAGACGACGGTCGACTCGACACCGACACGCGGCGCGCCACCGAGCAGCACGGCATCGATCCGTCCGTCGAGCTGCTCGAGCACATGCTCGGCACTGGTCGGCGAGAGTCGCCCGAAGAGATTGGCGCTCGGCGCCGCGATCGGCGTCCCGGCGGCGCGAATCATGGCGCGCGCGACGTCGTGATCGGGGAGGCGAACGCCGACGGTCGGCAGTCCCGATCGAACCAGACCCGGGATCTGCGGTGCGGCGGGAGCCACGATCGTGAGCGGTCCCGGCCAGAGCGAATCGGCGACACGTGTGACGCGAGGATCGTCGAGCGCAGCGGCGGAGAGCACGAGCGGAAGATCGGAGCGGTCGGCGATGTGGACGATCAACGGATCGAACGTCGGCCGTCCCTTCGCTTCGTAGATTCGCGCGATCGCGATCGGGTCGAGGGCGTTCGCCCCAAGGCCGTAGACCGTCTCGGTCGGGAAGGCGACCAGGCCACCGGCGCGGAGGAGCGCGGCGGCACGCGGCAGCGACGCTGATGCGGAACTCTCCGTCCGTGCGCGCAGCCGTTCGGTTCTCATCGTGTCGGCACGCTCATCGTGAACTGATCATGACGGCTGGATCGTCAGCGTGATCGGCGCGTGATCGGACGGGAGCGGCCCTTTGCGCTCGTCGCGATCCACCGTGGCGGAGATCGGCGTGCCGGCGCTCGGCGACGCGAGGAGGAGGTCGATGCGCATTCCGTGTCCGCGGTGAAAGGCACCGCCGCGGTAATCCCACCAGGTGAACGTCGGCGGCACGCCATCCGCCGAGAGCGCGCGCGCCGTGTCGACCAGCCCGACGTCGAGGATCGCGCCGAGTGCGGCCCGCTCCTCCGGCGAGACGTGTGTCGCCCCGACGAGCGCGGCGGGATCCCAGACGTCGGCGTCGGTCGGCGCCACGTTGAAGTCGCCGCCGAGGATCAGCGGTGCCGTGGCGACCGCCGATCGCGACCAGCGCGCCAGCGCCTCCATCCAGCGCAACTTTGCGCGCCAGTAGCCGCTCGCAACCTCGCGGCCGTTCGGCACGTAGACGCTGGCGCAGGTGACGCCTCGGCACTGCGCGGCGATCAGGCGCGGTTCGTCCATCAGGTCGGGATCGCCCTCCAACGGTGCATCGACGGCGCCGCCGGCGGACGCGGGGAGTCCCAGCGTCGGAGACGCGAGGCCGATGCGCGAGGCGATCAGGACGCCGTTCCGTCCGCCGGCGCCGATCGCCCGCCACTCGTAGCCGCGGGAGTCGAAGAGCGCGGTGGGCACCTGATCAGGGTCGCACTTCGTCTCCTGCAGGAGCAGGACATCCGGTGGCGTCCGATCCAAGAGCGCCGCGAGTCGTTCGGCGCGCGCCCTGATGCCGTTGACGTTCCACGAGGTGACGGTGATCGGCGCGGCGCTCACGCGCGAGCCCTAGGTTCGCGGGCCGTGGAGCAGTGCCTCGATCATCCCCTCGGTCGCGCGCGCGCCCGTATCGGACTCCGGCTCGTCGACGACGTCGATGCCGGCCTTGTGCAGCGCGGCGGTGGCGCGTTCGCGCGCCGACTGATCGACGGCGAGGTGGACCACGCCGTCGTCGCTCTCGGCGCTGCCGACGATGCCCACGATGGCGACGTCGGCGGCGGCGAGTGCCGTCGTTGCGGCAGCGAGGCTGCCGACCGCGGGTCGAAGTCGAATCGTGAACCAGTGGCTCATGCGCGCATCCTAGCGTGCCGTCGCGCTGTTCGGTGCTGCGCCGGAGATCGCCAGCGTTCGACGCTCACCGCCGAGGTTCGCCTCGACGATCAGTTCGCTGCGCAGTGCACGCTTCCCGTCGGCCGGATCGCGCAGCGGACCGAGCGGTTGCACCGATGCGCTCACGCTTCCGTCGGCGTAGGTGCCGAGCAGCGCATCGGAGCTCCACCACACGGAGAGCGACGGCGCGCCGCCGCTGCGAGGCGCGGCGAGGAGCGAGAGTTCGAGTCGGCCGTCGGCCGTCGACGCAAAGAGAGCGATCTCGTCGCGGCCATCGGCGTCGCGGTCCCAGATCGTCAGCTCGATCTGGTCGAGCGACGCGGTCGACGTACCCACGAGCTGCGGTGCGCCGAGCACCGGATCTTGGATGCGTCTCCGCACCCAGTTGCGCTTCTCCGAGAGGGCGACCCAGAGTCCGCTCGCTCCGCCGCCGGTGGCAACGACGTCGGCGGGTGTCGGCGCCGCGATGACGAGGTCGTCGGCACCGTCGCCGTTGATGTCGGCGGTTGTGGCCTCCATCTGCGCCGCATCGATCCCGTAGGCACCGAGATCGTCCACGCTCCAGATGTCGTCGCGCCAGAGATAGGTGTCGTTCCGTCGCTCGATCGATCCCATCGCCGCGCTCGTCGTCGGCAGGCCGGTGGCGGCGTCGGTCGAACTCCAGACGCGGAGCGTCGCAATCTCGGGGAAGAGGTCGCCGTCGAAGTCGCCGCGGAACTCGGTGAGCCGGTCGGCACTCTCCCACTCGTCGGGGAGCGACCACGGGTCGCTGAACGCGTCGACCTGGCTCTCCGCAAGCGGCACGCCGTTCGCGTCGGTCGACGGCTGGTAGATCGCCACGTTCGGTCCGTAGAACCTGCGGATCAACGCCTCGAACGACTCGCCGTCGCGGGCGCACCGGCGCGCGTTCTGTTGGAAGAGGTGGAACCCCGTGTGGTACCTGTCGCATCCCTTGCGATACCTGCCGGCGCGATAGCCGGTGTGAGCGAAGCCCTTGCGGCCACCGCTCGTCTTCCAGATGCTGAGCGGCCAGGTCGCCTCGATCGCTGAGCGGATCAGCGGGAGCCGGGCGGGGAGCCCCTTCTCGACGCGCGCCGCGTCGGCGGCCTCCTGCTTGCGCGTGGCGTTGTCGCGGTAGAGCTGGAAGGTGGTGCTCGAACCGATGTCGAAGCAGTCGCCGTTCTTGTCCTTCAGTCGCCGGTTCGGGTGGGTGACGTACCACCATGCGTACTGCTTGACGATCTGTGCCGCCGAGAGGAGCTGCGCTCGATGCGTCTCGTTCGGCCCCCACTCGTTGATGATCACGCGCTCCACATACGTCTTGAAGTCCACCTGGATGCGCGTCCCCATCTTCCAGCGGCGTCCCTTCTTGACCGGGATGTGAACCCAGAGCGACTCGGGTGGGCGCGTGAGCGAGGTCCACGGGGTGCACTGGTACGGTGCCGCAGCGGCGACGCTGGCGCGCTCTCCCGCGATCGGTCCGGAGGCTGGGACGGCGAGGAGCGAGAGGACGAGCGCGGCGAGCGCTGCTCGCTTACAGCTCGGCAACGACTCCCTCGCTCGGCTTGCCGCGCAGCGGGATCTCCTCGATCAGCGTCGCCGCCACGAGTGCGACGAGGCTCGCCACGACGGCGAGCCAGAAGATCGAGCCGATCGCATCGGCGATTCCCGCCCTGATCGCGGCGAAGAAGGCGTCGAGATGCTCCGCGGGGATGAGTGCGAGCAGCGCAGGGTCGAACTGGCCGCCCACGTTCGTCAGCTGATCCAGGTTGCCGCCCGCCGCTGCGAAGAAGGGGGCGAACGTTCCTGCGGGCGCGGCGGCGGCGAGCTCCGTTGGGATCGTCGTCGTCAGCTGTCCACCGAAGTACGAGCCGACGATCGCGAGTCCGACCGATCCGCCGACCTGTCGGAAGAAGGTGAGGTTCGAGGTCGCCGCGCCGAGGAACCTGAACGGCACGGCGTTCTGCACCACGATGGTGAAGACGGAGAGCGTCGGCCCGACGCCGAGGCCGGCGAGGAACATCCAGCCGCGGAGCACCCACGGATCGGTGTCCGCCCTCAGGTTGGTCAACAGGAGCGAACCGCCGGTGACGAGCAGGATCGCGCCGAGAATCAGGGCCTTGTAGCGACCGCGACGAGCGACGAGCTGTCCGGCCGAGATCGAGCTGATGATCACGCCGAGCAGGAGCGGGAGCGTGGCGTAGCCCGAGTTGGTCGCCGACTCGCCGAGCACGGTCTGGAAGTAGCGCGGCAGGAAGATGACCGAGGCGAAGAAGCCGAACGAGGCGAAGAAGGTCGCCGCCGCGGCGGCCGCGAAGGTGCGGTTCCTGAAGAGTTCGAGTGGGATGATCGGCTCGGCCGCTCGCGCCTCGATGACGATGAAGAGTCCGAGGATCGCCAGGCCGGCGGAGATCAGTCCGGCCACCTCCGGCGTGCCGAAGTCGTTCCCCTGCACGTTCGTCAGTCCGATCAGCACCGGGATGATCCCGGCGGCGAAGACGATCGCACCGAGGAAGTCGATCTTCTGGTTCGGGCGCCCCTTGATCGTGGGGAGCTCGATCAGGATGATCGCGATGCTCAGCAGGCCGATCGGCAGGTTGACGTAGAAGATCAGGTGCCAGCTGAAGGTGTCGGTGAGCCAGCCGCCGAGTGCCGGGCCGACAAGGCTCGACAGTCCGAAGACGGCTCCGAAGAGTCCCTGGTATCGACCGCGCTCCTTGGCGCTGAAAAGGTCGCCGATGGTCGCGAGCGCGATCGGGAAGAGCGCCCCCGCGCCGAGACCCTGGATGCCGCGGAAGACGATGAGCTGCTCGATGCTCTGCGAGAGACCGGCGAGCGCCGACCCGACGAGGAAGAGCCCGACGCCGGCGAGGAGGAGCGGCTTGCGCCCGTACATGTCGGAGAGCTTGCCGTAGATCGGCACCGTGACGGTGCTCGCAAGGAGGTAGATCGTCACCACCCAGGTGTAGAGATTCGCACCGTTGAGCGACGTGATGATGCGCGGCAGTGCGGTGCCGACGATGGTCTGGTCGAGCGCGCCGAGGAAGAGGGCGAGCATGATCGCCAGGACGATGCCCTGCTTTGCGCGTCGAGAGATGTCTTCGCCAGCGTGCGGTGCGGCTGCCATGGGCTCCTCCTCCAACGCACCTGCCACGTGCTGCGGTCGTCTGCGTCGTGCGGATGATACCGCTCGTCTCGCGGACTGTCCCCACGCGCTAGGGTTGTGCGATGAAGATCGGCATCGTCGTCGAAGGGCAGATGGGGCTCAGCTACACCCAACAGCTCGCGATCGCGCGGCGCGCAGAGTCGCTCGGGTTCGATGCCTTCTATCGCACCGATCATTATGAATCCTTCCCAGGTCCGGCAGACCAGCCGACGAGCGACGCGTGGAGCGTCCTCGCCGGACTGGCGCGCGAGACCGCGACGATCGCACTCGGAACGCTCGTGAGTCCGGTGACCTTCCGCGCACCCGGCGAGTACGCCAAGGTGGTCGCCACCGTGCAGCAGATGGCCGGACGGCGCATCCATGCCGGACTCGGCGCTGGGTGGCACGAGTCGGAGCACCGCCGTCACGGCTTCCCGTTTCCGGAGATGCGGGTGCGTGCGGAGATGCTGGAAGAGCAGCTCGGCATCGTGCGCGGACTCTGGTCGGGACCGGACGGCTGGTCGTTCCACGGTCACCACTATCAGGTCGACGACGCGTGCTTCCGGCCGAAGCCCGATCCTGTGCCGTGGGTCATCACCGGCGGCGAAGGCTCGCCGCGCGGCATGCGCATCGCCGCGGCACACGCCGACGAGTTCAACCTCACCTCGTCGACGCCGCAGATCGCGGCCGAGAAGTTCGCCGCCCTCGATGCCGCCTGCACCGCGGCGGGGCGCAAGCCTTCGACACTCGTCCGCTCTGCGATGACCGGCCTGCTCGTCGGCCGCACGCGCGCCGATCACCGTGCGAGCGTCGCACGCTTCATGGAGCGGACCGGTGGCAGCGGCGACGCCGAGGCGTACCTTGCACCGCGTCGACCCCGTTGGGTCACGGGGACACCCGAGGAGGCGCTCGCTCAGCTGCGCGCCTTCCGTGATGCCGGCGCGCAGCGTCTGCTGCTCCAGCACTTCCTCCCTGCCGAGCTCGACCAGCTCGATCTGCTCGCGGAGATCTGCGGCTCGCTCGACGCGCGCTGACTACCTGACGCGGCCGCGCCTTCCGGCGGGACCCGACCGAAAGAGGACGATGCCGCGAAGTGCGCTCAACGGCAGCGCACCGCTCTGCCGTGAGTCGTTCGACGCCGCTGGGTTGTCGCCGAGGAGCCAGAGTTCGTTCGTGGCGAGCGGTACGTCTGCGGGTCGAGACGCGACGCGCTTCACATCGAGTCGGCCCTCTCGCTCTGCGATCACGATGCTCCCGACGCGCGGGACGCCGCGCAGCCAGGGGAGACCGTGCGGGCCGGCGGGGAGCACCACGAGTCGATCGCCCGGCTCGAGCGTGGGAGACATCGAGCGCTCGGCAACGACCGCGCGCCAGATGCGGCGCGCCGTCGTCACCATGCGCCGTTCAGAGAAGATCGCGCGACGCTACGCCTTGGAGGCGGCGAACGCCTTTGCGAACGCCTCCGTTGCAGCGACGAGCTCCGCCGCCGCGGCGGCGTCCACGTTCTGCTTGTTCTTGGACGCCAGCTTGAGCAGCTTCCAGACCTGGTCGTGCAGGTCGGGCACCTTGGCGAGGTGCTCCGGCTTGAAGTAGTCCGACCAGATCACCTGGACCTCGCGCTTCACGAGCTCCGCATGCTGTTCCTTCACGGCGATGCAGCGCGCCACCTTGTTGCGGCCGGCGTGGTCTGCGGGACCGCCGATCTCGGTCGTGGTGATCAGCTCCACCATGCGCGCCACGGTCTTTGCCGCGAGCACCGCGCCGGCGGGGTCGTAGATGCCGCAAGGGATGTCGCAGTGTGCGTGGACCGTGAC